>JAAVHF010000084.1 GCA_014799845.1 Oscillibacter sp. | reverse complement strand
GACCCACGCGGCGACCCACACGGGGATAGATTCGGATAGGACGGGGCAGCACCGGACGGGATTTTCTTGTCCGGTGCTGCCCTTTTTGCGAAATATTTTTGCTACATCGCTTGGCTGATGACTGCGCCGATGGTATCTGCCGCGTCCTGCTTCATCTGTGCGGTGGCGTGGGTGCAGGTATTGAGGGTGAAACCTGCGGAGTAGTGGCCCAAGGCTCCGGAGAGAGTTTTCACATCTACGCCGTTCTTGAGAGATAGAGTGGCGAAAAGATGCCTCATATCGTGGAAGCGGACGTGCTCTGCACCGATGGATTTCAGGATTTTGTCGTGGATGCGGCGGAAAGCGTCCGGATCATACATGGTTCCGGTTTTGGGCGAGGGGAACATATACGGGTTGTTTGGATGCTTTCGGTGCTCCTCTATCAGCAGGTCTACCGCTTGCTGCGGGATCGCCAGTGTCCGGACTGAGTTCTGCGTCTTGGGCTGGCTGACTGCCAGTTCGCCGTTGATACGATTGACCTGCTTTGTTACGGAGATGGTCCGGGCTTCTATATCAAGATCAGTCCAGAGGAGCGCCAGCAGTTCGCCCCGCCGCAGACCGGTGGTCAGTTCCAGATAGAACATGGCGAGGAGGCCCCGACGGTCCGCTTCCGCCAGATATATCCCGATTTTCTCTTGTGGGAGAATCTGCATTTCCTTCTTCTCCAGTTTCGGCAGTTTGCAGCCCTTGGCAGGGTTCACCAGGATCAGCCGCTCAGCTACCGCTTGCTCCAGGCAGTTGCTCAGGAGAGTGTGGACACCTCGTACTACTCTGGGACTGAGGCTTTTGTCTTTTAACTCCACCCGATTGTTACGTTGGATGCGTCCGCTCTTTTGGAGTGCGTTGTAGAATCGCTGAATCTGAATGGTGGTCAGCTTCTCCAATTTGATGCTACCGATATCGGGGATGATGTGATTGTTGATGTAGTTCTGGTAGTATAATTTTGTATTGGGCCGGAGCCGGGGTTCAGCATAGACCTCGTACCATGTGGTTATCCACGTTGCTACAGTGTAGCAGTTGGTTTTTGTTACGTCTAACTGCTGGCTGTCGGCGATTGCTTTTGCCAATTTCTCTTTGACCTCCGCTTGGGTCTTGCCCAGGACATTCTTGGTGATCCGTTTGCCGGTGATGGGATCATAGGCTGCGGTATAACGCCCCTCCCAACGAGCATCTTTTCGCTTGCGAATATTCCCTTCTCCATTTGCTCTGCGTTTTGCCATTGTGCAGCGCCTCCTTTCAGCGACACACAATACCATCTGCTGGCCTGAATATCCAGCGGGATTCGGTAGAGTTATCAATTTATTATCAATTGGTTTTGAGCAGCTTAAGCCGCTTTCTATTTATACATTTCCCCTGCCACACGGGGAGGGCATCAGCCCTCCCCGCACTGCTTTTCAATCCAGAGGAGGAATTTATCCTTTGGGACGATGATCCTGCTGCCGATCTTCATGGATGAGAATTCCCTGCTGTGCGCCAGCTCGTAGGCTCCGGCACGGCTGATGCCCAGTACCTTCGCTACGTCCGGTACCGAGAGCATCAAAGGCAGATCATCATAGGTTTTATAGCTGGATTTATTCATCTGGGTTCGCCTCATCTTCACACAGCTTGAGTTGGTATCGGGCCGCATTTTCAAACGCGATGTAACCACCAGTCTTCTTCACATTCCGGATACACCGGCCCCGCATCTGCGCTAGAGCCTCGGGTTCTGTATCCAACTCAGAGGCCAGAACATTCATCATCATATCCAGTTCCACGGCCAGCTTGAACAGTAGTCTGGAGATGTGCATCTCGCTGTCACGCACGGTCCCTCGGAATGCGGAGACCAACATCGGCGGCAGATATTGGATCGCATTTTCTGCGGAGACATATCCTGCGTAATATTTGGCTGCTTCCTCCAGGAATTCGCTCCGACTTTTGCAATTTGCTTGTTGAAGGGCTCCTTCAATCATTGCCAGCGTGGATGGATACATCCATACCGGGATTCGTTCCTTCTTTTCTCGTGTAAGTTCTGTTTGAACTTGAATTTTATCCATAATATCCTCCTTCGTTGGGGCTCGACCACCCAGGAACCCCTTGATACTGCTGACTTTATGCAATATCCCGACCACCTGTCTCCATAAAATCGGGTAATTCCGACCACCTACTAAAACGTCCCAGACCCGCACTGCGGGGCTGTGTGAACCGGCAGGAGGTCGCAAGCGACCACCTGCCTTTATCCTGCACCACTTTCAACCGCCGGACTGCCCGCATGGTTGGGACATATTGCTGAATAGTTGTCTTGCTCAATCTCGGCCACAAACGGCTCAACACGGCGTTTTGGGGGTGGTTGGTGCTGGGGATGTTACCCGCGTTGGAAAGTGGCACACAGGGCTTCACATGGGCAGCGGTGGGGTATTGGGGCGGTGAGGCTGGAGTGCCCTCCGAACCTCACGCCGCTGTTTTGATTTATACATTTCCCCCGTCACTGGGGAAGCTGCCATTCGCTGTGGTCCAGCAGGTAGTAGCGGTTGCAGGTCTGGCGATGTTTTCCGTTCTTCAGCATCTGCACATTGCCCTTGATGTCAATGAATCCTTTAGCCTGCAACTCATGAAGTGTTCGCCTTGCCGTAGATTCTGAACATCCGCAGGCATTGGCAATGGTTCTGATCCTCGCTTGGCAGGCGCTCCTGCTTCCGGCGCAGGAAACCAGATAGCTGTAGACTGTCAATTCATATGGATTTAAGCCGTAGTGAAAAACTCTGGTGTTCATCTGGAATATTCGTTCATCAAAATATCGCATCATATCCTCCTGTCTGTTAGGTATCATCAGCGCTGACTACGTAGATAGGATAACAAAGGTTTGACAACTTCGCAATGGTTCTATATAATGTTTTATGGAGTGATATGAATTTTCGATTTTTAAAGAAATCCTGATTTTCAAAAAGTAGTGGTGAATTTTGTGGAAAAGATGAAACCTTTATTTGCACACCTTGAGAGCGCAGAACGAAAAGCATACCAGGAACAAATGCGCGGCTGTGCTGATTTGACACCAGAATTCTTTTATAATCAGGCATCCTATCTTGCGCCTGAGAAGTCATTGCTCATTTTGGTCAGCGGGACCTATGAATTGGAAGCGATTTATGAGCTTTACGATGAATTGGAAATTCCTGTTCCCGACAAGTTTCAGAGGAGACTTGCAGATGGGGAAAAAGAGGTTTGGTACCAACAGATGAAGGCGGCACATGGAAGATATGGCAGTTCAATCCATGTGCGGAAATTAGATCCCCTCTATCCGGATGATATTTCCGAACTCAGGATAAATTATTTCAGCGGCACGTATGTGACCGTGCCGCTGGGTGAAGGACTTCTCAACTTTTGTTATGCAGATTTTGATGCCGCTTTCGAGAAATGCAATCCAGGCTATTTACGATTTATAGACGATCCAACATCGGCGCCAAATCTGGATAGGAAGAATTTCAGCGGCAGACGTGAGGCTGTGGTCCGCGCATTTGAACTGTATGAGCAGGTGTTTCCAACCTTGAGCGAGGCGTTTTATACCTCGCTCTATACGGCCATATTTCCTCCTCTGTTCATGAAGAAAACTGAACGGGCGGTTGAGTTTTACCGGCGGTATCTTCGCATTTTGCAGACAGAATTTCTGGAGCTAATCGAGTTCTGTTTTGATAAAGACTTTCGCCCAGGCGTGCTGGAAAAGCTTTATCCCTCGGAGCGTTACTGCCTGTGGTGCAAAATCAGAGAGCGGTCGCCCAGCTATAAGCGGTATGAGACCTTTCAGGCAAACTCCTTTGCACCTCACGGGAACAAAATGCCCTACGGACTATCCTGGGAGGCGCTGGATGAATTGTTTCAGCAGGAAATTGTCCTGACGGAAGAACAAAAAGCTTTCGCAAAAGAGTATGAGATTGAAGAATATGAACTGGAAGCAGCTTACCATTATCCGTGCTTTATTGCTTCTTCCTATGAGGTTTCTTCTGTGCGGGATATTCTATATCTGGAGTTTTCCAAGTTGTTGGAAGAGGGATTGCGATTTCAGAGGTGCCAGCGCTGTAGGAAGTATTTTCTGACCAAAGGTGACTACCACGGTCAGTACTGCGACCGAATCGTCCCAGGCGAAAGCCGTACATGCCAACAGTTGGCTGCACAGGAGACATATCAGAACAAGCTGAAAGACAACGGCGGGAAAAATGCACTGAATATTTACCAAAAATATTATAAACGATACTTTGCCAGAGTGAAAGCTGGGAGCCTCAAAAAAGAAAGGTTCAAACAGTGGCAATATGAGGCTGTTCAAAAGCGGGATGACTGTCTTAGTGGAACATTAACCGTGGAAGAGCTTGCCGTTTGGCTGGAGGGAAGTATGCCCAACCGAGTAAAAAGCAGCGATGTTTGAATACACGGTAATGGAAATAAAGCTTCATTAGAAACACGTCAGGAAAATCTGGTAAGATTTTCTGCGGAGCCATTAGTCTAATTGCCTAAAATCATCGCTCTCTTTTTAGTCAACCATCCAAAAGTGACACAAATGATAAAAAAGTGTAAACATATCTCTTGACTATTGGCAGAGAGTTGATAAAATGTCACTTGTCCGACAACCAGTGAATCGCAAAGGAACAGACGATACCTATGATTACAAAAAGTGCCAGCATCACCAGCCAGGTGGTGGACTACCTGAAAGAAAATATTGAATCCGGAGCTTGGAAGGTAGGCGAAAAGATTCCATCGGAAAACCAGATGGTTGCGGATCTGGGCGTGAGCCGCTCCAGTATCCGGACGGCGATCCAGTATCTGATTGGTCTCGGCGTGTTGAAGAGCTACCAGGGGAAGGGAACCTTCCTCATTGACCGCCAGGTAGAAAACTGGGACGAGGCACAGAACAAGATTACCTCCGCTGACTGCATGGACATATATAAGGTTTTGGAGTTTCGCAGGATTTTAGAGCCGGAAGCCTGCCGCATGGCAGTGGAGCGCTATACGCCGGAGATTTTCGCGGATCTGCAATACTACTTGCAGCAAATGGAGAAGAGCCGCGGGAACCCGGCTAAGTTTGTGCGGGCGGATATGCAGTTTCATGGAGTGATCTGCAAGGCGTCGGGAAACTCCCTGCTGGAAAAAAGCCTCAACAAGGTCTTTGTTGAAACACGAAACAACCACGAACAAATGAATGTCCTTGTTGGCGATTATAATGGCATTTTATATCATACGCTGATTCTGGAGGCTTTTCGAAAAGGCGATGCCCAAGAGGCTTATCAGAAAATGCTTGAGCATATCGAGGTGACAATGCGGGAATTTCAACAGGAAAACAGCTGAAGCAAATTGGAGGATCAGGAGAGCAGGCTTTTGATCCTCGATTTTTCGCTAAAACTTGTATGATGACCACCAAGTTTGTTTGCTTAAACGCAGTAATGCCAGACAAAATAGTTTTTAACTTGTATGATGAGCAACAAGTTGAGATAAACAAAATCAAGGAGGAAGAGCGATGTCAGTTAAAATCAGCGGTGTTAAAGTCATTTGCACCGCGCCAGAGGGAATTAACCTTGTGGTTGTCAAGGTTGAAACCAACCAGCCAGGACTGTATGGCCTGGGCTGCGCCACCTTTGCCTACCGCCATCTGACGGTCCAGCATCTGGTAGAGGAGTATCTGGAGCCGCTGCTTGTGGGCCGGGATGCGGAAAACATTGAAGAGCTGTGGCAGCTGATGCATCAGAACGCCTATTGGCGCAACGGTCCCATTGAGAACAACGCAATCTCCGGTGTAGACATGGCCCTATGGGACATCAAGGGCAAGATGGCCAACATGCCCCTCTACCAGCTCTTCGGCGGCAAAGTACGGGAGGGCGTTCCGGTCTATCGCCATGTGGACGGCAAGGATATTGAGGAGATCTGCGACAACATTCTTCGCTTCCAGGAGATGGGCATCACCCATCTGCGCTGCCAATGCGGCGGCTACGGCGGCGCTCCCTACGGACAGACGCCCAAGACCGCTCCTGTTGGAGCCCATGACGGGATGTACCTGGATTCCCGCCAATACATCCGGGACACCGTGAAGCTCTTTGAGCAGATCAGGGCCAGGATCGGCTACGATATGCAGCTGATCCACGATGTCCACGAGCGGATTGCACCCATTGACGCGATCCGTCTGGCAAAGGAACTGGAACCCTTCGATCTGTTCTACCTGGAGGAGCCTGTGCCGCTGGAGCAGATCAACTGGCTGCGCAATCTCCGCCAGCAGACCAGTATCCCCATTGCCCACGGCGAGCTGTTCAATAACTCCAGAGAATGGAAAGCCATCATCGCGGAGCAGCTGATCGACTACTTCCGGGTACATATCAGTCAGATCGGCGGCATCACCCCCGCCAGAAAGCTGCAAATCTTTGCCGAGCAGTTCGGCGTCCGCACGGCCTGGCACGGACCGGGTGACATGTCCCCCCTGGCCCACGCCGCCAATATCCACATTGACCTTGCGGCTCAGAATTTCGGCGTACAGGAGTGGTCCGGCATTGAACCGCCCAATTTTGTCATTCAGGAGCTGAAAGGTCCTCGCGGCGCGCTTCTGGAGGTCTTCCCAGGGCTTCCCGAATACAGAGACGGATACGTCTACGCCAACGACAAGCCGGGACTTGGTGTTGATCTCGATGAAAAGGAGGCGGCTAAGTACCCCTGCGAGAAAACAGTAACGACCTGGACCCAGACCCGCGGACGGGACGGCGCGTTGGTAACGCCATAATGGAAGAGAAGAAAGGAGAAACGTACATGAAAAAATCATCTCTGACGATCACCGCCGTGATCGCCGTGGTGGCGCTGCTGCTCAGCGGCTTTAGTATTCTGAAGGACCGGCAGGTGCCCGCCAATCAGGATGGGACTATCACCCTGCGTATGGCCCAGACCTCTTCGGAAACCGGAGCCATTGGCCAGTCCATGGAGCTTTTCGCCCAGCGAATCTATGAGGAAACCAACGGCAGATACAAAGTCGAAACCTACCACAACGGCCAGCTGGGCGCGGAAATCGACACCATTGAGGGCTGCCAGATGGGTACGATCGACATCGCGGTAGTTAACCAATCCACCCTGGGCAACTTTATCAGCGAATTCCAGGCCCTGGACATTCCCTATCTCATTACCTCTACCGAGCAGGCGGACGCCGTTTTTCTGGGCGACATCGGGCAGCAGTTCCTGGATAGGCTCTCCGGCGTGCAGCTCTATGGCTACGGCATCTGGGAATCCGGCTTCCGTAACCTGTCCAACAGCGTGCGGCCTGTCAACTCTGTGAACGATGTCTCCGGACTGAGAATCCGGACAATGGAGAATCAGATCCATATCGCCTTCTGGCGGGAGATCGGCGCTGATGCCACCCCCATGTCCTGGTCCGATGCCTATCCCGCCCTCCAGCAGGGCGCCCTGGACGGACAGGAGAACCCCTCCACCGTCATCCTCACCAACAACGTAGCCCAGGTCAATAACCAGCTGGCCGTGACGGAACACGCCTATTCCACCGTATTCCTTATCATGAGTCCCACTACTTGGGCTAATCTTGGCGAGGAGTACCAGGAAATTTTCACCCGCGTCATGGCGGAGTGCAGCGTATCCGAGCGTGAGTTGAGCCGCCAGATGGACGCCGAGGCCATCGGCAAGCTGGAGGAGCAGGGCATGACGGCGACCTATCCCAACAAGCAGGAATTCATCGACAAGGCGGCGAATCTGTACCTCCAGTGGGAGGAGACCTACGGCGATTTGATCACCCAGATCCGCGCCCTTGGCACGGCGGAATAGGAGGGATTCACACATGGAAAAATTTGCGCAGGGATTCAAAAAAGTTCAAAATGTATTCAGCAAGCTCATCGGCGGCGCGCTGCTGGTCATGATCCTCGTCGTGTTTTTGCAGATCGTCTGCGGTATGTTCAAGATGAGCCTCTCCTGGTCGGAGGAGCTGTCCCGCTACCTTTTCGTTGCAATTATTGCGTTGGGGATCAATCTGGCCAGCACCAAGCACCTGTTTGTCCGGATCGAGATCATTGACGGCTATCTGAAGGGAAACGCCATGTTCGTAATGGACGTGGTGCGCAAGCTGATTGCCATGTATGTCAGCTTCATCTTTGTCTACAGCGGCTTTGAACTCATTAAAATCGGCGGCTATCAAGTCAGTCCGGCCATGAGTATCCCCATGAGCATCCTGTATGGTATTATCTTCCTGGGCTTCCTTCTCAACGCGGTGGCCTTGGTTGTGGACAGCTGGGAACAATTTTCCGGCCAGAAGAAGGAGGAGAACTAATGGATTTTGCTGCAACCGCAATGATAATCGTCCTGCTGCTGGCAATGGCGGCTGGATTGGAGATCACCTGGGCGCTGGGGCTGAGCTGCGTGGTCGCGGTTCTGCTGGACCCCAAGCTCACCTTTGTCGTTGTGGCCCAGCGCATTTTCGCCGGGTCCAACAGCTTTACCATGCTGGCCATACCGGCGTTTATGCTGGCCGGCGACATCATGAGTAAGGGCGGCCTGTCCAAACGGCTGGTAGCCTTCGCCGACTCCCTGGTGGGCTGGATTTCCGGCGGCATCTCACTGGTGTCCATCGTGGCGTGTACCTTCTTCGCGGCCATTTCCGGTTCCTCCGTGGCCACCACGGCGGCTATCGGCGGTCTGATGTATCCGGAGATGGTGGAGCGCAAGTATCCCCCCGACTACGCCGCCGCCGTGCAGGCCATCGGTGGTACGCTGGGCATTGTGATCCCGCCCAGCATCGTGCTGGTTATCTATGGTAATATTACTGAAACGGACGTGGGCAAGCTCCTGATGGCTGGTATTTTGCCGGGTATCGTGTGCTGTGTCGCCCTGTGTATCTATGCCTTTATCAAGGCCAAGAAATGCAATTTCCCCAAATCTGACAAATTCTCTTTCAAGCGCTTCCTGGTCTCCTTTAAGGACGCTATCTGGGCGCTGATCATGCCCGTCATCATCCTCGGCGGCATCTATGGCGGCTTCTTCGCCCCCACCGAGTCCGCTGTGGTCGCCGTGGTCTACGGTATGGTGGTATGCCTCGCGGTCTACCGTGAGATTTCCGGCAAGACCCTGTGGGAGATCATTGAAGCCACCGCTACCGGAACAGCTAACCTGATGATCCTGGTGGTAACGGCCCAGATGTTCGGCTGGCTGATCTCCTACTACCAGATTCCCCAGGCGGTCAGCGCGTTCATGCTGTCCTTTGTGTCCAACAAATACATGTTCTGGGCGATCATCATCATTCTGCTGACCATCTGCGGCATGTTCCTGGAGGTCGGCGCTACCAACCTGATCCTGGGACCCATCCTCGCTCCCATTGCGGTGGCTTTTGGCATTGATCCGATCCAGTTCGGTCTGGTGTTCGTGTTCCTGCTGGCTATGGGCCAGGCCACGCCGCCCTTCGGCACCTGCATGTTCGTTTCCTGTGGTATCAGCAAGCAGCCGGTTTCCAAGGTGTCCAGGCAGCTGATCCCCTTTGTGGCGGTGGAAATCCTCTGCGGCGTTCTCTTTGCACTGGTTCCCGCCATTTCCACCTTCCTGCCCAGCATCATCAGCTGACGGCGGCAGGACTGCAAAATTGACCGTTTTCAGCGTGCGTAAATGAAAGGAGTATTTCCATGAAAGATGTCATGAAGGAAGTTGTTGTTGTTGAACCCCATAAATTCGAGGTGCGCGAGGTCCCCGTTCCGGAACCCAAGGACGATCAGGTTCAGATTAAAATGATGGCGGCCGGCGTCTGCGGCAGCGACATTCATATCTTTAAGGGTGAGAACCCCAATTCCCGCTATCCCCTTATTCCCGGTCATGAGAATGTGGGTATCGTTACGAAGGTTGGCAAGGACTGCTCCCGTATTCAGGTTGGCGACCACGTGGTCATTGATTACGTGATGCGCTGCGGCGAGTGCTATCAGTGTACCCATGGCCGGGGCAATGTCTGTGAACATGTACTGGTCCGCGGCAGCGGTACGGACGGCGGCTGGCGTGAGTTCTGGTGCGTGGAGGAGCCTTACGTCTACAAGATTGATGACAGCATCCCCTGGGCCGACGCCGCCCTCATTGAACCCCTGACCATCGGCGAGCACAGCACCAGCCGGGGCCGCGTCTGCGCTGATGATGTGGTCCTTATCCTGGGGACCGGCACGATTGGCACTATTATTGCCCAAGCCTGCAAGATCAAGGGGGCAAAAACCGTCATCTGCTGCGATATCAGCGACAGCAGCCTAGAGCGCAGCAAGCAGTTCGGTGCTGACTATACCATTAACAGCAAAACCCAAGACATCGTGGCTGAAATCCAGAAGATTACCGATGGCCACGGCTGCACTATCGCATTCGATGCCGCCTGCTTCCCCGGCAGTTTGACGATGGTCCTGCAGCCCGGTATCCTCTGCAACGCGGCCCGGGTTGTCCCCATGGGCTTCTGCACAGTTCCCGAAAAAATCACCCAGCAGATGATCAACGGACGTGAACTGGACATCATCGGCACCCGCATGAGCTTGAACCAGTGGATTCCTACCGCCCAGAATATGAAGGATGGCAAGTATCGCCTGGTGGGTCTGGCTACCACCTTTATCAAGTTCAGTGAAATCGAGAAGGTATTTTATCTGATCGACCACCCCAATGAATCTGCCAAGAAGATGGTGATTCTGTTCGACGAGGCGGAGTAGGCGAACTATCCTGCAAGGAACTGTAACAGCCTGTACCCAAACCCGCAGGCAGAACGGCGCACTGATAACGCCGTGAAAAACCAGAAGGGAGAGAACAATATGAAAAAAGTAATCCTTCGCGCCGCTTTGTTGGCGCTCTGCATCGCCATGATGGCACTGTCTCTCAGCGCCTGTGGCGGCAGCGGCGCGGACAGCGGAGATATTATTAAACTGAAAATGGCCGTGGCCGATGCCGCTTCTTCGGCTCAGGCCGCCGGCGCCAGAGCTATCGCCGAAGAAGTGGAGAAGGCCACCAACGGCCGCGTCCAGATCGAGGTCATGGCGGGCGGTACCCTGGGCGGCGAACGCGACACGGTGGAACTTGCCATGCTGGGCGGCATTGACATCGTGACCTGCGCCAACTCTGTGCTGACCCAGTGGATCCCCGAGATGGCGATCCTGGATCAACCCTATCTGTTCACCAACGAGGCCCAGGCCCACGCCGCAGTGGACGGCCCTGTAGGAGAACTGATCGAACGCGAGGCTTTGGAACTGCTGAACCTCCACGTAGTGGGCTATATGGAATCCGGCTTTCGGAATGTGTTCAGCATTAAACCCGTAACCGAAATGGGTGATTTCCACGGAATGAAGATCCGTACGATGCAGAACGCATATCATATGGCGGCCTTCGAGTCCTTCGGCGCAATTCCCACCCCTCTGGCTGCAGGTGAACAGTTCACAGCCCTCCAGCAGGGGACCATTGACGCCTGTGAGAACGCCATTAGCAACTGCCTGAACAATGGCTTTTATGAGATCACCAAGCATATCACCTACACCAACCACGCCTTCGTCTACATCGTAGTCAGCATGTCCGACAACGCCTGGAACAATATCCCGGAGGACCTGCGTCCCACAGTCCTGGAGGCCATCGAGCGGGGATATAACATCGAGCGCGAACTGTTGAAGCAGGCCAATGAGGACGCCACGGTCACGCTCCGGGACACCCACGGTGTGACCTTCCACGAGATCAACGTGCCACAACTCCAGGAGGCCTATCATTCCCTGGCCGAGCAGAAGGGCTTTACCTTTGATCCCGAGTGGCAGGCGGCTATCGACGAGGCTATCGCGGCTAACCCGTAAGGAGGAAAACAATGAAAAAAATACTGGCTTACCTGACGAAAGTGGAAAACTTTATCATGATCGTCACCTTTACCATCATGGTGATCGCCTCCTTCTTACAGGTGGTGAACCGCAATATTACCAAATTTTCCATCTCTTGGTTTGACGAGGCCGCCACTTACTGCATGATCTACATGGTGCTCATTGGCACCGAGATGGGCCTGCGGGACGGCACACAGATCGCCGTCACCGGCGTGGTTGATAAGCTCCACGGCGGGGCCAAGATCGCGGTCCAGATCCTTGCGAAGATAGTCGTGGTCGCCTTCTCCTTCATCGTGTTTCTGGGGGGCGTACAGCTGATGAACATCCAGATCCGCACCGGCCAGGTGTCCGCCGCGCTGAATCTTCCCATGAGCGTTCCCTACGCGGCCATGGTTATCAGCTTTGCCATGATCACCCTGGTACAGACACTGGACGCTGTGGGGCTGGCGGTTAGACTCATCAAAAACGATACGGAGGAGGGTACAAACACATGACGGCTCTGCTTTTATTCGGCGGCTTTGCCCTGTTTCTGATCCTGGGCGTGCCTGTAGCAATGGCGCTGGGCGCAGGTACCATGACGGCAATCCTGTTCAGCCCGGACTTTTCTATCACCACCGCCGTCATTCCTCAGCGTATCTTCGGCGGTTTGGAATCCACGTCCCTGATGGCCATCGCGTTCTTTGTGCTGGCCGGCAACCTGATGACGAAGGGCGGCATCTCCCGCCGTCTGGTCAATCTGGCGAACTCCATGGTGGGCGGCGTCCGGGGTGGCATGTCCCTGGCCCTGATCCTTTCCAGCGCTTTCTTCGCCGCTCTGTCCGGCTCCGCTCCCGCTACGGTAATCGCCATTGGCTCCATGCTCTATGCCGATATGGTCCGCATTGGTTACCCCGAGGAGCGCACGGCAGGGCTGCTGGTAGTTTCCGGTGGACTGGGACCCATCATCCCGCCCAGCATCATCATGGTCGTTTACTGCACCATGACAGGAGCGCTGGTCAGTGATATGTTTACCTCCGGTATGGCAATCGGTGTGTTCATCATGCTTGCGTTGGCGGTCGTAGTGCTGATCTACGCTCAAAAGGAGAATTGGCCCAAGGCGAATATCAAGATGTCACTGAAGGATTTCTTTATCAGTCTGATCAAAGCCATCCCTGCCCTGATGCTCCCCATTATTATTCTGGGAGGTATCTACAGCGGGATGTTCACACCGACCGAGTCCGCAGCTGTCGCCGTGGTGTGGGCGCTCATTGCCGGTCTGTTCATCTATAAGGAAATCACGTTCAAAGATTTGATCCCCATTATCTTGGACTCCGCCAAGAGCGCGGCGATGGTACTGTTCATTGTGGCGACTTCTACTGCTTTTTCCTGGCTGTTCACCTTCTCCGGCATATCCGAGAGCCTGGTCAACGGCATTATCGGTATGAACCTGAATCCCACCATGTTCTGTGTCATTGTGGCCGTGATCCTTCTGATCTTCGGCACC
Organism: Oscillibacter sp.; assembly: GCA_014799845.1. Lineage (GTDB taxonomy): Bacteria > Bacillota > Clostridia > Oscillospirales > Oscillospiraceae > Pelethomonas. The sequence continues at coordinate 16,383 of JAAVHF010000084.1, read as the reverse complement.
TTCCTGGAGGGCATCGCTACCGCTGTACTGCTGGTGCCGGTGCTGTGGCCCATCGCCAGCTCTCTGGGGATCCACCCTGTCCACTTCGGCATGATCGTCTGCATCTCCAACGTGGTTGGTACCATGACGCCTCCGGTGGCCGTGAATATTTTCTCCGCCGCCAGTGTGACCAAGCTGAAAATGGGTGAGATTGTCAAAGGAGAGGTCCCCTTCTTTATCGGCTATATCCTGGTATTCCTGGCTGTAGTCCTGTTCCCGTTCCTGAGTACATTTCTGCTGTAATTCTACTGCAAAACCAAAAACTTCAACAAATCAAAAATTATAAAGGAGATTTCATCATGAACGGCAAAGATTTATTCAACATCGAAGGCAAAAAGGCCATTGTTACCGGAGGTACCCGCGGCCTGGGCTACGGCATGGCGGAGGGCCTGATGGAAGCCGGATGTGAGGTAGCGATCGTCGGCACTTCCCCGAAGGTGCATGATGTCGCCAAGGGGTTCTGTGACCGGGGCTTCACCTGCCACGGCGTGCAGGCGGATTTCAGCCAGCGCGAGGGCACCTATCAGGGATTCCGGGAGTGCGTGGAGAAGCTGGGGAATGATCTGGACATTCTCGTCACCGCCCACGGCATCCAGCGCCGCCACAGCGCCGAGGTGTTCCCCATTGAGGAGTGGGACGAGGTGCTGAACGTCAACCTGAACTCCGTATTCATTCTCTGCCAGGAGGCGGGGAAAATCATGCTGGCGAAAGGCTATGGAAAAATCATCACCATCGCCTCCATGGTCTCCTGGTTCGGTGGCCAGACTGTCCCGGCCTATACGGCGGCGAAGGGCGGCGTGACCCAGTTGACCAAGGAGCTGAGCAACGACTGGATTGCCCGCGGCGTCAACGTCAACGCCCTTGCCCCCGGCTATATGGCGACTGAGATGAATTCCGCCCTGCTGGATCCCAACAATCCCAGATACCAGCAGATCACCGACCGTATCCCTGCGAACCGCTGGGGCACCGGGGACGATATGAAGGGAGCCTGTATCTTCCTGGCCTCCCACGCCAGCGACTACCTGGGCGGCGCAATCATCCCGGTAGACGGCGGCTACCTGGTGAAATGAGGAGGATACTGTTATGAACGCGATGGATGAAGCGATCTCCAAAATCGGCGTGGTGCCGGTCATCAAGCTGAACCATCCGAAGAAGGACGCCGCGCCTCTTGCAAAGGCCCTGTGCGCCGGAGGTGTTCCAGTGGCGGAAGTTACTTTCCGGGCTGCCGGAGCAGAGAAAGCCATCCAATTAATGAAAGAAGCCTGCCCGGAAATGATCGTGGGAGCAGGTACAGTGACTACCACTGCCCACATCGATGCTACCGTCGCCGCCGGAGGACAGTTTATTGTCACACCGGGCTTTGACCCGGAGCTGGTGGCCTACGCCCAGGAGAAGAATATCCCTGTCTACCCTGGCTGCACCACCCCCACCGACTATCATGCGGCACTGAAATTTGGGCTGGAGGTTTTGAAGTTTTTCCCCGCTGAGCAGTCCGGCGGACTGGCAAAGATCAAGGCTATGTCCGCTCCCTTCCCTCAGTTCAAGGTCATGCCCACCGGCGGCATCTCTCTGAAAAATCTGGCGGAGTATATTTCCTGCCCGGTCATCGCCGCCTGCGGTGGGTCGTATATGGTCACTGCCGACCTGATCGACAACCAGAAATGGGATGAGATTATCGCTCTGTGCCGACAGTCCCGCACGATCGTGGAGGAGGCCCGCCATGGCTGAATACACGCTGGCTCATGTGGGGATCAACGCAGTGAATTCGCAGGATGCGTTGGAAGCCGCTAAGATGTTCGAGCTGCTCTTTGGGCTGACAGTGAAAGAGGGCAACAGTTCTGTCTTTGCCGGTACGGCAGTGGAGATCATGAAAGCCCCCTATAAGGGAACCCACGGGCATATCGGCATCGGCACTCCTGACGTCGCCGCCGCCCAGGCGGAGCTGGAGGCCAAGGGCTTCGCGTTTGATCCCACAACCGCCAAGTATAAGCCTGATGGGACCATCAACGCCATCTATTTGCAGGATGAAATTTGTGGGTTTGCGGTTCATCTGGTACGCGTATAGCCGCGAAACAACAAGGAGGACGAGAATATGTCTAAAATCATAACTTTTGGCGAACTGATGATTCGCCTTCAGCCCTACAACTATGAGCGCTTTGTTCAGGCAGATCATCTGGAATTCACCTTCGGCGGCGGCGAGGCCAATGTGGCTGTCTCCCTTGCTAACTATGGTCAGGATGTGGCATTTGTCACCAAGCTGCCCGCCCATGCCATTGGCCAGTGCGCAGTAAACTCCCTGCGCCGCTACGGTGTGGATACCTCCAAGATCGTCCGGGGCGGCGATCGTGTGGGCATCTATTTCAATGAAAAGGGCGCTTCCCAGCGCCCCAGCGTGTGTATCTATGATCGGGCGCACTCCGCGATTCAGGAAGCGCAGCCCTCCGATTTTGATTGGAATGCCATTTTCGAGGGGGTAGATTGGTTCCATTTTACTGGTATCACTCCGGCTTTGGGCCCGAATGTAGTAGAAATCTGTAAAGAAGCCTGCCAAGCTGCGAAAAAGCGGGGTGTGAAGATTTCCTGCGACCTCAACTATCGCGGCAAGCTGTGGACGAGGGAGCAGGCCCGCGAAGCCATGACAGATTTGTGCCAGTATGTGGATGTGTGCATCTCCAATGAAGAGGACGCTAAGGACGTATTCGGCATCGAGGCGGAAGCTACCGACATCACTGCTGGTGAGTTGAACAAAGCCGGTTACAAATCCGTAGCGAAACAGCTGGCTGATCGGTTCCATTTCGAGAAAGTCGCCATCACTTTGCGGGAAAGTAAGAGTGCCTTTGACAATGATTGGAGTGCTATGCTCTATGATGGTACAGACTACTGCTTCTCCAAACTGTACCATCTGCACATCATTGACCGCATCGGCGGCGGCGACAGTTTCGGTGGTGGACTGATTTATGCCTTGCTGTCCGGCAAGTCCACCCAGGATGCGGTAGAGTTCGCTGTGGCGGCTTCCGCCCTGAAGCACTCTATCGAGGGCGACTACAATTTTGCCACAATCGCTGAGGTGGAAAAACTGGCTGGCGGCGATGGTTCTGGCCGTGTTCAGCGGTGAGTGGGATAGCTAGAGCTCAGAATACCCTTTTTATTTATACATTTCCCCTATCTCTGTGGAGGGGCTGTAGTTATGGGGGCAAGGCACACTGTTTCGGCCTCGACCCACAACGTGACCCACATCAGCAAATCATCCGGTGGACACAGTGGAAACGATAGGATTATATTCTCATCCAAACCAGTTCAAACCGTGCCACTCGGACATAAAAGCACCCTTGCTCTGTGCGCGACACATCTTCACACGCATGAGGCCACTGGTTCGAGTCCAGTAGTCTCCACCAAGAATCGACAAATTTCGACAAAGAATTTGTCGATTCTTTTTTGCAGTTTTTCGTTCAGCGTATCATCTTTACCAACGCATGAAAGAAAAGATGCCGTTGTCCTGTCCTTTGTAGAAAATCGATTTTAACCGCTTGTTGCAGAACCCGGCAAATCCGAATGGATTTGCCGGGTTTTCTTTTGTTTTCAGCACTTTTGAGGTGTGTTTGTTTTTCGGGTTCTGATGTGACCCACGCGGCGACCCACACGGGGATAGATTCGGATAGGACGGGGCAGCACCGGACGGGATTTTACCGTCCGGTGCTGATCTTTTTAGAGAAATATTTTTGTTACATAAATTCTTCTAATTGCTTTGCGAGTCCAACGCAGTCATCACCATAAATCAGGACTTGAACGGGCTTGCTTAAGTCCAGGCTATAAATTCCCAGCATAGACTTGGCGTTCACAGTGTAGTGCCCCGATACCACATCCACATCGCAAGGGGCGTGCTCAACCAGACTGACAAATCGCTTTACCTGATTGACCTCTGTGAGAGAAATTGTTACTGCCTGCATGATAAAACATCCTCCTTTTCATGTATAAAGGACTGAATTTGTCCAAGGTCCGGCATAGCCGGAATCGCGCCGCTGCCGGCTGCAGTCAATACCCCGGCGGCGTTTGCAAATCTGACCAGCTTCTCCAGCTGCGTGGGATTCATAAAAGCCGGCTCCTCCCGCATCACGCCTTTGGCTTTCCACAGGAATGCACCGGTAAAAGCGTCCCCACAGCGTCAATCATGCTGCGTACCCTTTCTGGCCGCAAGCTCCTCAATAATGCGGTTATAGGAGCTCTTATTGATCTGATAGAAGAACAGGACCACCGCCGTGACGATCCACAGGACACCGGGAATGGTGGAAAAGGCGTGGCGGATGACGCTCTGAACGGCCTCGCTCTGGACCTGGTTCGCCTCAAAGCCCAGCCTGCCAAGGACTGCCGCCAGTGTGGCTGTACCAACAGCCATGCCCACCTTATTGCCCAGGGAGACAAAAGCATATTGGAATCCATCGTTGCGGATACCGGTTTTCCACTCGCCGTACTCCACGCAGTCGGGGACGATAGCGTAGATAGCGGTATTGAAGCCGCAGAAGAACAGCTGGGACAGAGCCGCGCAGGCATAGAAAGGAATAGGCGAAGTTACCGGGCTGAAGAGGTACAACGCCAATACGCATACGCCAGTTCCGGCAGCGAACAGGGACGCAGTGCGGCCCTTATTTCCCAACCAGCGGAACACAAAGGGGAAGGCTGCCGCGCCGATGATGGAGGGGATCATGAGTACCATGGAGTAGGTGGTAAACAGGCTCTCGTTCCCCTCCACATATTTGAAGTAATACATTAGATTGGCGCTGCGCCCATAGTGGACAAGTCCGAACAAGAGCTGGCCTGCCAGGGCAATAAGGTACGGCTTGTTATGCACTGCTGCCCTGAGCTGTACCCCGATAGGGATGCTCTTTTTTTCGGAGGGCGCTACGATCTCTTTCGTTTTGGCGAAGCAGAACCAGTGACAGGCCGTAAAAATCGCACCGTAAAGCACTGTAACCAGCAGATATCCCTTGGCCTGATTCTCTCCGCCGAAAGCGGCGATCAGGGGCAGGGTGACGATATTGATGATGTTGATGGCGACCATGGCGCACACGGAGCGGGAGGTATTGATCTGCGCCCGTTCCTCGATGTTTTGCGTCAGCGCGCCGCAGAGAGTGCCATAGGGGATATTGACGCAGGTATAGCCGAAAACCAGCAAACAGTAGGTGATGTACATATAGACCGTTTTGGAGCCGTCGGACCAGGTGGGATGCGCCCAGAAGGTCAGCACCAGGACGACAGCGGTCAAGGGTGCGCCGATGAGCAGCCAGGGGCGGTAGCGTCCCCAGCGGGTATTCGTGCGGTCGCTGAGGCTGCCGATCAGGGGATCGTTGACGGCGTCCCAAAACCGGGAAATGAGCATCAGCAGAGATACCGCTGCCATGGGAATGCCGCATACGTCGGTGTAGAAAATCATCAGGAAATTGCTCACGAACATCCAGCTGAAATTGCACCCCACATCGCCAAAGCCGTAGGCAGCCTTACTGATCAGCGGAACCTTTACGTTTGTTTCCTGATTCACTGCGTTGTTTTCCATGGTCAGCCCTCCTTTGCGATGCGAACCACCGCTTTTACGATGTTTGCCTTCTCCGTAACGCTCTTGTCCATAGCGTTCTGAATATCATCGAAGTCAAAAATGTCGGTAACGATGCCTTTCAGATTCACCCGCCCGGAGGCTACGGCATCAATCGCCATAGGATAAATGTGGCGATAGCGGAACACGGTTTTGAAGGTCAGCTCCTTATCCAAGGCCAAACTCATGGGCAGGGTGATCTCTCCGGTCCTGGAGTAGCCCACCAGGACAATGACGGCTCCCTTCCTGGTCATATGGATGGCCTGACGGGTAGTGATCTCCGTACCGGCAGTCTCAATGACCAGGTCGCAGCCCATGCCGCCGGTCAGAGCGCGCACTGCCTCAACGGCATCCTCGTCTTTCCCGTTGATGACGCCATCCGCGCCTAGCTCCAGGGCCTTATCCAGACGCTTCTGCATGACATCCACCACGTACACCCGGCTGACGCCCTCGGCCTTGAGGGCCATCATGGATACCAGACCGATGCAGCCCGCGCCCATGACCACGGCGGTCTGTCCCGCATGAGCGCCGCCCTGATTGGCGGCGTGGAAGCCCACAGCCAGCGGCTCGATCAGCGCCCCTTCCAGTGTGCTGACGCTGCCGGGGAGTTTGAAACACAGCGCCGCCTCGTGGGCCACATACTCCTGGAATACGCCGTCCACCGGGGGAGTGGCGAAGAATACCACGTCGGGGCAGAGGTTATATTTTCCCTGGCGGCAGAACTCGCAGTGTCCACAGGTCTTGCCCGGTTCCAACGCCACCTTGTCGCCCACCTTGAGGTGCTTGACATTGCTGCCGACTTCCACCACGGTGCCGCCGGGTTCATGTCCCAGAACGAAGGGCGGCTTCACCACATAATCCCCGATGGCGCCGGTCTCGTAGTAGTGCATATCGCTTCCGCAGATGCCCACATACTCCAGCTTCACCAGAACCTCGTCCGCCCTGGGTGTAGGGATCGGCCGCTGTGTGTACCCCATTTTTCCGATTCCCTCCATGACAGCCACTTTCATTGTTCCGTCCATCGCTGTGTCCTCCTCGTTTATTATATAACTTTCATAAAGTATTTATGTAAGTGTTTATATTAAACCACCGATATGGGCAAAAGTCAATAGGCCAAACTATTTTTGGTGCTTCGCACAATTTTTGCGGTCGGATTTTGTACAAAAAGCGAAGTGACGCCGCTCTTGTCGTAAGACGGCATCACTTCTAATTTGTAAGCTATAACGTTTGCAAAAACTGTTCCACCTGCGTCAAGGCCGCACCCACAGCGGCCGCTTCCAGCCGGTAGCGGCAATATTTGAGATAGGAGGCTTCCGGCTGAAATGTATTGCGCTCCTCCAGCAGCGGCCGCAGCGGCCCGCCAAATTCTTCGAGGAACGCGCCCACATAGCCTCCCACAATCACGTCACAGTCAAAGCTCATATGCAGGTTATTGACCGCAATCGCCAGATACGCCAGATATTTCTGCCAGACGGCTGTCTTTTCCGCATCACCCTCCCGGAGACCGGCAAAGAATGCGGTAAGATTCCCATCTGCATGGTCCGAGAGCAGTCTTGCGGAGCAATATGCGTCCAGACAGCCCTCCTTCCCGCAGTAGCACCGCCGTCCGCCAGGGACGAGCGTGTTGTGGCCGAACTCGCCGGCCCGGAGGTGATTGCCCGTGTATAGCGCCCCATCTACCAGGATTGCACCGCCGACGCTGTTGCTGAGAGAAAGATAGATCAGGTTCCCAACGGCAGAAGTCCCGTAGATCTCCGCCAATCCGGCGGCGTTAGCGTCATTGATAAAGCTGCATGGATAGGGGATATAGCGGCTCAGCGTATTGAGCGGCACATCCCGCAGGTCCAGAATGTGGGAGTACCGCAGGATGCCTGCTTCACTGTCCACAATGCCGGGCAAAGAGATTCCTGCGCCCAGAACCGTTTCGCTGGGGTACGTATCGTCTATGATGCTTTGGGCCAGCGCGCCTAACTCCCGCAGATATTTGTCATCCAGAGAAAAGGGCCTCGATCTCCGCTGATAGCACACCACCTGGCCGCTCAGGTCCACCAGCACAACGCTGACATGGTTTCGCGTCAGATCCAGTCCAATCGCCAGCTTGGCATCCTTCACCGGAGCGTAAGCTTTCGCCTTGCGGCCACCGGTGGATTCGTATTGTCCACCTTCCTGGACCAACCCCATTTCAAGCAGCTCCTTGACATTCTGCAAAATTGTCGGCCAGCTCAGAGACAGCTGCTGGGACAGTTCCATTTGGGAAATACGCTCACAGGATAAAATGCAGCGCAGAGTATTGGCGAGGTTGCGGCGCTTGACATCCATATTGGTGGCGGGAGACGCTTTCATATGTCACCATCCATCGAAAGTTTTATAAAGATCCTATAATATATAGTATAGATGATTTGGGAACAGATTGCAAGAAAATTTTATCAATAGCAAAGTTCTCTCCACTTTGCCCAGAGTTAAAATGGCTGCGCGTAAATCAAACCCTGGACCGTCTGGCCGCGCAGGATCTGAATATTGTCCGTAAATGGTGCCTGCGTATTCTGAAAGTCTTGAATTTATTCCGCCCCAATCGATCTATGAAAAAGGAACGCTTCATGATCAGTTTGGACTCTCCCGAATTCTTAGGGAAGCTCTGAATAAATCCCCGCGCCCGTCTTGACGGAAAATTTTCCGTCCTGCTTCGTTAAAAATCTTGAAATACATCCAGTATTCCCGCGATTTTTTGCCTCGCAGGGCGAAAAATTTTCTCGCCATTCCGGACACGTTGATTTAATCAGACCTTCCTTAGACCTGGTCCTCGCGCTTTAAATTATTCTTTCCTGCCTTTGTCGTGAAACCGCCCGCCTTCCTCTTGCCTTTTCGACAAAATTCCTGTATACTTGACCCACCAGAGAGAGGGAGGAAACATCTATGGAGCGCATCAGCAAGGAGAACTATTATCTGGACATCGCTGAGACCGTCATTGGCCGGGCTACCTGCCTGCGCCGCTGCTACGGGGCGATCATCGTCAAAAATGACGAGATCATTTCCACCGGCTACAACGGCGCGCCCAGGGGCCGGAAGAACTGCGTGGACCTGGGATACTGCGCCAGGGAGGCCATGAACATCCCCAGAGGGGAGCGCTATGAGCTCTGCCGCTCCGTCCACGCCGAGGCCAACGCCATCATTTCCGCCGCCCGGCGGGATATGGTGGGCGGCGTCCTGTATCTGGCGGGGAAGGACGCCGCCACGGGCCAGCGCCTCCACGACACATCCTCCTGCTCCATGTGCAGGAGGATGATCATCAACGCCGGGCTGGCGAAGGTGATCTGCCGCACTGGCGACGGGACGTACTCCGTTACCGATGTGCGGGACTGGATCGGGAGCGACGATTCTTTGCCCGCCGTGGAGGAATAAAATGCGCAGGGAAAGAAACACGCCCGTTTCATAAAAATGTGCTATAATGAGACGGGGTGATAAAGATGGAAGAAATACGAGCGAGGCTGTCGGAGATAGAAGATCAGAGGCATCCAAGTTATGTGAAGTATCCGTTGGCAGAAATCTTGATTATCGTCATGTGTGCAGTATTATGCGGATTAGATACGCTGGGGGATTTGGTGATATATGCCAAAAATAGGAAAGAATTTTTGGCAAAGGAGTTCGGAATAGAGGCGATTCCCTCAAAAGCAACGTTTGCCAGAGTGTTGAGCAGCGTCAATGGCAAGGCAATAGGCGATGCTATTTTAGACATTCTTCGTATGCGGTTTGGTGTTTCCGGGGAAGTAATCGCTGTGGACGGGAAAGCCATTTGCAGTACAGCGAAACCCGGCAATCCCCACAGTGCCCTGCAAATTCTCAGTGCGTATATGACTGACAATGGCGTAGTCCTGGCTCAGGAAGCAATCCACGAGAAGACAAACGAAATTCCTGTATTTCAGGAAATGCTCACATATTTAGATGTTGAGGGCAAAACAGTTACTGCTGACGCGATGCACTGCCAACGGGAGACCTGCCGCAGGATCATACAACGCAAAGGAAATTATCTATTTGGCCTGAAAGAAAACCAGCCATCATTACTGAAGGATGTTCGTCTGTTTTTTGAGAATGCGGATAGAAAGGAACTGGATAGCTTTCAGACTGCGGAGAAAAATGCAGGACGCATTGAAAAGAGAGTTTGCCGCAAAATCAAGGATATTTCCTGGCTAAATGAACACAAATGGCCTGGGTTGCAGTCGGTTTTCTCCATTGAGCGCACGGTTGAGACACATGGGCGTTCCAGCAAGGAGGTCAGCTTCTATATCTCCAGTTGTGACAGTTCCCCGGAATTCCTTATGACTATGGCGCGGGAGCACTGGAAGATTGAGTCCATGCATTGGCTTTTGGATGTAACTTTTTCCGAAGATAACTGCCGCCTTTTGAGCGAAAATGCCCATAGAACCATGAATGCCTTACGTAAATTTGCCTTGGCACTCCACAAAAATTTCCTTGCTGCTTACCACAAAAATTCTTCTATTAAGGCCCATATGCTTTCTGCTCTTTTGGATTCGGATCTCTTGCTTTCCATTCTCCACTTTTTATGAGACGGGCGTGGGGAAAGAAAACTTCCTGGTTGACAAAGACGAATCCCGGTGCTATATTGTAGCGTAAGAAATCAGCGTTGACGGAGAAGCCGCCGGCGGACGCCGCTCAGAGAGGGGATCATTTGCTGTGAGATCCCCGCGGACGGTTCCCGGCAAAGGCCACCACTCCCGAGCAGCCCGGGACGACCGGGACGGGCCCGCCCGTTACAGCGGTCACGAGCGACGGTGCTTTGCACATCTCTCGCCAAAGAATAAGTTTTCGTTACCGGGCATAAATCCCGGGTATGCGAAAGGCTCGGAAGCGTGAGTAAAAAAGCACCGTAAGCAGGGTGGAACCGTGGAGTTTTTCAGACTTCACCCCTGACTTTAACCTCAGGGGTGAAGTTTTTTTGCCCCTAATCAAGAAAAGGAGCGACCAACTATGAGCGAAGAAAACCTGTACACCTTTGAGAACGAAACCTACCGCAAGACCTACTGGCACACCTGCTCCCACGTCCTGGCCCAGGCCATGAAGCGCCTGCACCCGGAGGTGAAGCTGGCCATCGGCCCCAGCATTGACAACGGCTTCTACTACGATTTCGACACCCCCCGGCCCTTCACTGAGGCGGAACTGTCCGAGCTGGAGGCCGAAATGCGGAATATCTGCAAGGAGAAGCTGAAGCTGGAGCGCTTCGAGCTGCCCCGCGAGGAGGCCATCAAATTCATGGAGGAGAAGGGCGAGCCCTACAAGGTGGAGCTGATTAACGACCTGCCCGAGGACGCGGTCATTTCCTTCTACAAGCAGGGCGAGTTCACCGACCTGTGCGCCGGACCCCACGTGGACTCCACCGGCCGCATCAAGGGCAACGCCATCAAGCTTACCGCCTGCAACGCCGCCTACTGGCGGGGCGACAGCAGCCGCCAGACCCTCCAGCGGATCTACGGCGTAGCCTTCCCCAAGAAGGACGAGCTGGACGAGTACCTGGCCAGAATCGAAGAGGCCAAGAAGCGGGACCACCGGAAGCTTGGCAAGGAACTGGGCCTTTTCATGATGAGCGAGGAGGGCCCCGGATTCCCCTTCTTCCTGCCCAAAGGAATGGTGCTGAAAAACACTCTGCTGGACTACTGGCGGGAGTGCCACAAGCGCTACGGCTATGTGGAAATCGCCACCCCCATCATCCTCAACCAGCACCTGTGGCACCAGTCCGGCCACTGGGATCACTACAAGGACAACATGTATACCACTGTCATTGACGATGAGGACTATGCCGTCAAGCCCATGAACTGCCCCGGCGGCATGCTGGTCTATAAGAACGAGCCCCACTCCTACCGCGATCTGCCACTGCGTGCGGCAGAGCTGGGCCTGGTCCACCGTCATGAGATGTCCGGCGCGCTCCACGGCCTGTTCCGTGTGCGTTGCTTTACCCAGGACGACGCCCACATCTTCATGACCCCGGACCAGATGAAGGACGAGATCAAGAACGTTGTGCGGCTCTTTGACGAGATGTACTCCACCTTCGGCCTGACCTATCAGATCGAACTGAGCACCATGCCCGAGGACCACATGGGCGACGAGGAGGTCTGGCACTTCGCCGAGGATACCCTGCAGGCCGCCATCACCGAGCTGGGCAAGGACTTCCAAATCAATCCCGGCGACGGCGCGTTCTACGGCCCCAAGCTGGACTTCCATCTGGCCGACAGCCTGGGCCGTACCTGGCAGTGCGGCACTATCCAGCTGGATATGCAGATGCCTGAGCGGTTCGAGCTGGAGTACGTGGGCGAGGACGGCGAGAAGCACCGCCCCATCATGATCCACCGCGCCCTGCTGGGTTCCATCGAGCGATTCATCGGCGTCATCACCGAGCACTTCGCCGGCGCGTTCCCCACCTGGCTGCACCCGGTACAGGTGAAGGTCCTGCCCGTCACCGACCGCGCGGCGGACTACGCCAAGGATATCGCCGCCAAGCTGGATAAGCAAGGCTTCCGGGTGGAAGTGGACGGCCGCAACGAGAAGATCGGCAAGAAGATCCGCGAGGCCCAGATGGAGAAGATCCCCTATATGCTGGTGGTTGGCGACCGGGATATGGAGGCGGGCACCGTCTCCCCGCGCCACCGCGCCGAGGGCGACCTGGGGGCCATGAGCCTGGATGATTTCACGGCCATGCTGCGGCAGGTGGTGGACTCCAAGGAGAAAAAGTAATCAAAACGCCGCAAGGCCAGCCGGTTTCCCGGCTGGCCTTTTTGCGTGTCAGTATATCGCGCGGTTCTCCTATTTCCGCTCAAATCCCAGATACCGGGTTCCCTGGAAGGTCAGATCTCCGTGATCCCCCTCCACCAGCATCCCGTATTCGCTGCCGGCAACGTGCAGCTCCATCCGGTCCCCGCTGGCGACCTGGAAGGTGACGTAGTAGGTGGTAGAGGTGTGCGTCATGTGGGTGCCGGCATCGTGGTGATGGCTGACGTCGCCCCGCTTGGACGCCACCGTGGCTTCCACCGTCAGCCGGGGCGAGTTATTGTTCCGGTTCCACTGGCCTATGCCTCTGATTATGGCGAACAGGATCATCCCGAATATCAGGAAGAACACCAGCGTGAACATGATCTCAAATCCGCCGCCGAAGAAAAATCCCATGTTATTTTCCTCCCGTCCCGTCCAGCAGGGCCTCGATCCGGTCCACGCTGTAAACCCTGATCCCGTTCTTTTCCAGCAGCTCCGCCGTCACGCCCCGCCCCGGGACCAGCGTCCCGGAAAACGTCCCGTCATAGACGCGCTCGCTGCCGCAGGAGGGGCTGCGCTCCTGAAACACCGCCCGGACAGCGCCGCTTTCCCTGGCGATCTCCAGCGTTTTCTCCGCCCCCCGCCGGAACGCCTCCGTCACATCCGTCCCGCCGCGGGCCAGGACTCTGGTCCCCGCCCGCTCAGACGGCAGACGGGGCGTTGGCAGACCGCCCAGCTGTTCCGGGCAGACGGGGATCACGTCAAATTTTTCCTTTAGCGCCTCTACGGCGGGCGTGTAGTTGTTTCCGCCGCTGTACTTGCAGTTTTCTCCCAGCAGGCAGGCGGAAACCAGCAGTTTTTCTTTCAAATGGCAAGCTCCTTCCCGTCCAGAACGGCCCGGAGGAGCACGTCCTTCGCGTCATAGCTCAATTTCAGGGAGAAGAAAGGCCGCTCCTCCTCCAGCAGGCGGAAGAAAATCTTGTCCCCCTCCCAGATGGGCAGGTCGTAGACCTTCTCCCTGGGGACCCACTCCAGATTCCCCTCGCTGCACTCGGTCAGCTCGCCCGTCCAGGCCGTGGCTGTAAACAGATACATGTATTCGGTACACGCCTGCCTCTCGCAGTCGAAGGTCACGATGCCCCGGAAGCGGTAGTCCGTCAGGGTCAGGCCCGTTTCCTCCCAGGTCTCCCGGAGGGCGCACTCCTCGGGACTCTCGCCGTGCTCGAAGCCGCCGCCCACGCCGATCCATTTGTCATGGTTGACATCGTCTTTCTTTTTCACCCGGTGGAGCATCAGATACTCCCCTTTTTCGTTTTCCAGGTAGATCAGGGAACTGTTGACATGCACTTGCTTTCACCCCCAAATAAGATAGCTGATCCCGTACAGCACCGGCTGGTGCAGGACATAGATGATGAGACTGTGCCGCCCGGGCCAGGTAAGGGCGGCGGGCAGGGAGGCGGTGAGCAGCCTGTTGTTCCGGTGCTCCAGGCACCACCCGCCTATGACCGTCCCGATCAGGAACAGGAAGAACCAGGGCAGCAGCGGGAAATAATCGGCGCTGTGGAACCCCGGGGCCATGAGGCCCAGCGGGTAGAGCCAGCCCACGGACGCCGTTGTGACTTCCGTCCACCAGCCCGTGAAGATAAAGAGGCCCATGCAGGCCGCCGTCAGGTGAAGCGGCTTCCATTTTTGGAGACAACCTCCCAGAAAATGCCACAGCACCATGGACGACCCCAGCAGCATCAGCACGCCCCAGCGGATGGTCTGCCCGCCTATGGCGGCGCCGGCTTCCACTATGGCTCCCGCCGCAAGGACAATCAGCCCATGGCGCAGATTGTTCCGGGAGAACCTGGCGGAAGCCCCTGCCAGCAGAATAAAACTACAGCAGATGAACCGCTCCAGAATATTCAGTGGCGCGGAAAACATCTGCGAAGCGGACAGTATGCCGAAAATATACAGATCGTACAGGAAGTGGTACGCCGCCATCAGCACGATGGCCAGCGTGCGCCAGGCGTCCAGAATATCAAAGCGCTTCATGGCCGCCCGTCCTGCCCTTTTTTCATTTCTCCGCATCGGTTTCCTCCCCGCCGTGTAACCGTATGTACAAAGTGCGCCGCGGCCCTTCGCTTATTATATATCACAAATTTCGTACAGCGTCAAGAACGCGGGAATCAGGGTAATTGAATGAGTGAACAAATTGTGAACAAAGCGCCCGAAAAGCCTCCCTCATAGAGGGAGCCTTGAACTCTTCTGGAGGCAGCCTGTTCATAGAATGTTCACTCATTCAATTACCGTAACGCGGGAATACAGGCAGCCGGATAAAAAAGCCCGCGCCGGAAGATCCGGCACGGGCCGAAATTGAGTTGTTCGTCAGTCTGCCAGGTAATTTCTGACCAGAATCTGGAGCAGTTCATCCCGGTCCACCTTGCGGATCAGGGTCCGGGCCTGGTTATGGTTGGTGATATAGGTGGGGTCCTCGGAGAGGATGTAACCCACGATCTGGTTAATGGGGTTATAGCCTTTTTCCTCCAGCGCCTGATACACGCTCAGCATGATCCGGTGGATCTCCGCGTCCTGATCGATGACGAAATCAAATTTCCGGGTATAGTCGTCCACTCCCGCACCACCTTTCATTGGAATGCTTCCTCCATAGTATACTCGATTTTTCCCCGGCTGTAAAGAGAAAAAACGGAATGTTACACAGATGTAATATTCGACAAATTCCCCATAGGGGCCTGTTTCTGAAAATTTTTGTAAAGAAATGGATAAAAACAGCTTGACTTTTCCGCTGTATCCGTTATAATAATAGGGCTTGCGATTAAGCGGGCTATCCTTGCTCCCATCTGAGAATGGGGGCCATTCGTCCAAAAGGAGGTGCAACCATGGCAAAGATCAATGGCAACTACGAGGTCGTGTACATTATCGACCCGGCCCAGGGTGAGGAAGCTGTCGCCGCCACCGTCGAGAAGTTCAAGGCGCTGGCTGAGAAGCACAGCTCTGTGGTGGAGGTTGAGGAGTGGGGCAAGCGGAAGCTGGCCTACGCCATCGACTACAAGACCGAGGGCTATTACGTCCTGATGTCCTTCACCAGCGATCCCGACTTCCCCAAGGAGCTGGACCGTGTTCTGGGCATTACCGACGGCATTCTGCGCTCCATGATCGTCTGCAAAGGCGAGTAAGGGGGAACGTCACACATGTTAAACCGCATTATCATCATGGGCCGCCTGGTGCGGGACCCTGAGCTGCGCACGACGCAGTCCGGCGTTTCCGTCACCAGCTTCACCCTCGCCGTGGACCGGGACTTCAAGAGTCAGAACGGCGAAAAGAGCACGGACTTCATTGACGTGGTGGCCTGGCGGCAGACGGCGGAGTTCGTCTGCAAATATTTCTCCAAGGGCCGCATGGC
This sequence comes from Oscillibacter sp., assembly GCA_014799845.1. Lineage (GTDB taxonomy): Bacteria > Bacillota > Clostridia > Oscillospirales > Oscillospiraceae > Pelethomonas. The sequence continues at coordinate 598 of JAAVHF010000084.1, read as the reverse complement.
CGTGGCCGAGGGCCGTCTCCAGATCCGGGACTGGAAGGATCGGGACGGCAACAACCGCCGCAGCGCGGAGGTTGTCGCCGACAACGTGTATTTCGGCGACAGCAAGCGGGACAGCGCCTCCGGCGACAGCTACGGCAGTCCTCCCCCCTATGGGAATCCTGTGCCCGCCTCCTACGGCGGCGGGTATGGCGGGGGCTACGGAGCCCCCTCCGCCGAGCCGTCCGGCTTCGCGGAGATTGACGACCAGGATGGAGATCTTCCCTTCTGATTCAAGAACAATGTTCTCTGCCGCCCTGCGGGCGGCACGGCAAGTTGCTTCGATTCGATACCCCGGGGCTTACGCAGCCCCCGGAACCCCGCGGTTACTTTTTGTACGAACAAAAAGTAACCAAAAAATCGCTTAAAGGGACCGAGGTCCCTTTAAGGATTCCCCCCTCATGCTTTGATTTGTTTTGCGCTTGTCCTGTAGTCCGTCCGGCCTGAACCTCGTCGGGGCGAAATCCGCTTTGTTCCGTTTCCGGCTTGCGCCGAAAACTGCACTCCGCTACTTTGCCCCTCCTCTTCCCCACGCGACCCACTTCGTTGGGCTCGCGCGGGG
>JAAVHF010000083.1 GCA_014799845.1 Oscillibacter sp. | reverse complement strand
GGGGCGAAATCCGCTTTGTTCCGTTTCCGGCTTGCGCCGAAAACTGCACTCCGCTACTTTGCCCCTCCTCTTCCCCACGCGACCCACTTCGTTGGGCTCGCGCGGGGGCCCCGTTTGATGGGCGAAGCGTCTGTCCAACGATGTGGACCGGGACCCTACCTCTTGCCGGGATTGGAGATCGCGCTACTCAGTTGCGTAAATGTTTTTCCGTTGACGCAGCATTTCCGGTAGGGCTGGAATCCGCATATAGAAGCGGCTTAGCTTCCTCTGGGTTCGATAGAACCCGTGGGTAGACGCTAAAGTCCGGCGCATGTGGGTGCGCATTATCGACAGAATCAAACCAGTCAGGTCGCAGCGTAACTAAACAAACAAATCAGGGGTCCTTAGGGAGGCGTAAGCCCCCTAAGTCGCCTTCTTTTGGTACTTTTCTTGGCGAAGCAAGAAAAGTACGCCCCCGCGCCGGCGAGGCGCGAATCTAAAATAAGATCAGAGCCGGGGCCGCCGCGCGGCGGCAGAGACTAACAAGTTAGTCCTTGCCGTACCCGGCGGCGTAATAGTTCATTAAGCACCCTTCCTGCAAAATCAGCTTCTCATCCTCCGTCAGGCCCGCGCATTTGAGAGTCAAATCATGGACGCTGCCGTCCTGGCGGATGACCTTGGCGGTCATGTCCGCCACGCCCGCGGCGATGGCGGCCTTTACGCCGGGGATATACACCCAGTCGCCGTCCTCGTAGGGGAACTCCGTCCCGGCGTCCATGGTGAAGGGCACGATGCCCCAGTTGATGCAGTTGGAGCGGTACCGCTTGGTGGCGTACTCATAGCAGATATTGGCAAAGCCCCCCAGCACCTTCTGGCAGCTGGCCGCCTGCTCACGGGCGGAGCCGTCGCCGGGCTTGTTGGCAAACACGCAGGAACCAATGGTGGTACGCTTCAGGTCGCCGCCCACCTTGGCGAGGACCCCGGCGGCTTCGGCGGGAACCTCCCCGGCCTCCCGGGCCTCCTCCAGCGCGCGGACGGCCTTGCTGCGGCCCACGTACTCCGGCACGCGGCGGCTCAGAGCGAACTCGCTCAGGCCAATGGGGTTGGAACGGTAAGAACTGGTCTCGCCGGAGGGGATCAGCTCATCGGTGGTGGTGACGGGATCGTGGATCACGGCGCACAGGCGCACCAGCAGATCGTCCTCCAGCCTGGGCATGTGGGGCCAATCCTTGATGTTGGGACCGTAGCGCAGCTCCACAGAGGGGTCGGCCTTGCCGAAGCCCTCGTAGCACCGCTTGGCGTAGACGCTGCCGTCATAGTGGTAGGCCAGCTCCTCGGCGGTGGGGGACTCGTATTCGATATCGGTAGCCGCCGTCAGCACGCCGCCGTTGCGGGCGGTGGCGGCGATGGAGCGGGCGTCCATCAGGGCCACGGCGGAAATCTGGCCGTTTCCGGGCTTGGAGCCCTCGCGGTTGGCAAAGTTGCGGGTGGCGTGGCGGATGGAGAGGGCATTGTTGGCGGGGGTGTCGCCAGCGCCGAAGCAGGGGCCGCAGAAGGCCGGCTTCATCACGCACCCGGCCTCCATCAGCTTGGCGGAAACGCCGTTCTTCGTAATTGCCAGGGAAATGGGCGTGGAGGAGGGATAGACGCTCATATCGAAGTAGCCGTTGCCGATGCTGCCGCCGTCCAGGATGTGGGCGGCCTCCACGATGTTCTCATACATGCCGCCGGAACAGCCCACGATCACGCCCTGGTCGCAGGTGACCTTGCCGTCCACAATGTTCCGGCGCAGGTCCATCTTTACCTTGCCGCCCAGCTGCTTGTTGCAGGCTTCCTCCACTTCCGCGAAGATTTTTTCGGGGTTGGCCTGGAGCTCGTGGACGGTGTAGGCGATGGAGGGATGGAAGGGCAGCGCGATCATGCACTCCATTTTGCTCAGGTCGATCTTCACCACGCTGTCGTAGTACGCGCCGTTCTGGGGCTTCAGCTCCTTGAAGTCCTCGGGACGGCCGATGTTCTCGTAATATTTCCGGATGGTCTCGTCCGTCTCCCAGATGGAGGTCAGGCAGCTGGTCTCGGTGGTCATCACGTCGATGCCGATGCGGTAGTCGCAGCTCAGCTCCTTCACGCCGGGACCGACAAACTCCAGCACCTTGTTCTTCACGTCGCCCTTGGGGAAGGTGGCCGCTACCAGCGCGATGGCCACGTCCTGGGGACCCACGCCCTTGGGGGGCCTGCCGTCCAGGTAGACCATGACCACTTCCGGCGCGGCTACGTCATATGTATTCTCCAGCAGCTGCTTGACCAGCTCGCCGCCGCCCTCGCCTACGCCCATGCAGCCGTAAGCGCCGTAACGGGTGTGGGAGTCGGAGCCCAGGATCATCCTGCCGCAGCCCGCCAGCCGCTCGCGGGCGTACTGGTGGATGACGGCCTGGTTGGCGGGGACGTAGATGCCGCCGTACTTCTTCGCGGCGGACAGGCCGAAGGCGTGGTCGTCCTCGTTGATGGTGCCGCCCACGGCGCACAGGCTGTTGTGGCAGTTGGTCATGGCGTAAGGAATGGGGAACTCCTTCAGGCCGCTGGCCTTGGCCGTCTGGATGATGCCGACAAAGGTGATGTCATGGGAAATGAGCGCGTCGAACTTAATGCGCAGCTTCCCGGGGTCCGTGCTCTTGTTGTGGGCGCGGAGAATGGAGTAGGCAATGGTCCTCTCCCTCGCTTCATCAGGGGAAAGCTGTCCCTGGGCCTGAGCGGCGGGGACGATCTGTCCGTCCAGTAAATAGGCGCCCTGCTTCATGACTTCTACCATACGAAATTTCCTCCCATACTCAGCGGCGGCCCTTCGGTCCGCCCATTGGATTTGACGCTCTGAGTCTAGCACAAGAAATCAGATTTGTGAATAGTAAATAACCAAAAAACCTCTTTTCCTCCAATTTTCGTATGATTGACGGGCAAATTGGCCGCAATCGAACAAATTTGCAGCCGCGCACGAAAAATCCTGCAAAACGCCAACGAAATTGCAGGATAAATTGCGCGCCGGGACTTCCGGAATGAAAAACGATCCCGCCGGCGCGGCAAAAAAATGCACAAAAGCATAGAAATAAACCCGCCCCCCTGTTGACAAGGCGGCGGGTTCATCGTATAATGTCTACCGTCAACTGAATACCTTATCAAGAGTGGCGGAGGGAACGGCCCGATGAAGCCACGGCAACCTGCGTCCGCAAGGTGCCAATTCCGGCGGTCAGCGAAAGATGAGGAACATATGCCCTTCCAAGCACGCCGCCAGGCGTGCTTTTATTCTGCGCGCCGCACCAAAATGAAACGAAAGAGAGGACCCTATTATGGCAAACCGCATTTTTACTTCCGAATCCGTTACCGAGGGACATCCCGACAAGGTCTGCGACCAGATCTCCGACGCCGTGCTGGACGCCATTCTGGCCCAGGACCCCCATGGCCGGGTGGCCTGTGAGACGGTGACCACCACCGGCATGGTCATGGTCATGGGCGAGATCACCACCAAGTGCTATGTAGATATCCCCAGCGTCGTGCGCCGCACCGTGGACAAGATCGGCTACAACGACCCCGCCTACGGCTTCGACGCCCGCTCCTGCGCCGTGCTGACCACCATCGACGAGCAGAGCGGCGACATCGCCATGGGCGTGGACGGCGAGAGCGACGATGAAATCGGCGCCGGCGACCAGGGCATGATGTTCGGCTACGCCTGCGACGAGACGCCCGAGCTGATGCCCGCCCCCATCTCCCTGGCCCACAGCCTGTGCCGCCGTCTGGCCTCTGTGCGCAAAAGCGGCGAGCTGGGCTGGCTCCGCCCCGACGGCAAGAGCCAGGTCACGGTGGAATATGACGCCGAGGGCAAGGTCCTCCGCTGCCCCGCCATCGTGGTCTCCACCCAGCACGACCCCGATATCTCCACCGGGGACCTGCGGGAGGCCATCGTGGAGACGGTGGTGAAGCCCGTCATCCCCGCCCGGTATATTGACGGAGACACCAAATTCTTCATCAACCCCACCGGACGCTTCGTCATCGGCGGCCCCGTGGGCGACAGCGGCCTCACCGGCCGGAAGATCATCGTGGACACCTACGGCGGCAGCGCCAGCCACGGCGGCGGCTGCTTCTCCGGCAAGGATCCCACCAAGGTGGACCGCTCCGCCGCCTACATGGCCCGGTACGTGGCCAAGAACGTGGTAGCCGCCGGCCTGGCCCGCCGGTGCCACATCGAGCTGGCCTACGCCATCGGCGTCAGCGAGCCGGTCTCCGTCCTGGTGGACAGCCAGGGCACGGGCGTGGTCTCCGATGAGCGCCTGGGCGAGATCGTGCGGAGCCTGTTCGACCTGCGCCCCGGCAAGATCATCACCCACCTGGACCTGCGCCGCCCCATCTACGAGCAGACCGCGGCCTACGGCCACTTTGGCCGCACCGACGTGGACCTGCCCTGGGAGCGCCTGGACATGGCCGAGGCCCTGCGGGCCGCGAAATAACGGCATACTTCTATTAAAAAATCCGGCGGCGGAGTGGAAACTCCGCCGCCGGATTTCTGACGCTCTATGGGGAAGATATCACCAGCTGAGGGTCGCGATGCTATGGGGCGCTATGACAAAATTCCAGGCCTCCCGCGCGTCCTCCGTTATGGAGACCGCGTTTTCCTTTTCCGTCCGGTTGAGGACGACAGCCGTCCTGCCGCCATCCCTGTTTTCAAACGCCGTGACCTCCACGCTCCCGGTCCACGCGGAGCAGCCAAGCCGTACCGCGCCGGGACGGATGAAGCGGCTGAACTGCCCAATATAATAGTACTCGCTCTGAACGGTAAAACCGGCTCCGTCTTCTGTCAGCATGACGGGCGCTTCACAGAAATTTCCCACGTGGTTCGGTCCGCCTTTGGCGTCCAGCAGAAGGTTCCAGTCGATGCTTCCGGAAATGCCGCCGTTCAGATTTCCCAGAATATCATGGGCGTACATCTCCGCCTTTTGCAGGGGCGTCATGCCGTCAAAGCGGCTGTACTCCACGCAGCCCTCGCTGAACCACAGCTCCTTGTCCGGCCACAGGTCCTTCGCAATGCGCAGGGCCTCGAAGTGGTCCCCCGTGTACCAGTGGACCGCAAAACCGCCGACCGCCTGGGCCGCCCCCTTTGCGGACAGCGTTTCCCGGGCCCGCTGGACCAGGATGTCCTTATTGTGGTCCCAGGCCAGGATTTTTATATCGCCGCAGCCCGCCTGCTTCAGGGCCGGAGACAGGTATTCCGCCGCAAACGCCCCCTCCTCGGCCCCGGACCAGACGCAGGAATCCCATGTCTGCACGGCGGCGGGTTCGTTCTGAACGGACATCCGGCGCACATCGCACCCCTCGGACCGGTAATGGGCGGCGTATTTTGCCATGCACTCCGCCCAGCGGGCCCGGTATTCCGGCTTCAGGCTTCCGCCGTGGTTCATCTCACCGTTGGTCTTCATGAACCCCGGCGGGCTCCAGGGGCTCAGCATCAGTTCGATGGGCCGCCCCGCCGCGGCCTGCGCCGCCCGGATCATCGGGATCAGATATTGGTCGTCACGCTCCGTATGGAATCCTTCGTCCGACTGGCCGGACTGGCAGGCGTAGTTGCCCAGGGAAAAATCGCAGCTGCCCATATGGACCCGTCCCTGGGTGTACCGCAGTCCATCCTCTCCGAAATAGAGGTCCAGAAACGCCTGCCGCCGCTGGGGGGACAGCTGCTGCCAGGCGTACGCGGAGGCCTCCGTGAAGGCCCCGCCAAAGCCCTCGAAGGTCTGGTAGCGGGCGTCGGGACAGACGGTCACCTGATGGACGCAGTCCACCGTCCCGCCGGCAAGCTCCTCCTGACGCCAGAGCCGGCCGTCCTTCAGGTTGGTCGTGGTTATGATCGCTTTCATCGGCTTCCCTCACTTTATTGTGATGTTGATCTCGGTAATCCGGCCCGCCCGTACCGCGCAGGCGTCCCCGCCGCAAAGGGAGGGTCCCTCCACGGTCCGCTTACCGCCGTCCGCGTCCGTCAGCTCCCAGCGGACGGGACGCGTTTTTCCCGGTACCAGCTCCGTCAGGCCGGGGGCGCGGTAAATCACCCTGACGCCGCCCAGAAACGCGGCCTCTATCACGCCGTCCGCCGGCATGAGGTAATCGGGGACAAAGGGCGCAAAAACAAGCTTCAGGCCGCCCTCCTCCCACCGGAAGGGCGCGGGTCCGAAAAACATGAGCTGCCAGATCTGCAGGAATTCCGCCGTGGAGCCGGAAAGACGGGCCACAAAGCCCCGCCCCCACACAGAGGGGTCCGGGTTGGCGGAGGAGGCCAGGAAGGATACGTTTTCCAGGGGGCTTCTGCCATACCGCTCCGGGTCCAGGAAGGGAATGGCGGCATCGCGGAACGCCTGGGAAAACTGCTCATACAACCCGCTCTTCAGCAGCTCCAGCAGGTACTTATACTCCATATGGAGCCAGATGGACTCGTTTTCCAGCCAGCCGGGAGTGAAGGCCAGGGCCCGTCCCGCCTCGTAGCTGACGGAAGCGAGGCTCTCGTTGACCTTATACATGCGCAGCTCCCGGTCATACAGCCCGCTCTCCCGCACCCGCCGCGCCAGCGCCGCCTTCTCCGCCCGGGGAACGTCCAGCTTCAGCCAGCGCACCGGGCCCTCCAGAAACAGCGGCAGCGGATGGGGCGTCAGCGCCAGCGGCATGGGGCCGTCAGGGGTATCGGTTATCTTCGGGGCCTCAAAGGTAAAGTAGGTGGGACAAATACCGCCGCCCAGCTCCTCCGCCTTCCCGATACCGGCGAGGACCGCCCGCTCCATCCGCTCCAGCATCCGCGCCAGGGCCCGGCAGTCAGGGCTTTTCCGCTCTCCGGCGAAGCCAAAAGCGGTCCGCGCGCGGTAGTCCTCCTTGATATGGTTCATCCGGTCCCACCGGACATAGGGACCGCTCTCCTCCAGCAGCACGCCGTCCACATCCTCCAGCAGCCGGGCAATTTCCATGTAGAGGGAGACCGACCCGTCCCGGCCGGCCAGGGCCCCGCGGGTGAAGGACAGCAGCCTTGCCAGCTCGCAGCTCTCCGCCATGGAGGACCCCAGCAGGCCGGGCAGGCCGTTGAGGGCGTCATACCAGCCGGGCTTGCCGCCCTCCATCTCGACGCCCATACCGGCGGCGTCCAGCGTGGCGGTCTTGATGGCGCACAGCAGCAGCAATTTCTCGATCAGGGCGCTGCGGGCCTCCTCTTCTCCGGCATACATCCACTTGCGGGCCGTATCCGCCTTGGCCTCTTCATCCAGGGCGTGGTACTGGCGCAGGCCATTGGGCGTCATTTGATAACGCTTCGCCCTGGGATTGACCAGGACGCGGGATTCATACCAGCGGTAACGGCGGTCCTCAAACAGCAGCTCCTCCGCCCGCTCCGGGTAGACGGACAGATAGCTCTCGATCAGGTCCAGGTTATAGGTCCAGTGGTCGCACCAGTAGCCCTCGGAAAAATCAGCGCTCGGTTCGCTGCCGGACGCGCAGACGGCGGCCGCCGTCAGCTTCCCCGCGTCCGCCCCCAGCCCCCAGTCCTCCAGCGCCATGGCCAGCATACCAGGGGTGAAGGGCTTTGTCAACAGCTCCGCCGCCTGTTCGCGGCAGTCCTCCGGCAGCTTCTCCAGGAATTGGTCCAGAGCCTCCCCGGGGAGCGTATAGGCGCCGGCGGTGATCACCAGCGGATTGTAGCCGTCGGATTGAATGAGGTCGAAAAAGGTGTGGACGTCCTCTGCGCCGGTCTCAGGGGCAAACAGGACGCCGCACCGGCGGTTCTGGTTGACGTCCCGGAAGTTGCCGTTTCCCTGGGCGTAATACTCCCCGCCCAGGGAGAAATAGTTGTACTCCCGCTCCGGGTCGCCGTGCTTCCGGGAGTACATATAGAAGGGCGTTTTCTTCCCCTCATGCTCAAAGAAGGTGGGCGCGCCGCCGCGAAGGAGGTTATCCAGATAGGTCTGGCGGCAGTAGGCGTCAAACACCGGATCGGTGGTCCTGGTCGTGATGGGGGCGCAGAGCGCTTCCACCAGCTCTCTGGCTTCCCGCCGCTTTGCCTCGAACCATTCCCCGCCGGTCACCCGCTCCGCAAGGGCCGCGACGCGGCCCTTGTCCTCCGCCTGACCGTAGAGGGAGAACACGCTGACGGCCTCTCCCGGCTGGAGAATCACCTTGCGGGGCAGGAAGCAGCACGGGAAATGGTTCTCCGTCATCTGGGGCAGGGCGCAAAGCGCCTCCAGCGGCATGCCCAGGAAGCCCTCCGGCCTTGCCAGGGACGTATCCTGCCCGAACACCAGCTCCGGCTGGACCAGCGGGCGCAGCAGCGTCCCGTCCCCGTCCAGGCCCAGGCAGAAGTTGCAGCCCCTGACAGCCGTCACCCGCGCGGTGTCCGCCATGGAGGCCCGCACGCGGAAACAGGTCCGGCCCGTGTCCGCGTCCTCCGCCTGCATCCACGCCTTTGCCAGATTCGCCATATTTTTCAGCGCGTCCTGCGCCACGCCGTAGGGTACCAGCTCCGGCATCCCGTCCAGCAGCTCCAGCGTGACGGGCTCCTTCTCCGTATTGCGCACGGTCAGTACCCGCGCCAACGCCGCCGTCCGCTCGCCGGGCACCCCAAAGTAGAGGGCGGAAGCCTCCAGCCCGCCCTCCCGGCAGGTGATCTCCACCTCGCTCATGCCGGCGTGCATGGCGCAAACGCCGGTAAACAGCTCCCGGTATGCTCCGTCAATCTTGCAGAAGGTCCGGAAGCCCGTGTATCTCACGGTCCGGTACGCGGTGTGGGCGGGAGAGAACTCCATAATGGCGTGGTCCTTGTCCCGCGCGCCGAAGCTGCACACCGCCTGCCCCCGGTTGTTGTAGTAGCACCAGACCGGTACGCCCATGGGTCCGGCAATGCCGGGGAGAAAGCTGGAAAAGGGCGGCTTTGCCTGATAATCCTCTATTACATAGCGGCCGTGTTCGTCAAACATTCTTTTCTCCTCCTTCACGCGGCAGCAGCGCCGCCGTAAGCTCCAGAACGCCCTCCGTCTCCGGCAGCTCTTCCCGCCGGATGGTCACAGCGCCGTCTCGCGCCGTCCACCGCCGGTTGGCGGACGATACCTCGCCTAACCGGTATTCGCCCCAGTCCAGCTTCTCCGGATTCCGATAGCGCACCAGCAGCCTTTTCCCCGCGGCGGTGCAGCAGATCTCCGCCACGCCCTCGCTGTCGAACTGCTCCGCCGTCAGCCTGGGCTCCAGCACCAGGTCCCCGCCGCGGCCCCGCACGCCGAAGGCCTGGGTCTGCAGGGTCAGCAGCATCCAGCTGGCCGCGCCGGTGAGGTAGGGGTACATCCCCTGGCCCTGGAGGTCAAAGTACTCCGGAATGCCGGGAAGGATCCTGCCCCGGGCAAAATCGCCGCTCTGCCGGAACAGGTGCTCCAGCACCCGCCAGCCCTCGGCGGCATATCCCCGGGCATAGAGCGCATAGGCGTACATCACCGCCATGTGGCTGAACACCGCGCCGTTTTCCTTGCTGCCGTAGGCAAAGCCAAACATGCGGCCCATGTCCAGCTTGACCTCGCCGAAATCCGTGTTCAGGCAGTATCCGCCCCTGGCGGGGTGGCACAGATACCAGTCCGCCGCGCGGATGATCTCCTGGACCTGTTTCCCGGAGGCCGCGCCGGAGAGGATGCAGAACACCTGCCCGGTGAGCATCATGCGCACCGTCTCCCCCCGCAGGCCCTCCACCTGACGTCCGGAGTTGTCGTAGTAGCTGTTGAACCAGTGGAGGTCCGCGCCGTCGCCCACCCACTCCGTCCGGGCGATGTGGTCCCGTATCCATCCGGCCATCGCCAGAAGCCTGCCGGCAAGTTCATCGGCGGCACAGGACGCGCTCTCCCAGGCACGGTCCGCGCCGGCGCAGTAGTCCAGCAGGCCCCGCCGCATTTTCTCCGGGACGCCCCAGTCCTCCGCCGGGAAGTCGAGAAGCGCCGCCAGCGGCGCGCTGAGCGCCAGCGGCGCGTGCCCCTCCGCCCCAAGACGCCGGACCGCCCCGGCCAGCAGCTCAAGGCCATACGCGTAGGCGGCGGTAAAAGCCACGCTCTCTCCCCGCCGGGCCGCCATATCCAGGCCGTCGTTCCAGTCCGCGCCCCGCAGGCGCATATGCCCGTGCTCCCCCACATCGTAAAACGCCGTGACCATCTGGACAAGGATATGCTCCAGGACGGTGCCGGTACGGAGGCCGTCAGGGGGCGCTTCCCGCTTCCACTCCCCCCGCCAGGGCAGCGCGTCGGCAAAATAGGACTGCTTCTCCAGAAGGAAGGCCGCATCTCCGGTCTCGTCCAGATAGAGCGCGGTGGTGAGCAGCGGCCAGAAGCCGTGGTCCATCCAGACCCGGGGGATGTTGTTCCGGTCCGCCTTGAATTCACCGGGCCGGGCGCCGATGATGGTGGCATTGGTGCCGTCGGTCCGCACCCCGGCAAAGTAGGCCAGCAGGTCCCCGCGCACCCCGGCGGGCCGGGAGAGCAGCAGCGCCAGGCTGTCCTGCCACAGATCCCGCCAGCCCCGGCCGCCCCGGCCATAGTCGTGGTGGGGCAGGAAGCCGCACCCGAAGATCCGGCGCAGAACGGGCTGCACCGCCACCCAGCGCATCCAGGCGTCGAAACGGGGATCGCCGGTGTGAACCGTCTGCGCCGCCCGGGCCTGCCACCAGCGCTTCGTCTCCTCCAGCGCCGCCTCCACGGCGTCCGGCGTCAGATAAGGGGCGGGGCTGTCATCTACGGCGAGGATGATCTGATACCGTCTCCGCTCTCCCGGCAGAAGCGTCACCGCCGGGAAAAACAGCGCCGCGATCACTTCGCCGCCCTCGGCGCTTTCGCCGGCGCGGAGCCGATTGGCGGGGCAGGGCCGCACCACCGCCTCCGGCCAGTCATAGCTCCCCCGGCCCACAAAATCCCGCACCAGGGGGATAAATCCCGTTGGCGGCGCGCCGGTCTCATCGCCCCCCCACACCCGGTAGGTCACCCGCCCCGGCTGGTGCCCCCGCTCGTCAAAGGTCAGGGTGGGCGTCACGTCCAGACCGTGGCGGCGCAGCTCCACCCGGTGGAGCAGGCTGGTGACATGGCGGTGGTCCCGGATGTTGTCCGCGGAGCGGGCGTACAGCGGGACAGCCGCCGCGGGAGCCGCCTCCAGCGGGGCCGTGCCGCCGTTGGTCAGCGTCACCTGCATGATCTCCACCTTTTCCCCGCCCGCCGGAACGAAGCTGAGGATATCGGCCCGCAGCCCGGAGGCCCTGTGCTCCCGGCGGACGTTCTGCCACAGCAGCCCGCCGGTGAGGACCGCCTCCTCCGCCTCCTCCGTGAAGCGCAGCGCCTGCTGGGGCGCGCTCTGCCCGGCGGCGGACCAGGGTTCGCCGCCATCGATCCGTACCCAGAAATTCCGGCTGGCCCGGCTTTCGTGGAGCGTCTCCGCGCTGGCCGGAGCCAGGAGGAAGGTATTCTGCCCCGTTTTGCAGTCCCCGGCCAGAAGAGGGGTCACGCTGGACATCATGCCGCCCTCGTTGGCCAGCGGGAAGTAGATCCCCCCGTGATCCTGCGCGCCCCGCAGGACGAAATCTCCCCGCTCATTCAAATATTGCAGCTGCTGCACGTTACCGCCGCCCTTCCTGATTTGATAAATGTATTGTACTGGAAGAGGCGGCGGAATACAGCGGTGTTAATTTTATTGGGGTGTCATTTTTTCACAGCCGCTCTATTCCGCGCCGCAAAAGCCGGCGGCGGCGGTCCTTTTCCGACCGCCGCCGTTTGGTTATTCCTGCCCGTCCTGCCGCCCGCTCCGCTCCAGCAGCGCGGCGGATTTCCGATACTCGGTGGGAGACATGCCCGCCGCCGCCTTGAAAACCTTGAGAAAATGCTTCTCATCGGTAAAGCCCGCCCGCCGTCCGATCTCGTTGACGCGCCAGTCCGTGGTTTCCAGCAGCCTCTTCGCCTCGTCCAGGCGCAGCTTTTGCAGATAGCTGACAAAGTTGGAACCGGTGTACTGCTTGAACAGGAGGCTGAACAGGGAGTAGTTCATGGACACGTGGTTGCTGACCTGGGCCATATTCAGCGGCTGACGGAAATTCTGCTGCATGTACTGCACCGCCTGACGGATCTTCTGCTTGTTCTCATAGTCGGAGAACTCCCGCGCCGCCTGGCCGCAGAGGAGCTCCAGCCACTGGTCCAGCTCCTCCAGATACCGGGCGCAGCCCGGGAAATCCCATATGCCGGCAAACCGCTCCGCCTCCCCGTCCAGCGCCAGGACGCTCTGGTAGGAGGTGCGCAGCTGACGGATAAAATCCGCGCAGAGCCGGGCAAAGGCGTCGGGGTCCGCCTCCCCCCGGGAGACGCCGGCCGCCTCCTGCGCCAGCAGCCTGGATACCTCCTGTCCCCTGGACAGGCCCACCAGCCCCGCCAGCTGCCGGGCGTCGGCGGCAGGCGGCCTGTCCCCCTGCCCGACCGGCGCTTCACAGCGCCCGCCGGTAAAGAAGGAGCGCTTCCAGGCCGCGAGAGCCTCCTGATAGCAGTCATGCAGCTCTTCCAGCCCCGTATGAACGCCGCTCCTGCCCACGGGCGGCGGCAGCGCGTCCAGCTGCCCGCTCCTCTCCGCCGGAACGGCGTAAAAGACGGTGGACCCCGTCCCCCGGAGGCACAGCGCCCCCTCCGCCGCGGGCAGGTCGCACGCTCCGGCGCAGACGCCCACGTACGCTCCGGCAAAAAACCGCCCCCGCGCCTTTTCCAGCAGCTCCCGCTGCTCCCCGCTCCGGACGCCCTCCAGCATCAGCTGCCGCAGGACGCGGCGGAACTGCCGGTCCCGCTCCTCCCGGGCGGCCTGCTCCCGGCAGTACCGCTCCTCCAGCTTCTCCAGCGCCTGATAGAGCCGCTCCCGCTCCACGGGCTTGAGCAGATAGTCCTGTGCGCCGCCGCGCAGCATCTCCACCGCGTAGGAGAAGTCGTCATAGCCGCTGACCACCAGCACCATGGGCTGGTGGTCCAGGTTTCCCAGCTGGGAAACCAGCTCGATCCCGTCCATACGCGGCATACGGATGTCCGTTACCAGCAGATCCACCTGGCGGGCGCGCAGCAGCTCCAGCGCCTCTGCGCCGTCCCTGGCCTCCAGGATCTCGCCGGTGGGAATGGGGGAACGCTCGATCATCGTCCTGAGACCCCGGCGGATAAATTTTTCGTCCT
>JAAVHF010000082.1 GCA_014799845.1 Oscillibacter sp. | reverse complement strand
TCCATAGCCATGGCAGTTGGTTCCTTTCTATGTTGAGATGAATTTTTCTATTGCCGCCTTCGGCGGCAACGGAAGTTGTTCTTCTGGAGGCCTGGCGCTTGAAGGACTCCGCCTGCCGGCCTGTTAAAGAGAGACTGCCCTGCAAGGGGGCCGTCTAACGCAGCTGCCCCGGGAGTCCCCAAAGCAATGCGGTAGGGACCGCCGACAACATCGTTGGTTAGACGCTTCGCCTCATACACGGGAGCCGGTTCGGTTCAGACCGGACGGACTACAGGATAAGCGCAAAACAAAACCTCACATTCGGGGATTCTCAAGGGGTCCCGACCCCTTGAGGGTGCTACGATTTTTCATGACCACATCGAGTGGTCATGAAAAATTAAATTTTGCACGGCCCCTCGATGGGGCCGTTGCAAAATCGATGCTTCTTTTCGCACAAGCGAAAAGAAGGCCCCGCCCCGGCAGGGGCGAATCTAAAATAAGATGGGCAGCAAGGCCGCCGCGCAGCGGCGGCGGGAAATCTCACCCGATGGTAATATCCTCCCTGGGCAGGGTAACGGGCGGAAGCGCCCGTTTCTCCAGCAGCGCAACGGCAAAGGAGATACTCCCCACCCTGCCGCAGTACATGAGGAAAATGATAATGATCCTGCTGAGAGGAAGCAAGTCCCTGGTGATCCCCATGGTCATACCCGCCGTGCCGATGGCGGAAAAGGTCTCAAACAGAACCTCTGTCAGCTCTAAGGGCTGAATGGCGCAAATCGCGATCGCCCCCACCAGAGCCAGCAATAAATTGGTATATAACACCGCCGTAGCCTTTTTCAAAGCATCGTCGCCGATGCTTCGGCCAAAAGCGTTGGCGCTGCGCTCCCGGCGGACGCCGGAGAGCGCGTGGAGCAGGATCACAAACACCGTTGTCGTCTTGACGCCGCCGGCAGTCGAGCCGGGGCTGCCGCCGATAAACATAAAAATTATGGTCAGCAGCAGACTGCCGCTGGTCATCGCGCCTGTGTCGGTGGAGTTGAACCCCGCCGTGCGGGGCGTCACCGCGTCAAACAGCGCCGACAGCGCCTGCTCCCCTATGGGACGGCCCGCGCCCAGATTGTTCCGCTCCAGCAGGAAAAACAGCGCCCCGCCGCCAACGGTCAGGACCAGGTTCATGGTCAGCACTACCTTCGTCTGGAGCCGGTAGCGCCGCCAGTGGTGCTTATTCCGGACCAGGTCCTCCCATACCAGGAAGCCCGTCCCGCCGAAGAGGATCAGCGCGCAGATCGTCAGACTGACCAGCGGATCACCGGCGTAGGCGGTGAAAGAGGAATACTTCCCGCTGTACGGTCCCATCAGGTCGAATCCCGCGTTGCAGAAAGCGGAGATGCTGTGCCACACGCCATAATAGATTCCCTTCCCCCAGCCAAACTGGGGCACAAAGCGGATGGACAGCAGCACCGCGCCCGCCCCTTCCGCCAGCAGGGTCCCCAGGAACACCAGCCGGATAAAGGGCACAAAGCCTCCCAGCCGGTCATAGCTGACGCTGTCCACGACCACCTCCCGCTGCCGCAATCCCAGCCGCTGCCGCAGGAGCAGCAGGAACAGCGTGGCGATGGACATAAATCCCAGGCCGCCGGTCTGGATCAGCAGGATAATGACCACCTGACCGAAAGTTGTCCAGTAAGTACCCGTATCCTGGGGGATCAGTCCCGTTACGCAGGAGGCGGAGGTGGCCGCGAAGAGCGCGTCCAGAAAGGACGCGCCGCCGGGATCATGGCTGGAGACCGGCAGCATCAGCAACGCCGTCCCCAGAGCGATCATGATAAAAAAGCCCAGGGCAATGATCTGCACGCTGGACAGCTTGGCTTTCTTTCGTCGTTTCATATCTATTCCAACATCCTTCCAGGCCCCGCCGGACGGGATTGCAAGCTATATTCAGCATATCATATTTCCCCCTAATTCGCAACAGGCAATACCGCCGCGAAACAGAAAACAGGACGCATTAACCCTCTCGGCTAATGCGTCCTGTCAAAAATTCACGGGTGAAGCCCTGCCGGATTGGAAACTCTCACGCGAACCGGACGCCAGTCCGTTTCATCAGCTGCCTCCCCGGATAGTTTCTCGGGTCCCTCTTCAGAGTCCGCGGCCCCGCCCACCGGGGCCTCCGCCGGCTCTTCGGGAGTCTCTTCCGCCTCTTCCGATCCTTCCGCCGCGGGAACGCCCGCGCCGGGGACTTCCTCACCGGGGAGCGGCACCGGCGTATCGGTGCGTCCATGGGTAGTAAAATAGGTGTACCCGTAGAAGTGATCCGGCTGGGGCAGCTCGCCGTAATAGTAGGCCAGCAGCTCCGTCACCGTCACCAGCTGGTATCCCTGCTCCTGCAGCCAGGGCACCAGGACCTTGACCGCCTCCGCGGTGCTCTCATAGATGCTGTGCATCAGGACGATCTCCCCGTCCAGATTACCCCAGCCCTGCACGTAATCGATCACCGCCTGGGCGTCTCTGCTCTTCCAGTCCTCCGTATCCACCGTCCAGGTGACCATGGTCCGGCCCGTTGCGGATTTCACCGTTTTGTTCACCGCGCCGTAAGGCGGACGGACCAGGGTCGGGGCCTCCACACCGGCGGCGGCAAAGGCCTCGTCAGCGGTATCCAGGTCATTGAGCAGGGCCTTTTTCTTCAGCTTGCTCAGGTTCTTGTGGGCGTTGGAGTGGCTGGCCACCTCGCATCCCATGTCGGCCATGCGTTTGACGGGTTCCGGATAATTGCGGACGTTGTTGCCCACCTCAAAGAAGGTTGCCAGGGCGTGATTTTCCTCCAGCACGTCCAGAATGACATCGGACCAGGTTCCGTGGGGACCGTCGTCGAAAGTGAGAGCCACCATTGGCTTGGAGGGATCGATCACACGGACGTAGGGCTCTTCCGGCTCCCCGGCAGGTTCCGGGTCAGGTTCACCGGCGGGCTCGGATTCCAGGGGCTGGGCGGCGTTGACCTCCTGCGGTTCGGCCGGAAGTTCCTCCTCAGCAGGCGCGGCGGCGCGTCCCACGCAGGCGGTGGATGACAGCAGGAGGAGCAGGGCAAGGGAGAGGGTAAAAAGACGATTCATTGTACGGACTTCCTTCGACGGTATTTGACAGCATTTATTATCCACCTTCCGGCCTCGAAAAGCAAGAGGAAATCGGTTACAATTCAGTAAAATTCTCAGAAACCGCGTTCAAAGCAAAAAGAGCGGCGGCCGGAGGATTCCGGCTGCCGCTCTTTTTGGGGGGATCAGGCGTCCCCCAGGTAATGCTCCTCTGCCTCCCGCAGAGCGGAAATAAGCAAATCCCCCGCCTTACGGACGATGGGATCGCCGGGCTCGTAGTGCTCCAGAATGGAGATGGCCCGGTCAATCTGCCCTACGAGGCTGGCGTACTCTTTTTGATAGTCCATGATAAGCAGCTCCTCCATATGGAAAATAACGTTGTTTGATACCCGCTGGAGCGGGTGGGAGATGGAAACGAGGGGATTGCCGCCGCCCGGCGAAAGAGGCGGTAACTTGGGGGATTGGGGCGGCGGCTGTCGCTCTCTGTCGCATAGTATAGACTTTTGGCGCGGTGAAGTTTGCCGGAATCTGTCGAGAGAGAAATTTTATTTTTTGTCAAACACTACTTGCGGGATACCATAGGGGGGTGTATAATACAATATATTGTGGTTTGCGTCAAAATGGCGCTGTTTCCGCCTTATTTGAGCAGTTTTGCGATATTTTGCGCCCCGCTGTCCGCCGCAGGCGGACGGAAGGGAGTTCCGGTATGAAAACGGCCTGCCCGGCTTTTCGCGCTGTCAAGCCTTACGGCACTTCTGTCAGCTGGGACGGCGCGGGCCGGTTTCAGCCAGGAGCCTCAGCCGGCGGCAAAGGCGGCAAGCGGCCCGGAGGAGTTCTGCTGCCTGGATCCGCTGTCGGAGGGTGGTTGCCATCTCCCGCGCTGAGGGAGTATTTTACGATATGGGAGGTCCTGACAATGGGACGGAAGAAGAGAGAGAAAAACGGACTGGGTATGCGGGTCTGGGCGGCGCTGCTGAGTTTCGGGCTTATCGGACAGGTGGCCTGGGTGGTGGAGAACATGTACTTCAACGTGTTCCTCTACAACACCATCACCGGGGACACAAAGATGATTGCCGCCATGGTGGCCGCCAGCGCCGTGGTGGCGGCGGTGACCACGCTGGTGGTGGGAGCCCTGTCGGACAAGCTGGGAAAGCGCAAGCCCATCATTGTCACCGGTTATCTGCTATGGGGCCTGAGCGTCATGGCCTTCGCCCTGGTGAACGTGGGCGGGCTGGAGAAGCTGGTGGGCCCGGCCAGAGCGGTGCAGACGGCGGCGGCGCTGGTCATTGTGCTGGACTGCGTCATGACCTTCTTCGGCAGCAGCGCCAACGACGCGGCCTTCAACGCCTGGGTCACCGACGTGACCAATGACGGCAACCGGGGCAGGGTGGAGGCGGTGCTGGCGATTATGCCGCTGGTAGCCATGCTGGTGGTATTCGGGGCCCTGGACGGGCTGACCGCCCAGGGGAAATGGGGGCTCTTCTTCCTCATCGTGGGCGGGCTGACCATTCTGGGCGGCGTACTGGGCCATGTGCTGATCCGGGAGCCGGAGAACCTCCGGCGGGCCAGGGGCGATTACATGGGCAGCATCCTCTACGGCCTGCGGCCCGGGGTGATCTGGGCCAATCCGGCGCTCTATCTGTCGCTGCTGGCCCTGGCGGTCTACGCCGCCAGCCAGCAGGTGTATATGCCGTACCTCATCATCTATATCCAGCGGTATCTGGGGGTGGACAGCTACGCCGTGATCCTGGGCGTGGTACTGATCGCCGCCAGCGTGGTCAGCGTGGCCTTTGGCCGGGTAATCGACAGGCAGGGGAAACTGACGGTAGCTGTCCCCGCCGCCATTGCGGCCTTTGTGGGGCTGGTCTGCATGTTCTTCGCGAGAGGCATGGTCCTCGTCATTCTGGCGGGCATTCTGATGCTGGGGGCCAGCATGGTGCTGTCCGCCTGCCTCCAGGGCCTCATCCGGGACCACACGCCGGAACATAAAGCCGGACAGTTTCAGGGCATCCGCATCCTGTTCCAGGTGCTGCTGCCCATGGTCACGGGGCCCTACATCGGCGCCGCCGTCATTGGGCACGGCGGGGAGACCTACGAGGATCTGGGCGTGGTGAAGGAAGTCCCTACGCCGGAAATCTTTATTGCCTCCGCCCTGGTGCTGCTGCTGATCGCCATTCCCATTTTCCTGCTGCGGCGGAAGGACCCGAAACACGCGCTGGCAAAACGGACCCTGCGTCCCCTGCTGACTCCATGGGGAGAGAAGCTGGACCGGGACGCGCCTCTGCCGGAGTATCCCCGGCCCCAGCTGCGCCGGGAGAGCTACCTCAATCTCAATGGCCGCTGGCAGTACGCCATCCGGCCCCGGAAGGAAAAGGAACCCGCCGCTTTTGACGGCGAGATCATCGTTCCGTTTTCCCCGGAGTGTCTGCTGTCCGGGGTGCAGAAAAAGGTCTTGCAGTCGGACCGGCTGTGGTACAAGCGGACCTTTTCTCTGCCGGGAGGCTTTAAAAAGGACAAGGTCCTGCTCCACTTCGGCGCGGTGGACCAGTCCTGCGAGGTGTTCGTCAACGGCCGGCGCGTGGGCGGACACGAGGGGGGCTATCTGCCCTTCACCTGCGACATGACAGAGGCATTGGCGGAGGGTGAGAATACGCTGGTGGTCTCCGTCACCGACGACACCTCCCGCTCCCGCCACGCCTACGGGAAGCAGAGCTTTACTCCCGGCGGCATCTGGTACACGCCGCAGAGCGGCATCTGGCAGACGGTGTGGCTGGAATCCGTTCCGGAGAATTATGTAGAGAAGCTGTCCATCACGCCTGATTTTGACAACAGGCGGGTCCGGTTTGTCCTCCAGGCCGGAGACCCGGAGGGAGCCAGCATCGTCATCCGCGGGGACGGTCAGGTCATCGCCGAGGATCGGTACGACGCCGGCAAGGACGGCCTGGTGATGTCCATTGCGGACGAGCATTTCCGGCCCTGGTCCCCGGAGGACCCGTTCCTCTATGATGTGACGGTTACGCTGAACAGCGGGGACGTCGTGCAGAGCTACTTCGGTATGCGGAAATTCGGCGTGACAGAGGTCAATGGCAAAAAGGTCATGGCACTCAACGGCAGGCCAATTTTCATGTCCGGGGTTCTGGACCAGGGATATTGGAGCGACGGGCTGTATACGCCGGCCTCCGACGAGGCCATGGTCTACGACATCCGGAAGATGAAGGACTGCGGCTTCAACATGCTGCGCAAGCACATCAAGATCGAGCCTCTGCGGTGGTATTACCACTGCGACAGGCTGGGCATGATCGTGTGGCAGGATATGGTCAGCGGAAGCAGCCGTCTGGACCCCCTGGTCATTCAGGTCCTGCCCTTCCTGGGCGTCAACCTTCAGGACGGCAAATATACCCGCTTCGGCCGGGAGGACCCCGCCAGCCGGGAACAGTTTGTCCGGGACCTCCACGACACGGTGGAGCTCCTGTACAATGTCCCGTCTCTGGCGGTGTGGGTGCCCTTCAACGAGGGCTGGGGACAGTTTGACAGCCTGCTCGCCACGCAGGCGCTGTGGGAGCAGGACCCCACCCGGCTGGTGGACCATGCCAGCGGCTGGCACGACCAGGGGGGCGGCGACTTCAAGAGCAGGCATGTCTACTTCAAGCCTGTCAGATTAAAGCACGACAAGCAGCGGATTTTGGCTCTCAGCGAGTTCGGCGGGTACAGCCTGCCGGTGACGGGCCACACCGCCAGCGGGAAGCTGTTCGGCTACCGGATGTACAAGACGGAAGCGGAGTTTATGGACGACCTCGCCAGGCTGTATGAAAAGGAAATTATTCCCTGTAGGGAGAAAAACTGCCTTTCCGCCGCGGTCTATACGCAGGTGAGCGACGTGGAGGACGAGGTCAACGGGATTCTGACCTTTGACCGGAAGGTCTGCAAGGTAGACGAGGCAAGGATAAAACAGATAAACGAGCGGTTAAGCTTCTGATAGTTGGTTTATTCTGTTGTCAAGGCGCGCCGCGCCGGATTCTGCGGCGGCCCCATCGCGGGGCCGTGCGGAATCATGGGCGGCTATGTAAGCACCCACTGGACCAATACCAGAAGCACTACCCCCGGTACCCCAAGCACCCCCGCAGCAACCCCGTTAAAAAGATTAAACCCCAGATGAATCCCCGTATACCCGGAAGAAGTATTCACAGCCAGCAGAGCCGCCAGGCCCAGTATCCCGTTGACCGCCGCGCGGAGAAACCCCTCCCTTGCGGCGGCGGCCCTGACCGTCAGGACCGCCGCGATCCCCGCCAGAAGCCAAAGAATCAGATCCATCTGCCCCTCCCCGCCGGCGCGCCCACCGCCGTTGCCGCGCACAGCTCCAGCTCCTTGATCTTCCGGACAAGATAGTTCATTCTCGCCTGGAGAGACTGGATCTCATAGATGCAGGCTTCCGTCAGTTCGGGGTCGCTGGCGTAGTCAAAGGCCGTGTAAGCGTGGTTCAGCGCGCTCTGGGTCTCTTGCAGGCTTGTCTTTAATTCCGCCAGGGCCGGCGCTTCCATACGCCGGCTGCGGATGGGGGAAATACGTTTCATGGAAGATCCCTCCTCAGTTTCCAATCTATGTTGAGTTTGGACAAATATTCCTGCTTTTAAACGATGCAGACATATTCATTCAAAGGGAGGCTCCGCATGCACGAAAGCTATATGCGTCAGGCGCTGCTGCTGGCCCGGGAGGCCGCCGCCGCCGGGGAGGTGCCCGTGGGCTGCGTCATCGTCCATGACGGACAGGTGGTGGGCCGGGGGCGCAACCGCCGGGAGGAAAAACAGAGCGCCCTCTCCCACGCCGAGACCGAGGCCATCGCCCAGGCCAATCAAGCCCTGCGCTCCTGGCGGCTGGAGGGCTGCGCGCTGTACGTCACCCTGGAGCCCTGCCCCATGTGCGCCGGGGCCATCCTCAACGCCCGCATCCCAAGGGTGTACTACGGAACCCGGGACGCCGCCATGGGGGCCTGCGGCGGGGTGCTGAACCTGTTTATGGAGGATTTCCCCAACACCCCCGCCCTGGTGGGCGGGATTCTGGAGGAGGAGTGCAGGGCGGTGCTCCGCGATTTTTTCCGGAACCTGCGGCGGGGAGACGGAGATTGACAAACCGGCCCCGGACGATTATAATGCCGGGTAGAATTCCCGCCGCGGGCGGAAGATTGGGAAGGAGGCGCTTTTTGTGTATCAGATCATGCGCATTACGGATAAGGAAGGCGTAACCAGAGCCGATCCGAGATCTCTGGCCCATCAGGGCTGTGTCGGCGACGCCAAAATGGAGGACGGCTGTGTGCTGATCCACTGCCGCTATGACAAGCGCGGCGCGCCCTGCAACCGGTACATTCGCACCAGCCTGGTACAGGACTGGCAAAAGGACCGGGATTCCGGCCGCATTGTGGTGAAGACCATGAACAGCGTATACTATCTGGACCTGGTCCGCTGAACGGGCGCCTACATAATCCTGTTACCCTTTTGTCACCAATATGATACAAAAAGTTGGGTTGCTTCCGGCAGCCGCTATGGTATATACTAAAAGGGCAGAGAGAGGCGGCAGGACCGCCCACAGGAGGTATGATACACATGAAAAGATTGCTTGCGCTGTTCATGGCACTGACGCTTTTGCTGGCGTCCGCCTGCGGCGGCGACAACGGACAGGACGACCGGACGGACCCCGCCCAACCCACCGCCCAGGAACCCGCCGCACCCCCGGCAGACCCGGTCGAACCGGCGGAGCCTGAACCCGAACCCGAACCCGAACCTGAACCGGTGGTTCAGGAACCTTACAGCATTTACGACCCCACCGTCATGCCCGAGGGCGGCGTCCGGGACGGCGTGACCTACGCGGCCTATGACGGGCTGGTTGAGCACCTGTTTTTCCATCCCATCATCGCCTACCCCGAGCTGGCCTTTGACGGCGACGCCCAGGAAAAGGGGCTGGACGACTTCATGGTGACGGTGGACGAGTTCAATAAAATTTTGGAGAGCTGCCTCGCCAACGACTACGTGCTGGTGGACATTGCCGACGTGTGGAGCGAGGTCACCGGCGACGACGGACAGCCCAAAATGGTCCGCAACACCCTGTATCTTCCCGAGGGAAAGAAGCCCCTCATTTTGTCCTATGACGACACCAACTACTACCCCTATATGCTGGAAAACGGCCTGACCTACAAGCTGATTATCGGCGAGGACGGCAAGGTCTGGTCCTGGGGGCTGGACCCCGACGGCAACGAGGTGGTTTCCCGGGACCTGGACGCCATTCCCGCCCTGGACAAGTTTGTGGAAGAGCACCCGGAGTTCTCGCCCTTCGGCGCGAAGGCCTGCCTGAGCCTCACCGGCTATGAGGGCATCCTGGGCTACCGCACCCAGACCGACGGCTCCGTGGAATGGACGGACGAGCTGGAGGCCAACCGCCAGGCGGAGCGGGAAGCGGTCATGCCCATTATTGAGGAGCTCAGACGCACCGGCTGGACCTTCGGCAGCCACACCTGGGGCCACATCCGGCTGGGCAGCGGCAATATGACGAAGATCCGGAACGACACGGAGAAGTGGTTCGACGAGGTGGGGTCCCTGGTAGGCGAAACCACGATCCTGTTCTATCCCCACGGCGAGCGGCCCGACGGCGGCGACTGGAAGCAGACCGGAGAGGCTTTCAGGTACTTGCAGGAGAAGGGCTTCCGGGTGTTCTGCTCGGTAGGGATCGAAAGCTTCAGCTTTATCAAGAAGGACATCTGCGCGGTGATCTGCGACCGGCTCCACCCGGACGGGACCACGCTGCGGTATTCCCGGAAGCGGTATCTGCAATTCTATGACGCGAAGGACATCATGGACCCCACCCGGCCGGATTACGGCGTGGATTGGGATTAAATGAAAGCGGAGGACGGAACGATGTTCCGTCCTCCGCTTCAGACTGTCAAAAAAGCCCTCCGCAGGAGTTTGCCGCCCGCAGGCGGCAAATAAAATTTAATTGTTTTTCCCGCGGCGTGTACGTGGGAAAAACACTTTGCGCGGAGCGAGCGT
>JAAVHF010000081.1 GCA_014799845.1 Oscillibacter sp. | reverse complement strand
TACTGATACACGAATAAAAGGAAGTCCTCGCTGGCAAAGTAGACCAGCGAGGACTTCTTAATTTGGTTAGGACTATTTTGCGCACTGTCAGGTCCGTAGGCTACACGCAGTTGCTTCCAATTATCGCCCCAACAAGCTCAATATTATAAATAGGAAATGACCATAACACTACTCAATGACTCCTTGTTCTCTTTATCAAAACAGCAAAAGACCAGGCGTGAGTACAAAACTCACGCCTGGTCTCCTTGAAATCGGTTGTCTTGGTTCTATTTCACAGCAAGCTCAGGGTACCGCTTCACGATATTATCCCGTACACAGCAGAATGCCGGGATATAGGATATAATGATCGTCTGCACCAGCCTCTGTGCCGCCTTTCCATCGTATTCATGACTCATACTGTTGCGGTCATTCAGCATGGCGACCCAGACATCCTCGTCGATGAAGTCATAAACCTGGAAAGCCGTCTTCAATATCTCTCGGGGAGAACCGGAGTTTGCCTCGCTTCTCCCCTCGTACCGGAGCAGTTCCTTCAATACCTTCCAGCCCAATTCAAACTGCATCTTGAATTTATCAATGATTCCGCCGATGATAAATTCGTTTTCCAGGTCCTGCTGATCCGCGCGTGACAGAGCCTCCAGATTGCTGCAATAATTTTCAAAC
Organism: Oscillibacter sp.; assembly: GCA_014799845.1. GTDB lineage: Bacteria > Bacillota > Clostridia > Oscillospirales > Oscillospiraceae > Pelethomonas. Next base: position 7,544 of record JAAVHF010000081.1, on the reverse strand, counting down.
TTTTTCATATAGTACACGTCCCTCCCGCTGGATGGAATCCCACAATTTTGCCGAGATGCTCCGCCCCATATCCACCACATCATATTTCAGCAGAGTGGACGTTTTCTCGTCTACATCCACCGCGAACCGAACAATACTACCGCCCCAGACCGCCAGGTCTATATCGCTGGCCCGGTGGTAGTCTCCGCGTGCGCGGGACCCGAAAAGCACTACCCGATCCAGCTGATACTTTTCCGCAAAATGGCATATTTCCTCTTGTACCTGATTTTTAATCCCAGTGTTAGCCAGCATATATTTCACCTCGCTCCTGAACGCCTATTACTAATAGTTTACCCAAACCTCCATGAATTGTCAATCGGATTTTGCGTCTGTTCCCCAGTGTCCTACCGCTACCGCTGCTAATATAATGAACAACACTTCATGCAGTGGATACCATACGCTCTGCTCCCGCCGCGTATCTTCTATTCCTTCTAACACTTCCAGCAGGCCCAACTTTTTCATCCTTTTATTCCCGCTTCCTTTCGCTTTTTACACTATACCACATCCTTCTTCATTTGGTTGAATTTTTTATTAACACTTTGTTTACTCATTCAATTACCGTGAATGCAACAGCACATTCAGTTGCATTTTGTCGTTTTTGACGGTATAATAGGAGTACCAAATTATACCAGAGGAGAAAATAAGATGGCTGAGACAAATACACGCAATATTGGCTTTGAAAAGCAAATCTGGGATGCTGCCTGCGTCCTGCGCGGCAACATGGACGCTTCGGAATACAAGTCTGTTGTCCTTGGCCTGATTTTCTTAAAATACATCTCCGACCGCTTTGAGACAAAGTACAACGAACTGGTAGCCGAGGGCGACGGCTTTGAGGAGGACATCGACGAGTACACATCCGAAAACATTTTCTTCGTGCCGGAGAATGCCAGATGGAGCGCGATTTCCGCTGCTGCCCACACGCCGGAGATTGGCACAGTAATCGACGATGCCATGCGCAGCATCGAGAAAGAAAACAAAAAGCTGAAAGATGTCCTCCCCAAGAACTTCGCCCGCCCGGAACTGGACAAGCGCCGCCTGGGCGATGTTGTCGATCTGTTCACCAATATCCAGATGGTCGAACACGGAAGCAGCAAGGACATTCTGGGGAACGCCTATCAATACTGCCTGCGCAAGTTCGCCGAGCAGGAGGGCAAGCTGGCCGGAGAGTTTTTCACGCCGGAATGTGTGGTCAAAACGCTGGTGGAGGTGCTCCAGCCTTTCAATGGGCGGGTCTATGACCCCTGCTGCGGCAGCGGCGGCATGTTTGTCCAGTCCGCGCGGTTCATCGAGAACCACAGCGGGAACATTAACCGAATTTCGGTCTATGGTCAGGACTCCAACCCTACCACTTGGAAACTGGCACAAATGAATCTGGCCATCCGGGGCATTGACGCGGATCTGGGCAAGTTCAGCGCCGACACCTTCTTTGACGACCGCCACCCGCAGCTCAAGGCCGACTTTATCATGGCAAATCCGCCGTTCAACCTCTCCAACTGGGGCGCAGACAAACTGCGGGAGGACGTGCGCTGGGCCTACGGCATTCCGCCTGCCGGAAACGCAAACTTCGCTTGGCTTCAGCACATGATCTGGCACCTGGCCCCAGGCGGGCGCATTGGCATGGTGCTGGCAAACGGCTCGTTGTCCTCCCAGTCCGGAGGTGAGGGAGATATCCGCCGGAATATGATAGATGCCGATCTGGTGGACTGCATCGTGGCCATGCCCGGCCAGCTGTTTTACACCACGCAAATTCCCGTTTCGCTCTGGTTCCTGGCGAAGAATAAGAAGCAGAAGGGCAAGACACTGTTCATTGATGCCCGGAAAATGGGAACGATGGTCAGCCGGAAACTACGTGAACTGACCGATGGAGACATTCAGAAGATCGCCTCGACTTATAACGCCTTTGTGGATGGAACCCAGGAGGAGGTCAAGGGCTTCTGTGCTGTTGCCACCACACAGGAGATCGCAAAGCAGGACTATATCCTCACACCGGGGCGGTATGTGGGTATCGAGGAGCAGGAGGACGACGGGGAGCCGTTTGAGGAGAAGATGGGACGACTGACGGCTGAATTGTCGGAGCTGTTTGCAAAATCCCATGAGCTGGAGGCGGAGATCAGGAAGCAGTTGGGGGCGATTGGGTATGAGATATAAACAAATTTCTGAGGTTGCAGACGTACAGACAGGGCCATTCGGAAGTCAACTCCACAAAGAGGACTATGTATCCGTGGGTACGCCCATTGTAACTGTAGAACACCTTGGAAGCCGCATTTTTACAGAGCAGAATCTACCCCAAGTATCTGATACGGATAAAGCGAGGCTAAGTAAATATGTTCTCAAAGAAGGAGATATTGTCTTTAGCCGTGTTGGTTCCGTTGATAGATGCTCATATGTTGACAAACATCATGATGGATGGATGTTTTCAGGTCGTTGTCTCCGTGTTCGCCCATACGATGTAGTTGATTCGTTATTTCTCTATTATTCTTTCTGTTTGGAAAAAACAAAAGAACATATTCGGAATATTGCAGTTGGCGCAACAATGCCATCCATTAACACCAAGCTCTTAGGTGAAGTCGAAATTGCTATACCGGAACTTGAAACGCAGCAAAAAATTGTGGCAATATTGTCTTCGCTTGATGATAGAATCGAACTGAACCAGAAGATAAATGATAATTTGGAGCAACAATTAGCAACAATCTATAAGTCATGGTATCAAGACTTTTCGATCACTAATAATGAGTTGGTTGAAACAGAATACGGCTTAATTCCTCAAGGATGGCACTATTCTTTACTGGGTGAGCTGTGCCAGAGTATTTCTATTACCCATAAGTTTAATAAGGACAACTTGATTTTCCTTAACACTGGTGATGTAGAGGATGGACGTTTTCTGCATTCAAACTTCATGGCAGTTACAGATATGCCGGGACAAGCCAAGAAAACGATTGCCACAAATGATATTCTATATAGCGAGATTCGTCCGATTAACAGGCATTTCGCATATGTGAACTTTCCAGCGGATGATTATGTTGTATCGACTAAACTTATGGTAATTAGAACAAAGATGTTTGATTCTCGAAGGTTATATCACTATCTCACGTCAGACGATATTTTGACTGAATTACAACTACAGGCAGAATCCAGATCAGGAACATTTCCTCAAATTAGATTTGATAACGTAAGCAAACTTCCAATTCTAATTGCCGATAAGCAAACAGAAGGGGCCTTTATTGATCTGCTCCATACTGTATATAGTCAGATTGAGCATATCAATCACGAAAACGAGAAACTTGCTATTCTTCGGGATAGCCTATTACCTAAACTCATGTCCGGCGAGATCGATATAAAGGGGGTATAAATGTGGAAGAAATGTTTGTTGAAATTGAAAATATCGCAAATGCGGCGGCGAAAATAATTGCATCGCCAAATTGGGCAGATAAACTTTCCCTTATCATATCTGTAGTAACAGCTATCGTTGCAACCATAGTTGCTTGGAGGCAGATGGAAATTACTTCCACGCAGAATAAAATCGTTTTAAAACAAACTGAGATTTCGGAGCAGCAAAATAAAATTGCTCTATTTGAAAAAAGATACGAAGTTTACAGAACTGTAAAGAAAGTTTTAAATGTTGCAGATGAAATACACAAAGTTGCTTGCATTGAAGAAGTCTACGATATTTTTTATAACAATTTCAAAAATTGGCAGTGGCCTAGAAAAGAAGATAGAGACGCTGATCGTTTGTGGATGCCAGCATGTGTAGAAATACTTAATTCTTTAGAGCAAGCACGGTTTCTACTTTCTCAAGATGTCTACGAAGAAATTTCACATTTGAAATTACGATTTATGGTTATGCTTTCTATTGTATATTTAAAAAATGGAAGTGGTGAGTTTGACGATGACAAGGTGAAGTTCTATCAATCTGCTGAGTATTTTAAAGCAAAAAAAGTGATAGAGCGTATAGAGTCTGACTTACAACTGCGCCCAATAAAAATTCAGGAGTAGCAAGTATGTCTTACACCGAATCCCATTACGAAAACGCCATCCTCCAACTATTTCAAGAACGATTAGGCTACACCTACATATACGGTCCAAACGTAGAGCGTGACTACCACAGCCCGCTCTATGAGGATGTCCTGCTGCCATGCTTGCAACGGGTCAATCCTGCTGTGCCCATGGACGCCATCAACGAGGCAGTCTATAAGCTCAAAAACTTTGAGAGTGGGACGCTGCTGCAAAAGAATATGGTATTCACGGACTACCTGCAAAACGGCGTTCCGGTGAAATACTTTGTAAAAGGCGAGGAACGATCCACCCTCGTCTATCTGGTCGATTTCAAAAATCCTGCCAACAACGACTTCACGGTAGCCAACCAGTGGACGGTGATTGAAAACTCCGAAAAGCGGCCCGACGTGATCCTGTTTGTCAACGGCCTGCCGCTGGTGGTCGTGGAGCTGAAATCACCCTCCCGCGAGGAAACGGACGCCTCCGCCGCATACCGCCAGCTCCGGAACTATATGCACGAGATCCCCTCCCTGTTCATCTACAACGCCGTCTGCGTTATGAGCGATCTGACCACCTCCAAGGCTGGGACAATCACCTCCGGCGAGGACCGGTACATGGAATGGAAAACCACAGACGGCAGCTATGAAAACACGCAGTATGCCCAATTTGACACCTTTTTCGAGGGCCTGTTTGAGAAAAACCGTTTTCTTGACATCATCAAGAACTTTATCTGCTTCAATGTGGACGGCCAGAACACGTTCAAAATCCTAGCCGGGTATCATCAATATTTTGCTGTCAAAAGGGCTGTTGTGTCTACCCAGCACGCAACCCAGACGGACGGCAAGGGCGGCGTTTTCTGGCATACCCAGGGCAGCGGGAAATCCCTGTCCATGGTGTTCTATGCCCATTATCTGCAAGAGGCCCTGGAGAGCCCGACCATCGTTATCATCACTGACCGGAACGATCTGGACGATCAGCTCTACGGGCAGTTTGCGCGGTGCAGGGATTTCCTGCGGCAGACGCCGGTCCAGGCGACTTGCCGCAAGCTAAGTGAAGACTATAAGGAGAACCTGCGGCGTGGTGAAGCGCCAAAGCATATTGAAATCGGCCTGAAAGATTGGCTGAAGGATCGTCAGGCCAACGGAATCATCTTCACCACTATGCAGAAATTTGAGGAGAGCCATGAGGCTCTATCCCTACGGCGAAATATCGTCGTTATGGCCGACGAGGCCCACCGGGGGCAGTATGGCCTGACGGAAAAGGTCGTTACCCGGCAGAAGGATAACGGCGAGATAGAGGCCAGGACCGTTATCGGCACCGCCCGGATTATTCGGGACAGTCTGCCCAATGCTACATACATCGGCTTCACCGGTACACCCATCTCATCCAAGGATCGCAGTACTCGCGAGGTGTTTGGTGAATACATTGACATCTACGACATGACCCAGGCCGTGGAGGACGGAGCCACAAGGCCGGTCTACTATGAGAGCCGTGTTATTCATCTGAAGCTGGACGAGAATACTCTTCGTCTCATTGACACCGAGTATGACATCATGGCCCAAAATGCTGACCCCTATGTTATTGAAAAGAGTAAGAAAGAGTTAGGGCAGATGGACGCTATCCTGGGTGCCGATCAGACCATCAGCTCTCTGGTCAGTGACATTCTCGATCACTATGAAAACTATCGTGCCAACATTCTCACCGGCAAAGCCATGATTGTTGCCTATTCCCGCCCTATTGCTATGAAGATATACCAGCGTATTCTGGAGTTGCGTCCGGCATGGACAGAAAAAGTAGCTGTTGTGATGACACAGGGGAACAACGATCCAGAGGAATGGCGGGAGATCATCGGCAACAAGGCTCGCAAGGATGAGTTGGCAAGAAAGTTCAAAGACAATGAATCGCCCTTGAAAATTGCTATTGTTGTAGATATGTGGCTGACGGGCTTTGATGTTCCGTCATTGGCGACCATGTATGTGTACAAGCCTATGTCCGGCCATAATCTGATGCAGGCTATCGCCCGTGTTAATCGCGTCTTCAAAGATAAAGAAGGCGGATTGGTAGTGGACTATGTAGGCATTGCCGCCGCACTCAAGCAGGCGATGAACGATTATACTGCCAGGGATAAAAAGAATTACGGCGATACTGATGTCAGTAAAGCCGCCTACCCGAAGTTTCTGGAAAAGTTTTCGATTTGCCGGGATTTCTTCTATGGATATGATTATGGGAAATTTATATCCGGCGATGATTTTGAAAAGGCAAAGGCCATCAGCGGAGGCGTAAACTTCATTCTGGGCAAAAGCGTTGCAGATCATGACTTGCCAGAAAATGAGCGGACGCAGAATGTCTATATTAAGGAAGCTCTGCTGCTCCGTCAGGCTCTCTCCCTTTGTAGCAGTTTAGTGGATAAGAACACCCGCTTCGAGGCGGAATTCTTTGATGCTGTCCGCACCATGATTGTCCGCCTGCAATCAGGTGGGACAAGTAAAAAGTTCACTCTGCCTGAAGTAAACGAGCGCATCAACGAGTTGTTGAAGCACAGCATCAAGAGCGAGGGCGTGATTAACCTTTTCTCCGATGTGAAGTCAGAGTTTTCACTGTTCGATCCGAAGTTCCTTGAAGAAATCGCCAATATGAAGGAGAAAAACCTCGCTGTTGAGCTTTTGAAGAAGCTGATCGCCGAACAGGTTTCTATCTACCGCAGGACAAATCTGGTCAAATCGGAGAAATTTTCTGAGATTATCCAGAGCGCCATGAACCGCTATCTGAACGGGATGCTCACCAATGAGGAAGTCATCCAGGAACTGCTGAAATTGGCTAAAGATATTGCTGCTGCGAACGCAGAGGGGGATGCATTGGGGTTAAACGCAGAGGAATTGGCTTTCTATGATGCTCTCACCAGGCCCCAGGCAGTCAAGGATTTTTATGAGCATGAGGAATTGATTGCCATCACCAAGGAATTAACCGACCTTCTGCGTAAGAACCGTACCATTGACTGGCAGAAGAAAGAGAGTGCCAGGGCTGGGATGCGAAAGCTGGTCAAACGCCTGCTCAGGCGACATAAATATCCACCGGAGGGTATGGACGATGCGGTGCAGACGGTGATAAGCCAATGCGAGATGTGGACGGATAACGTTGTGATGGTAAATACTGATTGATAAGAGGAACTGGGGCATAGTGTAAAATTCGGCTCTTCGGTAGTTTGTATGGGTGGCAAATTTTGCGAAGGTCAAATAAAAAAGCGGAGCTGCTCTCGCAACAGAAAAAAGCCTCAAAAAGTGAAAAAGCAACCCTTAAAACCCGCAAAACAGGCATGGTATAAAATTCTGTGTAAGCGAAATTCGACAAAGTCAAGGATGGCGCTGGGGAACAGAACGGACCTGACGCTGTGTAAACGGGAATCCTGGATGTGATACGATCAATCCCGGCATGGTGTAAAATTCTGTGTAAGCGAAATTCGACAAAGTCAAGGATGGCGCTGGGGAACAGAGCAGAGAGGGGCTGAGGCCCTT
>JAAVHF010000080.1 GCA_014799845.1 Oscillibacter sp. | reverse complement strand
GACCTCAGCGACGGCCTGCCCTATGGCGCGGCTATGGAAATCACGGCGGGAAGTTACGACGACATCGCCGACTGCGCCCTGGTCGTCATCACCGCCGGGGCCAACCAGAAGCCGGGCGAGACCCGGCTGGACCTCATCGGCAAGAACATCAGCATCATGCGTTCCATTATCGACGAGATCACCGCCCGGGACTTCGGCGGCATCCTGCTGGTGGTTTCCAACCCGGTGGACGTGCTGACCTACGCGGCCTGGAAGATGTCCGGTTATCCCCGGGAGCGGGTCATCGGCTCCGGCACGGTGCTGGACACCGGACGGCTCAAACAGCTGCTGGGCGAGGAGCTGCGGGTGGACAGCCGGAACATCCATGCCTTCATCATCGGCGAGCACGGCGACAGCGAACTGGCGGTGTGGAGCGAGGCCAACGTGTCCGGCCTGGATCTGGAGGACTTCTGCCGCATCCGGGCAGCGGCGCGAAGCGATGCCGCCGGACCGGTCGTTCTGGACCGCATCTACCAGGAGGTCCGGGACAGCGCCTATGAGATCATCCGCCGCAAGGGCGTTACCTGCTACGGCATCGCCATGGCAGTGGGGCGCATCGCCTCCTGCATCGTCAAGGACGAGCACGCCGTGCTTCCTATTTCCGTGGTGCTGGACGGACAGTACGGCCTGGACGGGCTGGCCCTCAGCATCCCCTCCCTGGTGGGCCGGGACGGGCTGGAGGAAATCCTGGAGATCCCCCTCAGCCGGGAGGAGCAGCAGGCCCTGGATACCTCCGCCCGGCAGATGCAGGAGGCGATCGCGTCACTGGGCGGTCTGCTGGAATCCCCCCGGGAGGCGGTTCCGGTTTAGCGGCAACAAACAGCGGCCCCGTGGGAACACGGAGCCGCCGTTCATTCTCTGCCGGTTACAGCCGCGCGGCCGTTTCCAGCGCTACCCGCAGATACCTTTCATGGGCAGAGGCGGGCACGGCCCCCATAGTCCGCGGGTCCCAGACGTCCCCGCACAGGCTGTCCTCGGCGTAGAGGAACTGGTACACCTCCGCTCCCCGGAACTGCGCCGCCGCCATCACGGAGGCGCACTCCATGTCCACAGCGATGCAGCCGTCTGCCCGTCGCTTTTCCATATTATTCCGGGTCTCCCGGTAGAAGCCGTCGGTGGTCCAGACTTTGCCCAACACAACGGGCAGGTCCAGTTCATGAAAAATCTCTGCCAGTTTCCGGTGGGTGGGGATATCCACATAGTCGCTGGCCGGCAGATAGTGGTAGCTGGTCCCCTCGTCCCGGTAAGCGGCGGTGGGCAGAATAAAATGTCCAGCGGCCAGATCCTTGTCCAGTACGCCGCAGGAACCATAGAGCAGTACTTTCTTTGCTCCTCTGGCCAGCGTACTTTCCAGCAAACAGACTGTGCCCGCCCCGCCCATGAGGGTATGGAGGATCCCCAGCCTGCGCCCCTGCCAGCAGAGGCCATAAACAGGGATATCCCTTCCCTCGCGCAGAGCAGCGACTATCTCCGTTTGACAAATCTTTTTCAAAGCATGGAACGCCTTATCCTGAAACGTCATAATGACTGTCTCCGGAAAGTTATCCACCGGTTGAAATGACCGCTGAAGCGCAACTTTTACGATCTCCTCAGAATAAGGGTCAAAGGTATCCAACAGACTCATAGCAGGCGTCCTCCATAACATGATGGGACAGAATATAACATATTCCCGCCGATAAGTCAACTTACCATTCCGCGACGATCTCCCGCCGCAGCGGCACAAAGCGCAATGTCTGGCCGGAAACCTTCCACCAGAAGCGCTCTATCAGAAGGAATCCATTGTAATCCTCCTGATGCCCTCCGAATCATCGGTATAGTCCACGTCCGGGAACCGCCGTGGAGGGTTCTCCGCGGAAAATTTTACCTGAGGAGCATTGCAAGCCGCATCTTTTGAGTTCATAATAGAACAGTACGTAAGATTCTCTTTCGACCGTTCAAGTTTTTTCTTGAGGCGAAGAAAAACGCCAGAGAAAGCCGTCTGTTTCTCTGGCGCTTTTCTCTCTATTTATCTGACTGACGCAAGATTTTCTTCCCGCTCCCGGCGCGCCTGGGCGATCTGATCGTAGAGGCAGTCCAGGGCGTCCCCCAGACCGCCGATACGGTCGATAAGGCCCAGGTTCACCGCCTCCTCTCCGTAGATCACGCTGCCTACGTCCGCAGCCATCTCGCCGGTTTTCAGCATGAGGTTCAGGAACTTCTTCTCGCTGATATTGCTGTTCTTGGCTACGAAACTGACGATCCGCTCCTGAATCCGCTCAAAGTAGTTGAAGGTCTGGGGCGCGGCGATCACCGTGCCGTTCATCCGCACAGGGTGGATGGTCATGGACGCGGACGGTACGATCATGCTCACCCTGGGAGCGACTGCCAGCGGTACGCCGATGGAGTGTCCTCCTCCCAGTACCAGGCTGACGGTAGGCTTGCGCATCCCGGCAATCAGTTCGGCGATGCCCAAGCCCGCCTCGATATCGCCGCCTACGGTGTTCAGCAGCAGGAGTACGCCGTCTACCTCGTCATCCTGCTCCAAAGCGGCCAGCAGAGGCATGACGTGCTCATACTTGGTGCTTTTTACCGTCTCCGGCAGGACCTGGTGGCCCTCCACCTGGCCTACAATGGTCAGCGTGTAGATGTTCCCCCGCTCATTCCGGCTGATGGCGGAGCCGAAATCTACGATCCTCTGGCGGGCGTCGGATTGGTTCTGGTTATCGTTTTCCCCCGCGGGACCGGTAGTTCTGGTTTCCTGGCTCATAAAAAGATCCCTCCCTTTCGCTGGTATTCTTTGCGAAAGGGAGGGAATTCATACATATTCTTGCCGGGAATTACTATCAAATAGAAATCTGACAGCAAGATGCGCCCCGCATTTATTGCAGTATGTCCCGGATATTTTCCTGGATATGCTGGGATAACCGCTCATATTGCGTCCGCTCCTCACGGCTGAAGCCGGACAACCGGGTCATTTCAAAATCCTTTAGGACGTTTCGTAATTCCTCCAATACCGTTTCAGCGGCAGAAGAAAACGAGATTTGCAGCGCCTTCTCCCGGCCGTCCGGCATGTGCGTTTCCGTGACGGAAACCAGCCCCTTGCCCGCCAGCCGCTGAAGCTGCACGGATAAGCTGCCCCTCGTTAGTCCGGTGAAGTCCGCGAGAGCCTTCCGGGTATTGCTTCCGGACAGATACAGCTGCAGCAGCAGGCGCACTTCCGGGAGCAGCAGGCCGTTTTTCTGCGCGACAGGCTCCAGATAATAGTCCAACAGCTTCCGTTCCCGGAACTGATCGAACAGGACGCCCTCCCCAGTCAACATGCCGGGACAGACCTGGATGCGCTCATTGCCCAGCCTTGTAGAAACGCGTGGAAGGGGCGCTACCGCCCCGTCCTGTGCGGCGTCGAACAGAAAGCGATAAATCTTCAGACGGCACTTTTCGTATTCGGCCTCATCCAAAACCGACTTGTAGAATTGATGGTAATATTCAAACAGCATCAGCTTTGTGCGCACTGTCTTGGAAATGCTGATTCCCTGGCTCACCAGAGAGCCCTTGGTTTTCACATAGTAGTACACCGGTACTTGCAGCGCAAAAAAACGCCGGGCATGGCGGATGTATTCCAGGTTGAACAGAAAGTCCTCGCACCAGCTGACCGCCGGGTCCATCCGCAGATGATGTTCCTCGATGATATCCCTTCGATACAGTTTGTTCCACAGCACGCCATAGTAGAAGTCGGCGGGATTTTCCATCATATAGGCGACATACTCCTCACGGGTGAGCGGGCCGTCTTTATCAATGTCGCCTTTCGGAGAGACCCGCTCCCCCACAACGCGGAAAAAGTCGGAGATGACCATATCGCATTGATTCTCTTCCGCCGCCCGGACAAGCAGCTTCGTGGCGTTGGGCGTGATCCAGTCATCGGCATCCAGAAATTGCAGATAGCGGCCCTGAGCGCTGGACATGGCCTGATTCCGTGTATCGGATACGCCGGAGTTGGCTTTGTGGATAACCTTTACCCGGCTGTCCTGGTGCGCAAAAGCATCGCAAATGGCGCCGGAACCATCCGCGCTGCCGTCGTCTGCCAGAATCAGCTGAAAGTCCGTGTATTCCTGACTGAGGACGCTTTCCACACAGCGGCGCAAAGTCGCCTCCGCGTTGTAAACAGGGACAATGATACTGACATAGGGCTCCATAGAAACACTCCTAATTCAAATTTTTTCAGAATATTATAGCCTTATTTCATCGCTTTTGTCAATTCATATATCGAGCACGTGCGATTTTTCGATATGGAAAACCGAAATCGTAAGAATTCGTAAGAATTTCATCCCTTGCAATGTAAGATTTGCCTGTTATCCTCCCTGGCATACTCAGCCGGTGACATCCGGCGGCAAGGAGGATACTTATTTTATGAAACAAAGACAACACTTGGCGGCAGCCCTGCTGGCCCTGTGCCTGCTGCTGACCGCCTGCGGCGGAAAACAGGAGGTTGGCGGACCGGTACAGACCTCTGCGTCTGCGGCTTATACCGCGGACGCCGTGCCACTGGATTTGCAGGTCATGCAGCTGACCGCCTCCGGAGCGGGAGGCGGGTATCTGTACCTGGCGGCTACGGAAGAGGAGGAAACCGAACCGGACGACGAGGAACTTTCCGGCAGTTTCTCCTACTCCTCCACTGTCAGCGGCGATGACGGCGATTTTGCCTTTTATTCCGGCGGCGCGGAAAAGGCGGTGCTGTACCGTCTGGACGCGGCCACCGGTGAACTGACGAGGCTGGAGGGCTATGCACCGGGTGAGGGCGCGTCCATAGCCGCCATCGTTCCCTGCGAGGACGGGTCCCTCTGGGTGCTGGAACAAGCCGGCGGCATGATGGATTTCGCAAGCCTGGCGGACATGGAGGACATGGGCAGCATCGTCGTGAATATGGGAGACTTCGATAGTCCCGGCAGTCAGGTCTGGCGGAAGCTGGACGCCACCGGTGAGCAGGAACTGGACCGGGTGGACCTGACGGAACTGGCCGGGAAGCTTGGCGTGGAAGCGGTCACGGATACCCGGATGGACCGGGAGGGCCGCCTGTACGCCGCCGCCGGGTCTGCGGTCACGGTGCTGGATACCGGACTGTCCACGCTGGCCGTCTGCAAGGGGCTGGAGCCGGTGGAGCGGCTGATCTCCCTGGCGGATGGCGGCGTGGGAGCGGTGACTGCCAGCGGGGAGAGCCTCGCGGTCTATCCCGTGGATGCGGACGGTCAGACTCTGGGGGAGGCCCAGCCCCTGACCGGCAGCGCCAATAAGCTCTACGACGGCAACGAGAAATACGATTTCCTCTATACCAGCGGCGACAGCCTCTACGGTTGGTCGAGGGAGGCCTCCGCGCCGGAGAAGCTGCTCAGCTGGAGCGGCGCGGGCGTGGACAAGGGCCAGGTGTCCGCCCTGTGCCTCCTGCCGGACGGTACGGGAGCGGCGGTGCTGCGGGACGACTCCATGTGGCTGGCGTCCTACTCTCTGGCCCGTCTGGCCCCTGCCGGGGAGGACGCGCTGGCAGGCCGGACGGTGCTGACCCTGGCGACCATGGGCCTGGACAGCCAGAACCGGGCCCGGGTGCTGGAGTTCAACCGCACCAGCAGCACCCACCGCATTGAAGTGCGGGATTACTCCGAGTACAACACCGCTGAGGACGCCTCGGCGGGCGTCAGCAAGCTGAATACGGAAATCCTGGCGGGCGATATGCCGGATCTGCTGGACGTGACGGGTATCTCCCTGCGGCGGTACGCCGCCAGGGGTCTGTTGGAGGATCTGTGGCCCTACATCGAATCCGATGCCAGCCTGGGCCGGGATGGCGTGATGGAGAAGGTTCTTCAGGAAGCCGAGATCGGCGGGAAGCTGTACCGTGTGTTCTCCCGGTTTTCCATCGAGACGGCGGCGGGCGCCCCCTCCGTCGTAGGGGACAAGATGGGCTGGACCCTGGAGGACCTGCGCGCGGCGCTGGCGAAACAGCCCGCGGGATACAGCGTCCTGGGCCCCAGCGAGACGAAAAGCTCCATTTTCGAGACCATGTTTGCCAACAGTCTGGACCGCTTTGTGGACTGGGACGCGGGGACCGCCTCGTTTGATTCCCCGGAGTTCCAGGCGATTCTGGAGTTCTGCGCCTCCTTCCCGGATCAGGCCCGGAGCCAGGGGGAGGAGAACGTATCCCCCTATACCTGGGCGGCCCGGGGCGAGCAGATGCTGCTGCCGGTGTATCTGGGCGACCTGGCATCCGTCCAGCTGTACCGCGCCTTGTTTGGCGGGGAGGTCACCTTTGTAGGCTATCCCGGCGAGAGCGGTGCGGTCCGGTTCCAGGCGGACGGCGGGCTGGCCATGTCCGCTTCCTGCAAGGATAAGGACGGGGCCTGGGCTTTCCTCAGACAGGCGCTGCTGCCCGGCGGGGATCAGTTTGTTGTCTACACCTCCGACTTCGCCGTGAACCGCGCCGATTTTGAGCGGGAGGCCAGGGAGAGCATGGAGACCAACTACCTCCTGGACGAGGACGGCAACACCATCACAGGTCCTGACGGCGAGCCCATGCTGGAGGGTACGGCCTACATTGTGATCGACACCATGGCCATCATGCTCAAGCCCGCCACCCAGGAGGATTACGACCAGGTAATGGCTCTCTATGAGGCGGCGGAAGGCTTCACCGGCCGGGATGAGAACATCTGGGCCATTGTTCAGGAGTGCGCCGGGACCCTTTTCGCCGGGGACCGGACGGCGGAGGACGCCGCCCGGATGATACAGAACCGGGTGGAACTGTATCTGAATGAGCAGAAGTAACCGAATATGGAAGCGCGGAAGCGCCGGGGAGCCAATCCCCGGCGCTTTTTCCCGCCTTTTCCCGACCCGACAAAACCTCTATTTTTCCTCCCGTATAATCTCCCCGGCCAGGGGAAAACTGCCTTTGTAAGTTTTCACCAAGGGGGATGCGGACATGCAGGGAAAGGTAGAGATCTGCGGCGTAAACACCTCGAAGTTAAAGGTACTGCGCAACGAGGAGACCATGGAGCTGCTGCGGCGGACCAAGGAGGGGGACAAGGATGCCAGGGAGCAACTGATTCAGGGGAATCTGCGGCTGGTTCTCTCGGTGATCCAGCGCTTTCTGGGCCGGGGCGAGAACGCGGACGATCTGTTTCAGGTGGGCTGCGTGGGGCTCATCAAGGCCATTGACAATTTTGATATCACCCAGCCGGTGCGGTTTTCCACCTACGGCGTGCCGATAGCTTTCCGGAGTCGAAAAGGAAAGGAACACATCATGACACGCAAAGACGCCCTCCGCGAAGCCATACATATCGTGTCCAATGCCCGTATCGGAAAGCAGCGAAAAGCGGATATTATCGCAAGTTTAGAGCTGTGCCAGCAGGAGCTGCCGTTCAGTCACTGGAGTAAGGAGGCCATTTTCGATGCCTGTGATACCTGGGTACAAGAGCACGGGGAGCTGCATATGCAGGCATTTGTATCGCCGCTGATGCCCAGCCATCCAGCGATCAAAAACCGGTTTGGGATGACTGCCCGTGAATTTCGTGACAAATACTATCCGATGAAGGATGTATCCACGAGAAGTCCGTACTACAAGCGTACTGTCAAAGAATGGAACGAGGTTTTTACGGCGGAATTTACCCGGCTCAAATGCACAGGGCAGGACGATTATAACCGCCGCAGAAATCGTGATCTTCCCACTTGGAATACAATGGCGGCAATGAATAAGTGCAAAACATGGCGTCAGCTTCTGTCAGAACTTTCCCTGTCAACGTATCCGAGATCCCGGCCTGAAGTAAATGTACGGATTTCATTTCCTGACGAATAGGATTGGTTCTTCTGACTGGCCTTTCGCCTTTTGCTGCGCGATGCTCCCGGAGTTATAGCAGAACATATGAAAATGGAACTGGGGAGTGCGGCTGCACCCTCCAGTTCCATCTAAATTCCTGCGCGTAGATTCTCTATCTCATTCACTTATTTCTTACATGGTTCTTGCAATCTCGATCTTCCCCTCTTGTTTTGCATGATACAGCGCCTGGGGCTCATCATGCCTAGCCTTCTTTCGCAGCCGCTCCGCTTCTATCGATGGCATTATCTCAAGACCTCAATTTCTTTTTGCGTCAAACCGGTTGCTTTAACGATCTGATCCAGCGGCATATCCATTGCCAAAAGGTTCCTTGCAATCTCAAGATTCCGTTCAGCGATGCCCTCTTGCTTACCTTCCATCTTGCCTTCAATTTTTCCTTTAGCAATACCCCTTTGCTCTGCATGATACAGCGCCTGGGCCTCGTCATGCCTGGCCTTCTCCCGCAGCCGCTCAATCTCGCGGAACTCGGATGAAGCTGTAATTGTATAGTACGCATTGATCGCCTGGTTCATCGTTGGCACCTCCATCTTCTTGATTTTTTCAAGGTCTTCCTCCGTGTTTGCATTGAACAAAGACAGCCATAACAACAGTGCGTTATCCTCTGTAACTTCCTTTGGCAGCTTCTTCAATTCAAAAAAGTGGAACCCCATTTTGTCCGACAGCAGTGTATGGCGTGTGACCTCTAAAGGTTGAAAGAACGAGTGGAACTCCATGCAGTCAAACAGGGGAAAATCAATGATGCTGATAATAACCGTGCGCGGCAGCATGGAATAGCCCTGACCTGAAGGAAGGGCCGATGAAAACTCTCTTGCCCAATATAGCATCACGCGTTCCGGATAGTCCCCTTCATCAGCGACCTGGACTTCCAGATCGACGAGCTGACCGTTCACCACCATGTTGATGTCCAGCCTGCAAAATTTGTCTCCCAGATTCTCCGGCGCAATTTCCTCGTTACGGATGATGAACTGCTCGATGCTCTCCAGCGGTATCCCAAGCAGGGCGGAAACCAACTTTTTCAGCAGATCAGGATGCTTCACGAACAGCATTTTGAACAGTGTGTCGGTTTTAAAAGTATATTGCAGCTTGCTTATAGGAATCACCTCCATGGTTTGGCATCTTTCTGTTAGTATTATACCACGTCGTCAGCAAAAAGTCTACGGCATTGTTGATTTTTGAGCTATTCCTCCATTATTTAATGCTTTATAGGCGGAAGAAATATCATGCGCAAGACCCTGGTTATATCTTGCGCATGAACGGCTTTTGTACTATAGTAGAGCTAAGACAGAGGAAGGCTACTCGCTTATCTATCAAAAGAAAAGAGGTTGTGAAGAAGTATGGCTGGAACAAGTAGGTACAAAAATCAGTGGCAGCAGGAACATTGCGACCGCATCAACTTAACTGTACCCAAAGGACAGAAAGAGGCAATTCAAGATCATGCAGAAGCGAGCGGCGAGAGTGTCAATGGCTTCATCAATCGGGCAATCGTTGAAACGATAGCGCGTGACCAGGCGAGCGCACTCCGCAAGCAACAGATTGCTGAAATTGTTAGTGAGCAAGGTATGTCTGTCGAAGATGCAGAGCATATTATGAAACTAGAAAATGCGCTTGCGCTTTTGGAGTCAGAAGTTCCAGGCACAACGGAGCGCTATCTCTCCGAAAGACGCCGACAGCAACTGGCAGACAGGTCCCATACGCCGGTAATCTCCATCAAACCCAGCAGACACAATAGATAATTTTGCTACTTCCGCAGAGATCAGATAGCAACAGCTGCATTTGTATTGGGGATTGAGAGGCCCCGGAAAAATTCGTGTAAACGACAAAGAATGACAGTATAAAAAACTTCGGCTCAGTCAAGAATGGAAAAAACAACCAATCAAGAAGGAGCCGAAGAAAATGAATACAGCACCAGCAGAATTACTGAAAGAGTATGTCAAGAGTCAGCAGTTTACCAGCACGGCGGAGATCATGAGCGCCATGAAGGAAATGTTCCGGGATGTAGTTCAGACTGTCATGGAGGTAGAACTGGACGAGGAACTGGGGCGAGAGCGCTGCCAGCGTGTGGAGGCGTCCGAGACAACGCCTAACTATCGGAACGGATACTCCCGGAAGACGGTGAAAACGCAGCTGGGGGAAGTGGACATCAAGGTTCCCCGGGACCGGAAGGGCAGTTATGAGCCGAAGATCATCAGCAAGTACAGCCGGAATGCGGACGGGATGGAAGAGAAGATTCTGGCCCTGTACGCCTGCGGGATGAGCCAGCGGGACATCGCGGAACAGATCAAGGAACTGTACGATGTGGAAATATCCCCGGAGCTGGTGACAAAGATCACAGAGAAGATCATGCCGGAGGTGACAGCGTGGCAGAACCGGCCTTTGGAAAAGGTGTACCCCTTCATCTTTATGGACGCCATCCATTACAAGGTGAAGGAGGACCACCGGTATG
>JAAVHF010000079.1 GCA_014799845.1 Oscillibacter sp. | reverse complement strand
CTTACTGCAATACCGTCTGCACCAATATTTTTCTGCAAGAACTCTCCGAACAATTCAAGGATGACCTGATCCTGCTTTGCTGTGATGGTGCGGCCTGCATAAATCAAAGGCTCTGGTTATCCCGGATAATATCCGCCTCTTCTTTATCCCGCCGTATACACCCGAAATGAATCCTATTGAGCAGATTTGGAAAGAAATCAGGAAACTGGGATTCAAAAATGAGGTGTTTGCCTCGTTGGATAAGGTTATTCTGCGTCTCTGTGACTCTATTTGCTCCCTCTCTTGTAACCTTATCACCCATATTACGGGTAGACCTCGGATTTTAAATGGTTTAATTAGTGATTAGTATCACTTTTTTCAAACATATTCATTGTGTCTTGCCTCCAAATAAAAATGCCGCAGTGGTTTCACTGCGGCGCAACGATTTTACTATATTCCTTTATATAAAAGCGACAGGCCACTATCCTAGTGGCCTGTCAACTTATCTTGGAACTACTCAACTCTATGTTGGTATTATTGTCCTCTGCTTCAACAAAACCATTGGATAACACTGTAGCAGAGGCTTTTTTCTCCACATTTAATCGGGAGGAAGCTTACCGCCGCAGGAGTACGGAAGCGTACATTCAGTTTTACAAAGATGTTTGAAAAGCGGGGTTCTTTCAACTGACAATAAGTGTCAAGTTTAAGACGTTAAATTCCCAAATTGACAGATTGGGTATGTCAAAAATTCCGTTTGCAATTTGGGGTCAAGCTTATTAAAACATATTTGAGCTTCTGTATTTTCTCCTAATAGCAGATAGGCACCACAGCGGATATTGGGAGCATGATCTTCTCCGATTAACTTTCCTAACTCTATGGTTTCAGCTGTATTTAGATCTCTCTGTCGCCTGATTATCTGTAGCTTATTCAATAATTGTATGTCTAAGTCACTCTCTTCGAAACTACCTAACCAAGTACATATACGTTCAGCTAAATCTAATAAGGCTGCGTCTTTTTTATCTTGTCGGTCATAGCCTCGTAGAATATCAAGCAAAAGAAAATTTACCCCATCCAAAAAGTGAGCAGATACTTTTATTGCCGTGATGTCTTCATATATCCGCTGATAGCCCATATTAGAAGTATGGATAAATGCTTTACTATCAAGAAGTAAAAAATGTGATGTTGGTATGGGATTTTTTCGTTCAACATCAGCTTCATGAAACCATACCATCTGGTGAGGGGCAAAGAAATTTTCCAATATATAATCTCCGCTAGGTTGCCTCTTAGCCCAAATAAGAATCGACAGATTTGCAATTTTGAATTGCCGTCTTGAAAACCTTGTCTCAGGCCAGCTTTGATAGATTCACTTTTTTCAAGCATATTCGTTGTATTTTACCTCCAAATTGAAATGCCGCAGTGAAATCACTGCGGCGCAACGGTTTTACTCTGATTCTTTATATAAAAAGTGACAGACCGCCACCTTGGCGGTCTGTCAACTTATCTTGGTTGCGGAGGGAGGACTTGAACCTCCGACCTCCGGGTTATGAGCCCGACGAGCTGCCAACTGCTCTACTCCGCGATATTTAAGACTTATCAGATCCCCGATGGTGCCGGTGGCCGGGCTCGAACCGGCACGGTATCACTACCGAGGGATTTTAAGTCCCTTGTGTCTACCAATTCCACCACACCGGCGAATATCGGCATGGATTAAAATACCACGACAGCCGCTGTTTGTCAACCCCTTTTTTCACAAATTTTATAGATCGCACATCTTCTTGTGTAATCCGCCAAGATATTGTTGACTGATTCCTACTTTCGTGGTATAATTTGAACAATTAGTGAAAAGCTTTTCCAATAAAGCGGGATAAACCAAACGAAAGAAGATGGACGCATATGGAATACTACAAGAGAGCGCTGGAGCTCCGGGAAGAGACTGTCGCCAACCGCCGGTGGTTCCATGCCAATGCTGAAGTGGGCCTGCATATGCCCAAAGCGCAAGCCTACGTCATGGAACGGCTGACGGAGTACGGTCTGGCACCCCGGGCCTGCGGCGAGGGCGTTGCGGCCACCCTGGGCAAGGGGGGCAGGGTCCTGCTGCTCCGGGCGGACATGGACGCGCTGCCCATGCCGGAGGAGAGCGGCGAGCCCTTCGCCTGTCCCACCGGCACCGAGGCCCATGCCTGCGGGCACGACTTCCACCCCGCTATGCTGCTCACCGCCGCCAGAATGCTCAAAGAGCATGAGGATGAGCTGGCGGGTACGGTCAGGCTCATGTTCCAGCCTGCCGAGGAGACCTTCGAGGGAGCCGGAAACATGATAGAGCACGGCATCCTGGAGGGTGTAGATGCGGCCCTGGCATTCCATGTGAGCCCGGGGCGCATGCCGGTGGGGCTCTTTATGTATAACAGCGGCGGGACTATGATGTACTCCGTGGACGGCTTCCGGATCACCGTCAGGGGACGGGGCTCTCATGGCGCGTATCCCCAGAACGCCATCGACCCGATCAACATCGCCGTCCATATCTACCTGGGCCTGGAGGCGCTGATTGCCCGTGAGGTAGACCCCGGTAAAGCCTGCGTGCTGACCATCGGCAATTTTTCCGCCGGTTCCGCGGCCAACATCATCCCGGACACGGCGCTTCTTCAGGGAACCATTCGTACCAATGACAAGGCCGGCCGGGAGCTGCTGGTGCGCCGGATGAAGGAGGTCGCAGTCAGGACGGCTGAGGTCTACGGTGGTTCGGCGGAGGTGGAGATGATCTCCGAAGTGCCGCCCCTGATTTGTGACGCCGGGCTCACCGATGAGATGGTGGGTTATATGACCGAGCAGGATATCCCCGGCCTGACCCCCGTTCCCGGCATTTCCGCCAGCGCGTCGGAGGATTTCGCCTCCGTGGCCGAGTTGGTGCCCACGGCCTATATGTACCTTTCCGCCGGTTTTCCGGATGAGCGGGGCGACGCTCCCGCCCACAATCCCAAGGTCCGGTTCAACGAGGACGTCTGCCCCATCGGGGCCGCGAGCCTGGCCCACTGCGCTGTGCGGTGGCTGGAGAACCATTCGTGAGGATACGCTCCCAATCGGTTCACAGGGGGAGGCATGGCGCGGGCCGTGCCTCCCCTCATCATACAGATTCCCCGGACGCATGAAGCTGAACCGGGATTCGCGGTTACTCCGGTTCGTCTGTCTTTTCCCCCGCGAAGAGACCGTCTGCCAGCTCCTTCGCGGCTTCCAATCGTGACTGCGGGACAAAGAACCGGATTGTCTCCCCCATGGAACCTGTCCTGATTGCCAGCCCCGCGCCCAGCGAACTCTCCTTGACAAAGGGAATGTGGTTCTGCGCCAGCACGTCGGCCAGCATCCCGGCCCATACCGGGGGCTGTTCCGTCAAAAAGCACATCTGCCCCTGACGCGGGTCACCGGCGGACGAAGGCGCTGCCGTCAATGCCTCGTAGGTCTCCATGCTCATAATGACTAGGTCGCCGTAGCCGTTCTTGGTGATAAAAATAGGCTCCCGGCGGGCGTGGCACAACTCGGAGATCTCGTTCGTGTTTCGTAAGTCAGTAATGGGTCTGATCTGCGGCATAGTAAGCCCTCCTTTCTTGGTACATAATAATAGCATAATTATGTACAATTCGCAAGAGGGAATCGTGGTGGCCAATTCGGAAGCTTTGCGGCAAAATTAACAATAAAATCTGTTGACTTTCCGGCGCTTTTTGTTTATACTGTGTGAAACAGAGAACAAAAATACAAATTCGTTCATGAGAAAATCTCTGTCCCGCCGGGGACAGAGGAAGCATGACATAAAGGAGGGAGCTCTCCCATGAGCAGATTGGAAGTCAAAACCCCCGGCAAGGCCCAGGCGGTAGTAGAGCAGCTGTACCGCAACATGGAGCGCCGGATTGCCGCCAGCCCGCCGGGCCTTTGTCCGGTGGACATGGCGCTGAGTTTTCTGCGGCTGTGCCAGGCGCAGACCTGCGGCAAGTGCGCGCCCTGCCGGATCGGGCTGGGCCAGCTGGCCAACATGATGGAGGAGGTACTGGACGGCGAGCCCAATATCGGCATCCTCCGCCGGATCGAGCATACCGCCCAGGTCATTGCCGACACGGCGGACTGCGCTATCGGCATCGACGCGGCCAATCTGGTCCTGATGGGCCTCAGGGGCTTTCGGGACGACTATGAGGAGCATATCCTCCACCACCGGTGCCTGGGGTCCCTGCGGAACCCGGTGCCCTGCGTGGCGCTGTGCCCCGCCGGGGTGGATATCCCCGGCTATGTCTCCCTGGTCAGCGAGGGCCGGTGCGAGGACGCGGTGCGGCTGATCCGGAAGGACAATCCCTTCCCCGTGGCCTGCGCCTACATATGCGAGCACCCCTGCGAGGCCCGCTGCCGCCGGAATATGGTGGACGACGCGGTGAATATCCGCGGCCTGAAGCGCTACGCCGTGGACAACGCCGGAGACGTGCCCCAGCCCCAGCCCGCCGCCCCCACCGGGAAGCGGGTGGCGGTCATCGGCGGCGGCCCCGGCGGCCTCTCGGCGGCCTACTATCTGGCCCTCATGGGCCATGCCGTCACCCTGTATGAGAAGCAGAAGCACCTGGGCGGCATGATGCGCTACGGCATCCCCAGCTACCGCCTGCCCCGGCAGAAGCTGGACGAGGAGATCGCCTCCATCCTCTCCCTGGGCATCCAGGTGCGGACGGGGGTGGACGTGGGGACCGATGTGACCTTCGAGGAGCTGCGGCGGGATTATGACAGCCTGTATCTCTCCATCGGGGCCCAGACCGACAAGAAAACCGGCATTGAGGGCGAGGACAGCGCCGGCGTGGTTTCCGCCGTGGAGCTGCTGCGGCACATCGGCGACGACGAGCTGCCGGACTTCACCGGACAGAATGTGGCGGTCATCGGCGGCGGCAACGTGGCCATGGACGTGACCCGTTCCGCCATCCGCCTGGGCGCGGCCAAGGTGACCTGCGTCTACCGCCGCCGCCAGGAGGATATGACCGCCCAGAAGGAGGAAATCGA
The DNA here is from genome assembly GCA_014799845.1 of Oscillibacter sp. Classification (GTDB taxonomy): domain Bacteria; phylum Bacillota; class Clostridia; order Oscillospirales; family Oscillospiraceae; genus Pelethomonas. Next base: position 4,851 of record JAAVHF010000079.1, on the reverse strand, counting down.
GGGCGCCATCGCCGAGGGCGCGGAGATCCTGACCCTGCAGGCGCCTCTGCGGGTGGAGGTAGGAGAGGACGGCTGCGCCGCCGCCCTGTGGACCCAGCCCCAGATCATCGGCGAGATGGACGCCCAGGGCCGTCCCCGGCCCAACACCGCCAGTGTGGAACCGCTGCGCATCCCCGCAAACGTGGTCATTGTGGCCATCGGCCAGGGCATCGAGTCCCTGGGCTTTGAGCAGGCCGGCGTGAAGATCCAGCGGGGCGGCAAGCTGATGGCCAATCCCAGCACCCAGCTGCCCGATATGCCCGGCGTGTTCGCCGGAGGCGACTGCGTCACCGGCCCCGCCACCGTTATCCGGGCCATTGCCGCCGGAAAGGCCGCCGCCGCAAATATTGACGAATACCTGGGCTTCCACCATGAAATCCAGTCGGAGGTCAAGGTCCCCGCGCCCCGGTGCGCCGACCCCAGGCCCAGAGGCCGGGTGGAGCCCACCGAGCGGGACGCCGGAGAGCGCAAGCACGACTTCCTGTGCATCGAGTGCCCCATGACCGATGAGGAGGCCGCTCAGGAGTCCTCCCGGTGCCTGCGGTGCGACCACTTCGGATATGGAAACTTCAAAGGAGGGCGGATCGAAAAATGGTAAACTTTACAATGAACGGCCGGGCGATGTCTTTCCCCAAGGGCACCACCATTCTGGAAGCCGCCCAGCAGACGGGAATCCCCATTCCCCACCTGTGCTATCTGAAGGACGTCAACGAGATCGCCGCCTGCCGGATGTGCATGGTGGAGGTGGAGGGCACGGACCGGCTGCTGCCGGCCTGCAACACCACCGTGCTGGAGGGCATGGTGATCCATACCAATACGCCCAAAATCCGGCTGGCCCGCCGGACCAACCTGCGGCTGATTTTGTCCCAGCACAACTCCAGCTGCACCACCTGCGTCCGCAGCGGCTCCTGCCAGCTCCAGCAGATGGCCCATGACCTGAATATCCACTACCAGCCCTACCCGGTCCAGCCGGAGCGGGACAAGGTCGACCTGACCACCCCCATCGTCCGGGAGGCCAGCAAGTGCATCAAGTGTATGCGCTGCGTCCAGGTCTGCGACAAGATCCAGGGGATGCACATCTGGGACGTGGCGGGCACCGGCTCCCGGACTACGGTGGACGTGAGCTATAACCGCCTGCTGCAAAATACGGACTGCACCTTCTGCGGCCAGTGCGTCACCCACTGTCCCACCGGGGCCCTGACGGTCCGGGACGACACCCTGAAAGCCCTCAACGCCCTGGCGGACCCGGAACTGACCACCATCGTCCAGGTGGCCCCCGCCGTGCGGGCGGCCTGGGACGAGAGCGTGGGCGACGGCGCCCCGCTGCCGGTGGGGAAGCTGGTGGCCGCGCTGAAGCAGGTGGGCTTCGACTATGTGTTTGATACCAACTTCTCGGCGGACCTGACCATTATGGAGGAGGGCAGCGAGTTCCTCCACCGGTTCACCCGGAAGGGGAAGTACCGCTGGCCCATGTTCACCTCCTGCTGTCCCGGCTGGGTCAGCTTTGTGAAGAGCCAGTATCCGGCCTATGTGGAGCATCTGTCCACCGCCAAATCCCCGCAGCAGATGTTCGGGGCGGTTGCCAAGAGCTATTTTGCGGAGAAGCTGGGCGTGGACCCCCACAAGGTATTTGTGGTGTCCATCATGCCCTGCTCCGCCAAGAAGGCGGAGAGCGAGCTGCCGGAGATGCGGGACGCCTGCGGCGACCCGGATGTGGACGTGGTGCTGACCACCCGGGAGATGGTGCGGATGTTCCGCAGCGACGGCGTGGTGCCGGAGGAGCTGGAGGAGATGCCCTTCGACAGCCCCCTGGGCAGCGGCACCGGCGCGGCGGTGATCTTCGGAGCCACCGGCGGCGTGATGGACGCGGCCCTTCGCAGCGCCTATTTCCTGGCTACCGGGAAGAATCCGGACCCTGACGCCTTCCGGGCAGTCCGGGGAACCCAGCCCTGGCGGGAGGCCGATTTTGACGTCCCCGGCGCGGGAACCGTGCGGGTGGCGGTGGTCAGCGGCCTTGCCAACACACGGCGGCTGATGGAGGCAATCGACAGCGGGGAGGCTGATTATGACTTCGTGGAGGTCATGGCCTGTCCCGGCGGCTGCTCCGGCGGCGGAGGCCAGCCTATCCACGAGGGGGTGGAAATGGCGGCGGGCCGCGGCGGGCGGCTGTGGGAACTGGACGCGGGGAGTGAGATCCGTTATTCCCATGAAAATCCGGATATTCAGGAGCTGTACAGGGCATACTTGAAACAGCCCCTGGGTGAAAAAGCCCACCATTTACTGCATACGGAACACAAGGCTTAACATTTTCCTTGACATAAGGGGAAAAAGGTGGTAGAGTAAATACCCGATAGCGGAAGCGATGAAGAGGAACAGTACCCGCGGGCCGAAGCGCAGAGAGGGGACGGACGGTGTAAGTCCCCGTGAGGCGGGCGGCGAAGGCGCCTTGGAGCAGCAGGGAGGAAATGCCCTGCCGGGCGGCCCCCACGTTAAGGGGAAGAGTGCGGGGTAAAACCCGAATTCAGGTGGAACCACGGACAAGTTTTTGTTCGCCCTGAGCCGAAAGGCTCAGGGCGATTTTTATTGCGGCCCTGCGGGCCGCGTCCGCTCTGCCGCCGCGCAGCGGCGGCAGGAACTTGGTTCGTAACGCAGCATTTGTCGCTGCCGCAACGGGCCTTCTTTTCGCGCACGCGAAAAGAAGCAAAAGCGTGCTCAAGGGGGCTTCGCCGCCCTTGAGAATCCCCTGATGTGTCGTTTTGTTTTGCGCTTGTCCTGGAGTCTATCCGGTCTAAATAAGCCAGGTCCCGTGTATGAGGCGAAGCGTCTATCTGACGATGTATTCGGCAGACCCTACCGTCTCAGACCGGGAGAGCTCCCGAATTGCGCCCCGGGAGATTCAGCGTGTATGACGGTAGGGACCGGGATAACATCCTGAAACAGACGCAGAGCAGAAGAAATTGCACCCGCAGCCCGGTTCAGACCGGACGGACTACAGGACAAGCGCAAAAACAAATTCCCCCGTAATAAGGTGTCACCCTGCGGGTGACGCCCAAGGGAGTCCAGAACCGTAGGTTCTGGCACGCTTTTGCCTACTTTTCCCGTGCGGGAAAAGTAGGCGCGGAGTCCGGGGCCGCGCAGGCCCCGGGGTATCGATGAGAAATCATGTGGAGCGGCCCGCAGGGCCGCAGAAAAATTTGTCAATAAAACCGAAAAGGAGAAAATAAAATGAAAAACACCGAGAAAACAATGGAAAAAATTGTGGCCCTCTGTAAGGGCCGGGGCTTCATCTTCGCCGGAAGCGAAATCTACGGCGGCCTCGCCAACACCTGGGACTACGGCCCCTTGGGCGTAGAACTGAAAAACAACGTCAAGAAAGCCTGGTGGAAGAAGTTCGTCCAGGAGAACCCCTACAATGTGGGTCTGGACGCCGCCATCCTCATGAACCCCCAGGTCTGGGTGGCCTCCGGCCATGTGGGCGGGTTCTCCGACCCCCTCATGGACTGCAAGGAGTGCAAAGAGCGCTTCCGCGCCGACAAGATCATCGAGGACTGGTCCGGGGAAAACGGCTTTGAACTCCCCAAGCCCGTGGACGCCTTCTCTCAGGATGAGATGAAGGCCTTCATCGAGGAGCACAATATCCCCTGTCCCTCCTGCGGCAAGCACAACTTCACCGATATCCGCAAATTCAACCTCATGTTCAAGACCTTCCAGGGCGTCACCGAGGACGCCAAGAACACCGTCTACCTCCGGCCTGAGACCGCTCAGGGCATCTTCACCAACTTCCTCAACGTCCAGCGTTCCACCCGGCGGAAGCTGCCCTTCGGCGTGTGCCAGATCGGCAAGAGCTTCCGCAATGAGATCACCCCGGGCAACTTCATTTTCCGCACCCGCGAGTTCGAGCAGATGGAGCTGGAGTTCTTCTGCCAGCCCGGCACGGAGCTGGAGTGGTTCGCCTACTGGAAAAACTTCTGCCACCAGTGGCTGCTGGACCTGGGCATCAAGGAGGAGAACCTGCGCCTGCGTGACCACGATCCCGAGGAGCTGAGCCACTACTCCAACGCCACCACTGACTTTGAGTTTGCGTTCCCCTTTACCGAGTGGGGCGAGCTGTGGGGCGTAGCCAGCCGCACCAACTTCGACCTGAACGCCCACCAGACCACCTCCGGCAAGGACCTGACCTACTTCGACCAGGAGAGGAACGAGCACTATATCCCCTACGTCATCGAGCCCTCCCTGGGCGTGGAGCGGATGCTGCTGGCCTTCCTGTGCAACGCCTACGACGAGGAGGTTGTGGACGCGGAGAAGAACGACGTCCGCACCGTCCTGCACCTCCACCCGGCCCTGGCTCCCTTCAAGGCCGCCGTGCTGCCCCTGAGCAAGAAGCTGGGCGATAAGGCCCGCGAGGTCCACGCCGAGCTGAGTAAGTACTGGATGATCGACTACGACGATACCGGCTCCATCGGCAAGCGCTACCGCCGTCAGGACGAGGTGGGCACTCCCTACTGCATCACCGTGGACTTCGAGACCGTGGGCGACGACAAGACTCCCGCCGACAACTGCGTCACCATCCGTGAGCGCGATACCATGAACCAGGTCCGTATCCCCATCAGTCAGCTGAAGAGCTGGCTGGAGGAGAAGCTGGCCTATTGATTGCTGAAGGCTCCGTAGAAACGCGGAAAGCAAAATCCGGCTGAAATAAAAGGAGGCAGAGGGTAACGTTTATGTTACCCTCTGCTCAGACTGTCAAAAAAGCCCTCCGCAGGAGTTTGCCGCCCGCAGGCGGCAAATAAAATCTAATTGTTTTTCCCACGG
>JAAVHF010000078.1 GCA_014799845.1 Oscillibacter sp. | reverse complement strand
GGGAGCGCGCTGACGGAGTATCAGTGTATCCAATACGCCCTGGATAAGCCAGGCGTTCTGACGGTTCTTCCCGGTATTCGGAACTGTGAGGATTTGAGGCGTATCCTCGGATTCCTGGATGCCGCAGCGAAGGAGAGGGATTACTCCATTCTCGGCTCCTTCGCTCCCCAGGACGCGGCGGGAAAATGTGTTTACTGTAACCATTGCCAGCCCTGTCCGGCAGGATTGGATGTAGGGCTGATTAACAAGTATTACGATCTGGCAAGGGCCGGAGATCAGTTGGCCCGCAGCCATTACGACAAGCTGGAGAAAAAAGCTGGCAGCTGTATCGGGTGCGGCCATTGCGACAATCGCTGCCCGTTCCATGTGGCACAGTTTGACCAGATGGCAGAAATACACGCCTATTTTGATCTGTAAATAATTCTGCGCAAAATGTCTATAGCGTCCCCAATATATAACGAAAAAGGAGTATAAAAGTATGCGAAACTTGAAACGACTTTCTGCATTGTTTTTGATTGCGGCCCTGATCCTCTCCCTGTCCATTACCGCTTTCGCCGCCGTAGGGGATACCGGCTTTTCCGATGTGGACGCCAATGCATGGTATGCCGAGGCGGTCATGTACTGCAAGGAGCATAACCTGATGGCCGGAACCGGCAATAACCAGTTTGCCCCGGAAAGCAATCTGACCAGAGCGCAGCTTGCCACTGTCTTGTACCGGATTGAGGGAACCCCGACAGTAACGGGTACGGACGTTTTCACGGATACGCCTGACGGCGCGTGGTATGGCGATGCCGTGCTGTGGGCATCCCAACAGGAATTGATCAGTGGCTACGGCGGCGGACTGTTTGGGCCGAATGATCCTGTCACTCGTGAGCAGATGACCACCATCTTCTGGCGCTATGCGGGAAGTCCCACGGCTGGGGAGGCCAGCAATTATACCGATAATGCCTCGATTGCCGCTTATGCCGTCTCCGCTGTGAATTGGGCCAGTGCCAACAATATCGTTCGCCCGGTATCCAGCGGTACATTTGCACCCAAGAGCAGCGCCACTCGCGCCCAGGTTGCCGATGCGCTGATGAACTACGACCGTACAAAGCAGGCCGCCCCTGCACCGGGTACGGCCCCCAGCAACGGAGCCAAGGTGCTTGTAGTCTACTTCTCCGCCACCAACACCACGAAGCCTCTGGCAGAGTATATTGCCGATGGGCTGGACGCCGACCTCTATGAGATCGTCCCGGAAACGCCCTATACTTCCGCAGATCTGAACTATGGCAATTCCTCCAGCCGCACCAGTGTGGAAATGAATGATTCCAATGCCCGTCCTGCGATTTCCGGGAATGTGAGCAACATGGAGCAGTACGATATTGTCTTTATTGGTTATCCCATCTGGTGGGGACAGGCTCCCCGGATCGTCAGCACATTCTTTGAAAGCTATGATTTCAGCGGCAAAACCATCGTTCCCTTCTGCACCTCCGGGAGCAGCGGCATCGGCTCCAGCGCCACGAACCTGCATAACCTGACCAATGGAGCCAACTGGCTGAATGGTCAGCGTTTCAGCGGCGGAACCTCTCGCAGCACAATGATTCAGTGGGTGAACGGTTTGGGGCTGGATATTACCGCTGAGTAAAAAAGTATGGACACGAAAGGAAATATGATTTATGGCAATCAAACAGACAGCAGGCCGGGACGTCCTGGGAGAGTTCGCTCCCAAATTCGCCCAGCTCAATGATGACGTACTTTTTGGAGAAGTGTGGAGCAGAGAAGAAAAGCTGTCTTTGCGGGACCGCTCTCTGGTCACGGTAACGGCTTTGATGGCCCAGGGCCTGACAGATTCCTCTTTTCAGTACCATTTGATGTCGGCAAAGCAAAACGGCATCACAAAGTCCGAGATTGCGGAAATCCTGACCCATGCGGCCTTTTACGCGGGCTGGTCCAAGGCGTGGGCGGCGTTCCGCATGGCGAAGGAGGTTTGGACGGAGGAGGAAACCGATGCGAAGTCCGCCCACGCCAACGCTATGGTGTTCCCCATCGGTCAGCCTAACGATGGTTTCGCCCAGTATTTTATCGGACAGAGTTACCTCGCTCCCCTCTCCACCCAGCAGGTTGGTATCTTCAATGTGACCTTTGAGCCAGGATGCCGCAACAACTGGCATATCCATCATGCGGACAAGGGCGGCGGACAGATTCTGGTCTGTGTCGCCGGACAGGGCTGGTATCAGGAATGGGGCCAGGAACCCCAGCCGCTGCATCCGGGAGATGTAGTCAACATTCCTGTTGGTGTCAAGCACTGGCACGGAGCAGCCTCGGATAACTGGTTTTCCCATCTGGCAATAGAGGTGCCGGGTGAGAATGGCAGCAACGAATGGCTGGAGGCTGTAGACGATGAAGCCTACGGCAAATTGAAAGGATAAATTCATCACCAGGGGCCGGAGTATAGCGTTCTGTCCCCTGGATGTTTATTCTAAAACGGAGGTCTGCCGCATCAAAAGCGGCAAAGGAGGTAGCTGTGAAAGTAACTGTTATTCCGGTGAAAATCTGCCCGTGGAAAGTATTTCATGGATGGATTTCTGCACTCTGAAACCCTTGCGGCGCAGGGATTTCCAACGCTCTATTTGTGGAGGTTCGGGGCCGGTTCCGCTTTCTTTCCGCGTCCTTTCTCCGGCGTTCCTGGACAGCGCAGCGGGGACAGTATTTTGCCGCGTTGGAGAGGGACACAATGGGAGCGCCGCAGATACAGCAGCTTCGGACGTTTTTTCCTCCATGATTGCCGCGCACAGCTCCCGATCATCTGGAGGGACAGCAGCGCGGAAGTATTTGCAGATCAATGTCGGAGAAATCATCTGCGGGCAGAGGTCCCCATCATCCAGCGGGAGGCAGCATCCCCCGTCATAGTTGGCACATAGGCGGCGAATCAGCTTCCTGGCGCGGCGAAACTGCTGGTCGTTCATGCGCGGAAGGTCAGCCATTGTTGAACACCAGCTTATAGTTGGCTCGCTCCCCATCATCCTTCAAAATTACGGTGGCATCATAGGTTTTGCCGGTTTTCTCGGACCAGCAGCCCTTGAGTTTCACCTGACCGTCCTTCAGCAGCGCGGCGGCAACGGATTTTGTGAGAGCCTTTTTCTTTGCGGAGAAGAATTTGCTGTCTTTCCAGAGAACAAAACGGCAGTTGGGACTTTCACAGAAAAAGCCCTTCTTACTCTCGATCACAGCACCGCCACAGCGGGGACATATGCCGATACGCTCCTTATTGGAGGGAAAGAGAACTTCCCAACCAGAAACCGGCTGATAGGTTCCCACCAGTTCTGTCACCAGGGAAGCAATGCCGTCCATGAAGTCCTCCGGGGCCAATGTCCCGCGCTCGACTTCACTCAACCGGTGTTCCCATTCAGCAGTGAGCAGGGGCGATTGCAGGGCTTCCGGTAGAACAGTAACAAGGGAGTTACCCGCCTGGGCAGGGGATTTTCTTGGCCTTTTTTCGTTCCACCAGCCCAGAAGAAACCAGCTTTTCCAGAATCCCGGCGCGGGTGGCGGGAGTGCCGATGCCTTTCCGTTCCGCATCCTCCGGCATATCCCCGGCACCGGCAGTCTCCATACTGGCAAGGATAGAATCTTCTGTAAAATGTTTGGGCGGGGTCGTTTTGCCCTGTTTTACCTGGACTGCATCTACCGCCAGCGTCATTCCTTCTGTCAATCCATTCGGAAGGGTGCTGTCCTTGGACGGCTCCCTGACGGCATAGGTTTTCCAGCCAGCATCCAGAAGGACCTTCCCCTTGGCGGTGAAGCTGTGACCGCTGCACCGGGCCTCCACCGTGGTTTCAGCAGAGCGGCAGGGAGAACAGACGGCCCGGAGCAGAGCCAGAGAAACCAGCCGCAGGACCTCCCGCTCCCCAAGTGGCAGGGCGGCAGAAACCAGATCAGGGACGGCATTTTCCATATCATCCGTGAGAAATCGGCTGTCCGTCCGGGGATAAGTACACAGCTTCTTCTCATAAAGAGCCTGCAAATAATCCAGGGTTTGCTGTGCGGTAAACGAAAGCGCACGGTTGGCCTCCCGCTGCAAGGTGGTCAGATCATAGAGGGCCGGGGCCTTTTCGGACTTCTCCCGGTGTTCTACCTTCTGAACAGTCACATTGTTCTCTTTGCATCTGGCAGCAATGGTGCTGGCTTCTTTTTTATCGTTAATCCGCTCTCCGGCCAGGGTCATGCCGCCGCAGTCCAGCTCTACCGTATAAAACGGCACCGGCTCAAAGGCGGCAATCTCCGCTTCCCGCTGGACGATCAGAGCCAGTGTGGGGGAAACTACCCGCCCGATATTCAGTGTCCGGCCATACAAAACGGAGAACAGGCGTGTAGCGTTGATGCCCACCAGCCAATCCGCCTTGGACCGGCACAGCGCCGCCTGATGCAGACCGTCATAGTCCCCTTCGGGACGAAGGTTATCGAAGCCCTCTCGGATGGCCGCATCCTCCATGCTGGAAATCCAGAGCCGTTTCATAGGTTTGGTGCATCCGGTCAGATAATAGACCGTGCGGAAAATCAGTTCTCCCTCGCGTCCTGCATCACAGGCGTTTACTACCTCGGAAACATCCTCCCGGCGTAGCAGCTCCCGCAGAGTATTAAACTGGCCCTGCTTGTCCTTTCCGACAGTAAAACGCCAGCTTTCCGGCAGAATGGGCAAATCCTCCCGCCGCCACTTGGCGTACTTTGGGTCATAGGTTTCCGCATCGGACAGTTCCGCCAGATGTCCCACACACCAGGAAATCAGCCAGCCGTTTCCCTCCATGTAACCGTCTTTCCGGTCCTTCACGCCCAGGGCGGCGGCGATGCTCATAGCTACAGACGGCTTTTCTGTTACAACAAGTCGACTCAAAATTTTCATACTCCCATTTATAGTTTGAAATATAGGTCTTGCAACCCAAGAATAATAGTGATAGAATGTTATCAAAATACTATCAAGGAGGGTTTGCAATGATTATTAAGCCATCCACCGCTTTAAGGAACGACTATAGCTCTATTTCTGATCTTGCACATGAGGAAGGTGCGCCCATTTACATCACCAAAAATGGAGAGGGTGATCTGGTCGTTATGAGCATTGATGCTTTTGAGCGCCGGGAAGAAGTCTTGAAATTAAGAGCTAAACTGGCGGCAGCGGAACAGTCCCGACTTTCCGGGCAGCCGGTCTTTTCCATAGAAGAATCCCGCAAACGTCTGGAGGAAATCTATGGACAGGACCTATAAACTGGACATTTTAACGCCCGCCCAGGCAGAGTTGGAAGAAATTGCACGGGTTCATATGGCCCTTTCCGGTCCGAAGTCTGCCCGCAGTATAACCGATGCAATCTATCATGCAATGGAGCAGCTGACACGTTTCCCGATGTCTGGACCTCCCGTGCCGGATGAGCAGCTGCGTTCTGCCGGGTATCGTTATATCCTTGCAAGCAAATACCTGATTGCGTACCGTTTTCTTGGGGATACGATTGTGGTCTATCACATTGTTCATGGCGCAACAGATTATCCAAAGTTGCTAAAAACCTTACTAATATAAGCATACGTTGACGGGCCGTTTCCTTGTAAGTGAAACGGCCCGTCTCTTGCTTTATGTGGGGATGAACATCAGATGTCCTCATCCTCCATATCGTCCTCTGGTTCGTCCTCGTCGCCGTAGTCGTAATCATCCAAATCCGCGCTGCCCTTGGTGTCGGGTTTCTTTTTCTTAAATTTCAAGAAATAAGCCGCACCGCCGCCAGCCAGGGCAATCACCAGCACCACGACCAGCAGGCCATTTTTGTTGTCCGGCTTGGGGTCCGGCTCCGGTTCGGGGACGGGATCAGTAACGGGTTCCGGGTCAGGCTCCGGGGGCGGTTCCTTGCCCACACACTCCGTCGTATCCACCGCGCACAGTTCGCAGGAGGTATTGACCGCTCCGGCCTTGCATTTGTCAGCGCAGGAACAGGCGGCAGGAGTAACCGTCCCATCCTCCATCAACGCCAGCAGATCAGCCTCGTCCACCTGATTCAGAAAGTGAACCATATTCTCGCCGTCCTCTGCCTGGTCGATAATCAGATAAAAATAGTTTCCGTTCTTGGTGGTGACGGTGATAAACTGCTTTTCATCCGAGGATGCACTGTTGATGTCATCTCTGAGGGACATATTGCCTTCCGGGGTCAGAGCGGTGCCGGAGCCGGGTTCTTCCTCCGGCTCTTTTGGGGCGGTAGGAGTGGTAGTAGTAGTGCTGAACGAGATGGGTGCAGACGCAGAACGCAATATTTCACCAGAGCATCTGATCAGCATTTCTCCGGATGTGGGAACCAGCTTCTTGAGGTTCCCGGCAGACGTCCAACACCACCAGTGACAGGGAGGATGCTATAATGAACCAAACGCCAGCAGAGGGTGTAATGCTCTATGACGAAACGGTCCATGGCTTCCGCGTCTCCAGAACAAAGATCACAACGGCGCACGCTGCGGAGGCTCTCGGACGAGCTGTGGGAGAGTATGTAACACTGCACACAGGCCGGCTGCGCCGTCTGGAATCCCCTTCCTGTGCCGGCAGATGTCTCGCTGCTTATTTGAGAAAATACCTGCACCCTCATTTTGGGAAGAACCTGTTGATCTGCGGCCTGGGAAATCAGGATCTCATCGAGGACAGTCTGGGGCCGCTGACAGTCAGGAAAATCCCGGCCCATTTTATGGAGTTCACAGAGATCCCGGCCCGGTTTTCGTCAGTGGGCCTCCTGACTCCAGATGTGCATGGTCGCACCAACATAAAAAACGGAAATCACACTTTCCGGCGTCGCAAAGGAGATGGGAGCCGATTGTATTATTCTGATCGATTCCACCCAAGCAGACAGCCTTGAGAGCCTTGCAGGCACAATCCAAATCACAACCGGGCAGATGAGGATCAATGGCAGCGGACATACTTTCAGCAGAGAGTCACTGGGAATTCCT
>JAAVHF010000077.1 GCA_014799845.1 Oscillibacter sp. | reverse complement strand
GGACCGTCAACGACCGGTCCGGCGGCCTGCGGCCGCCCGGGACCAAAATTTTTTAGGAAAACTTACGAAAAAATGGTTGTTTTACCGGCGCAAATAGTCTACAATAGATATGGCAATATTGTAGCCGCATCCGGCGGGAATTACAAGCCACAGTCCAGAAACAAAAAAGTTACAATTATTACAAGAAATACGACAAGGAGATGCAAGAATGAAGATTCTCATCATCAACGCGGGCAGCTCTTCCCTGAAGTACCAGTTCATGGAGTCCGAAGGCGGCGAGGTGTTCGCCAAGGGCCTGTGCGAGCGCATCGGCATCGACGGCCGCCTGACCCACAAGGTCCCCGGCCGTGAGGACGTGAAGCAGGACATCCCCATGCCCACCCACGCCGAGGCCATCCAGTCCGTTCTGGACATCATGGTCGATCCCGAGAAGGGCGTCATCGCCTCCACCGACGAGATCGCCGCTGTGGGCCACCGCGTCCTCCACGGCGGCATGGCCTTCACCGAGAGCTGCATCATCGACGACGCCTGTATCGAGGCCATCAAGAAGTGCATCCCCCTGGGGCCCCTCCACAACCCCGCCAACCTCATGGGCATCGAGGCCTGCCAGAAGATCATGCCCACCACGCCCCAGGTGGCCGTGTTCGACACCGCTTTCCACATGACCATGCCCCCCAAGGCGTACATCTACGCCATCCCCTACGAGTACTATGAGAAGGACGACGTGCGCCGCTATGGCTTCCACGGCACCAGCCACCGCTACGTCTCCGCCCGCGCCCGCGACATGCTGGGCAGCCCCGAGCACAGCAAGGTGATCTGCTGCCACCTGGGCAACGGCTCCTCCCTGTCCGCCGTGGTGGACGGCAAGTGCGTGGACACCACCATGGGCCTCGGGCCCCTGGCCGGCTTCCCCATGGGCACCCGTTCCGGCGACGTGGACGCCACCATTCTGGAGTACCTCATGGGCCGCTACGGCTATGACATCAAGGAGATGCTGAACATCCTCAACAAGAAGTCCGGCGTGCTGGGCATCTCCGGCGTCAGCTCCGACTTCCGCGATCTGGACGACGCCGCCGCTCAGGGCAACGAGCGTGCCCAGCTGGCTCTGGATAAGTTCATCTACGAGGTGAAGAAGTTCATCGGCGCGTATGCCGTCGCCATGGGCGGCGTAGACGCCATCGTGTTCACCGCCGGCATCGGCGAGAACTCCTGCGACCTGCGGGCAAAGATCTGCGAGGGCATGGAGTACATGGGCGTGAAGATGGACGTGGAGAAGAACAACGTCCGCGGCAAGGAAGTGGACGTGTCTGCCGCCGATTCCAAGGTCAAGATCTTCGTCATCCCCACCAATGAGGAACTGATGATTGCCATGGACACCGCCGCCCTCTGCAAATAAAATTTCAATACGCCGCCCTGTCCGCTCTATGAAACGCGGCAGGGCGGCGTATACTATATAGTCGACGCACTTAAAAAGCGGTAAAGTTCAGCGGATAAAATGAGGCGCAGCTTCGTTGTCGTCCTTGACGGGCGACAGCCCGCCTGCGTCCTCCGTCTCGCTGTGCCTCATTTTCCCTCGCCTCCTTTTTACCGTTTCTCAAGTGTGTCGACTATATGACAGACTTTCAAGGAGGAAAACTTGCTATGCTCAATGGAAAAGTCGCCATCGTTACCGGCGGGACCCGTGGCATCGGGTACGCCATCGTGGAGAAATATCTGGAAAATCACGCGGCCGTTATCCTGTGCGGTTCCCGGCAGGAGACGGCGGACAAGGCCGTGGCGCAGCTCAGGGCGGCGCATCCCGACTGGCCCGTGGAGGGCATCGCCCCGGACCTGACGGACTACGCCTCCGTAAAAGCGGCCTTTGACGGCGTCCGGGAGCGGTACGGGCGCATCGATATCCTGGTCAACAACGCCGGGATGTCCTCCGCCGATCCTCTGTCCTCCTACACGCCGGAGCTCTTCCGGAAGATCATGAGCCTGAACGTGGACGCGGTATTCTACTGCATCCGCGCGGTCTCTGACATCATGATTGCCCAGGGCGGCGGCTGTATCATCAACACCAGCAGCATGGTCAGCCGCTTTGGCCAGCCCAGCGGCGTGGCCTACCCCACCAGCAAGGCCGCCGTCAACGGCATGACCCTCTCCCTGGCCCGGGAACTGGGTCCCAAAGGCATCCGGGTCAACGCCGTGGCTCCCGGCATCACCAATACGGACATGATGCAGGCCGTGCCCAAGGAGGTCATTACCCCGCTCATCAACCAGATCCCCCTGCGCCGCATCGGCGAGCCGGAGGACCTGGCCAACGCCTTCCTCTTCCTGGCCAGCGACGCCGCCAGCTATATCACCGGCGAGATTATCCATGTGAACGGGCAGGCCAGGTCCTAGTCGGACGGTCAGAGCCGCGCTCATCCAATCACAGGAGCGCCGTTCCGCGTGTTCAGCGGAACGGCGCTCCTATTTCAGCTTATTTCTCCCTTTCCCGGGGTTTGATGGGCAGCAGAAGGTCCAGCTTGCCGTCGATGCCCCTGCCCTGCAAGCCCATATGGGCGGCGTAGACCCAGTTCAGGTGCTCCTCCAATGCGCCGCCCATGTTCTTCTCCGCCGGGTCGCTCATGGCGGGCTCATACTGTTCGTTCCTCTCAGCCCATTGGTAGAGGAACTGCCACTCAAAGAAATCCGGGAAATTGATCGTATAGGCCGCGTACAGGCCGCCGGGAAAATGCCTTTTCACCAGCGGCTCCGGCACTTCCATGTCCTCCGGGATGGTCACCCAGACCTCGTAGCCGTAGACCTTGCTCCCCTCCTCCGGGTCCGGATGGTTGAAGCCAAAGTACCGGGAATCCGGCTTCTTCTCATAGAGCCCGCTTTCCCGGATGAACCTGACCATCTCTTCCAGATGGTCTTCCGGATTCTCCCCGATGTACTGGTAGGCCGCCACCGTGGCCGGCGGCAGCAGCAGGATGCGCACGCAGCTGCCCTTCTCGATCATTTCTTTTGATATGCTCATTGGTTTTTCCTCCTTCAATTTATGTCTCTCCACAGGCAGAAGCTGTACCAGCGCCGCGGCCTCGGGGTCATCCAGCACTTCCGCCGGATCGCCCTCCGTCTCCCGCAGCAGCTCCAGCACTCTCGTCAGCGCCCTGCGCATGGTCTGCACGGCTTCCACGCTCTCGTCCATATCCCGCAGCCTCTCCTCCAGAATGCTGACCGCGTCCTCCCTGGTTCCCTCCATCATCTTCTGAATCTTTTTCAGCGGAATTTGCAGCTTCCGCAGAATGATGATCTGCCGCACCCGTTTCACCGCCTCCGGACCGTAAGTCCGGTAGGCGTAATTTTCCCGGCGGACGCTCTCGATCAAACCCAGCTTTTCATAATGCCGCAGCATCCGGGTGGAAATCTGAAACTCCCTGGAAACCTCGCTGATTGTCATATACCCCTCCATTTGCCTCTCCTCCTCACCTCCCAGTATAAACTGCGACATCGTGTCAAAGTCAATAGTAATCTGAAAAAATTCGCCGGTCATGCGTTCCGCTTCCAGCATATCCAAGCAGTAAAGCAATTTCCGCTTGCTAAGCGGACGGCTATTTGGTATAATCGTCCACAAGGAGATGACAATATGCTCAATACGATCCTTTTCGATCTGGACGGCACCTTGGCGCCCTTTATGCAGGATGAATTTATACACACCTACTTCAAACTGCTGGTCCGGCGACTGACTCCTATGGGCTATGACGGGGAAAAACTGATTCACGCCCTGTGGGCAGGCGTAGACGCCATGATAAAAAACGACGGCTCCGGCACCAACCGGCAGGTATTCTGGAATGTCTTTACCCAGCAGCTGGGCATCCAGGCTATGGCGCTGGAGAGCATTCTGGAGGATTTTTACACCCGTGAGTTCGACGGGGCGCGGTCAGTGCTGCGGGAGGACGCGGACCGCGGCGGTCTGATCCGCTCCCTGCGGGAGAAGGGCTACGGGCTGGTACTGGCTACCAACCCGGTATTTCCGGCGGTGGCGGTGGAAACCAGGCTGAGCTGGGTAGGACTGGCGGCAAGTGATTTCGACTATGTGACCACCTATGAGAACTGCCGCAGCAGCAAGCCTAACCCCGCTTATTATCAGAATATTCTTTCCCACATTGGGAAACAGGGCGCGGAATGCCTGATGATCGGCAACAATCCGGTGGACGACATGGCCGCGGCAAAAGCGGAGCTGTCGGTTTTCCTTGTCACTGATTGTCTGGAAAACCCCGGCGGGCTGCCGGTGGAGGACTATCCTCACGGCTCCTTCCGGGAGTTGGAGGCAATCCTGGCGGAGCTGCCCCATCTGTGAGAAAGCGAATGACCCGAGGCGCGGATCTGCGTTTCGGGTCATTTTTATGATTTTTTGAGGGTTCCACCTGCTGGAAGGTTCTCTTTAGGGCAGGATTTTTGAAAAAAACTCTTGACCTTCCGGCAAGTGGATGGTGTAGAAAGAAAGCAGAAAACACAAAGGAGGGCTTTCCCATGCTGACCATTTCCCACTACACCAAAACCTATCCCGGCGGCAAGACCGCCGTACAGGACCTGAACCTCCATGTCCCCGCCGGAGAGATCTGCGGCTTCATCGGCCACAACGGCGCGGGCAAAACCACTACCCTCCGGGCCGTGGCAGGGGTGATGAGCTTCACCCAGGGAACGATTACCATCGACGGACACAACGTGCGGACTGATCCCGAAGCCGCCAAGGCGGTCACGGCCTTCCTCCCTGACAACCCGGATCTGTACGAGTTTATGAGCGGCATCGAGTATCTGAATCTCATCGCCGACCTTTATGACATCCCCGCCCGGCAGCGGGAGGAGCGGATACGGCTCTATGGGGACGCCTTCGCCCTTACCCCGGATCTGGGCAGCGCCGTTGCCAGCTACTCCCACGGGATGAAGCAGAAGCTGGCCCTGATCTCCGCCCTGATCCGCAGGCCCAGACTGCTGGTGCTGGACGAGCCCTTTGTGGGCCTGGACCCAGCGGCGGCGCATCTGCTGAAGGGCTATCTCCGGGAGCTGTGCGAGGCGGGCGGCGCGGTGTTCTTCTCCACCCATGTGCTGGAGGTGGCGGAAAAGCTGTGCGGCACCATTGCCATCATCAAGGACGGCCAGCTGGTGCGCCACGGTCCTACCGAAGAGGTGGTGGGCGATTCCAGTCTGGAGGACGTGTTCCTGGGGCTGGCGGAGAAAGGAGCGGAGTAATGCGGAAATTTCTCATTCTGGCAAAGGTCCAGCTGCGGCTGCTGCTGGCCTCCTTCCATATAGGCGGCAGCAGGAAAAAGGCCTTCTCCGGCTGGGCGGCGCTGCTGCTGGCGGCAGGGCTGTGCGTATATGTCTCCGGCATGTACAGCTTCGCCCTGGGCGGACAGCTGACGGAGGCGGGATGCCTGGAGCTTCTGCTGCTGATGATGCCCGCTATGGCGGTGATCGCCGGGCTGGTCTTTACCGCTTTCGCCGCGCAGGGCGTTGTCTTCGGCGGACGGGACGCGGATCTGCTGCTGTCCATGCCGGTAAGCGCCTTTACGGTGCTGCTGGCAAAACTAATGGCGCTGTACGCGGAAAATCTGGTATTCTGCACTTTCCTGGTGCTGCCCGCCGGGGCGGCGTGGCTCTGGTTCGGCGGAGAGGGCGGCGTACTTTTTGCTTTGCGGCTGGTAATCGGAATCCCGTTTCTGACCATGCTGCCCACGGTGCTGAGCCTTGCGGCGGGATTCCTGCTGAGCTGGCTGGGCGGACGGTTCGGCAACCGGAAAGCCGTGAATCTGCTGCTGTACGGGCTGATGGCGGCTGCTGTCTTTTACCTGGCAATCCAGGTCAACATGGGAGTCAGCGCCATTGCCGCCGGGACCATGGGAGCCGGTCTCACCGCTTCGCTCAACGGCTGGGGCGTACCCTTCCAGCTGTTCCAGCGGGGCGTGTGCGGCGACTGGGAAACGCTGGTCATGTTCTGCCTGCTGAGTCTGGTTCCCGTCCTGCTGGCGGCGTGGCTGTTCGCGAAGAATTACCAGCGGGTCCTCACCGGGCTGAACAGCCACGGAAAGCGGACAGCGTACCGTCTGGGCCGCCTCCACGCGGCAGGACGGCGGAAAGCGCTGCTGCGCAAGGAGGCCGCGCGGTACTTCGGCACGCCCATTTACCTGTTCAACACCGGCATAGGACTCATTGTGCTGATCATCGCGGGCGCGGCGGCAGTGGTGATGGGCGGCAGCCTGCGGGAGCAGCTGGCCCAGGCGGGGCTGGGGGACTCGCCCCTGCTGACACTGTCGGCGGCGGTAGTCGGCTTCCTGCTGTCCACCGTGGCCATCACCGGGTCTTCCATCAGCCTGGAGGGGCAGAACCTGTGGATCTTGAAGGAGGCCCCCGTCGGCGCCAGGGAGGCGCTGGACGCAAAGGCCGGATTCCAGCTGCTGCTGACGTGCCCCTGTCTGGTCTTTTGCAGCGCGGGACTGGCCTGGGGGCTGGGACTGACGCCTGCGGAAGGGGCGGTGCTGACCCTGTTCGGGCTGGCCTTCGCCGGGTTCACCGCGCCGCTGGGACTGGCGGTCAATCTCCTCTTCCCCAAGCTGGACGCGGTAAACGATACGGTGGTGGTCAAGCAGTCCGCCGCCGCCATGCTCGCGACATTGGGAGGCATGGGCTCGGCATTGGCCTGCGCCGCGCTGGCCTGGGGGCTGACGGACACCGCGGGTGAATTGACTTCCCTGTCAGTCTGCGCGGTCATCCTGCTTGCCGGAGGCGGTATCCTGTTCCGCTGGCTGCATACCCAAGGCGCAAAGCGGTTCGCCGATTTGTAATTTCTGGAGATTCAGTCGGCGGCAGAACCGGCAGTCATGCGCTGCTCGGCTCCTCACAGGGTGTGTTTCCCGTCTAAAAGCGCTGTGGGAGCGGCCTTCTATTCTCATTTTGCCCAATTATTCCGGTTTTTCCAGAGACTGGTTTGACAATTTTAACTATTTCACTGATTTATGCTCGTGTCTCTCTTGCCTTTCCACGGAAAAAAGGGTAAAATAGGAGCAGTCCAAACAAATACTACTTTTCCATAAGGAGGATGATTGCTATGGAAACTTACGGATTGGAACAGTACGGCATTACCGGTATTAAGGAAGTCGTATACAACCCCACTTTCGAGCAGCTCTTTGAGGCGGAGATGGACCCCACCCTGGAGGGCTATGAAAAGGGCCAGATGACCGAGCTGGGCGCCGTCAACGTCATGACCGGCATCTACACCGGCCGCTCCCCCAAGGACAAGTTTATCGTCATGGACGAGAACTCCAAGGACACCGTGTGGTGGACCTCCGACGAGTTCAAGAACGACAACAAGCCCGCCTCCCAGGAAGCCTGGAACGCCTGCAAGGAGCTGGCCATCAAGGAGCTGTCCAACAAGAAGCTCTACGTGATGGACGTCTTCTGCGGCACCAACCATGACACTCGCATGGCCATCCGCTTCATCATGGAGGTGGCATGGCAGGCCCACTTCGTCAAGAACATGTTCATCGCTCCCACCGAGGAGGAGCTGAAGAATTTTAAGCCCGACTTTATCTCCTACAACG
>JAAVHF010000076.1 GCA_014799845.1 Oscillibacter sp. | reverse complement strand
CTACAGAGGCATATAGGGCACAGGACTGTACCCTATGGCGACTCAGAACGGGCTCGAACCGTCGACCTCCAGCGTGACAGGCTGGCGTTCTAACCAACTGAACTACTGAGCCAGATTCTTGCGTCCGAAATCGGGAAACACTTCTCATTCATTGCGTCATACACAATAAATGGTGGGAACAACTGGACTCGAACCAGTGACCCCCTGCTTGTAAGGCAGGTGCTCTAACCAGCTGAGCTATGCTCCCGGAAGGGCCTACTCTCGAACGGCAAGGACTATTATACTCAAAACATCGCCGTCTGTCAATATCTAATTTCAAATTTTCGGAAATTTTTTTGCCGTCCTCAGACCAGCAGGTCCAATCCCTGCCGCTCCTGCTCCTGCCGGGTCTGCTCCTGGGCAGGCTCCTCCTTATTGGCGGCGGTGACGGTGCGGGTAGTGCCGCCGGAGATATACACCTTGCCGCACTCCGGACAGATGTCGGTATGGAGCGTCACGGACTGGCTGACGACCCGCCGGTCCTCCATCTCGGCCTTGGCCCGCTCCCGGACTACGTGCTCGTTCTCATGTCCCCGCACGGCGGACGCCGCCATCTCCGGCGCGACGCGGGTAGGCGTCTGGAAGGAAACGCCCATATCGTCGGAGCCGTCCTGGTACTTCCTCTTCTCGCAGGTCTGGCACTTGCCTTCCTCCACGGCGGCCTGCGCGCCCTCCGCGCCTACCCGCAATTCTCCGCCGTCATTGCCCTCCATGGACTTCTCCGCGCCCTGGGCCGCGGTTTCCTCATAGGGCCTGATCCGCATCCGCACAGCCATCTCCGCCGGGTCCGCGCCCTCCCGCAGCACGGGGCCGGACCGCGCGGGCCGGGCCTCCTCACCGTTCGCCGGCTGGACAGGCGCCTCCGGGGAAGCGGATTGGCGCGCCGTCCAGACAGAAGCCCGGGTCCCGCCCTGAACAGACCGGGCCGTCTCCGGATTCTGCGCATTCTGCGCCCGCGCCGTCCGCTGGAGCATGCCGTAAGCACCATATACATTGTAATAGGAGTTTACACCGGAAATCGCGCCTACCATATCGCTCACCTCAAACTATGATTTGAATGGAAATATTATACCATAGAATTTCCCCGTTGGCAAGGCCGCCGACGGCCGGCATCAGCCTTCCCCGCTCCCTTTTCCCCTGGGCCTTCTCCGGGGGCGGCGGCGGTTGTAGTTGTAGTTATTATGGTTATTGGGCTTGCCCTCCTGGCCGGGCTGCTGGCGTGCCGCCCGGTCGGCGGCGGCTTTCTTTTCCGCCGTGGTATCCGTCACGGAACGGACAGGCAGCTTCTCTATCCTGTCCACTTTGACCGGACGAGGGGGCCGTTCCTGCTTCTGGGGCCGGGGAGCCGTCTCCTGGCGGACCTGTACGGAGGGCTTCTCAACGACAGACTGCTGGGGACGGGGCTTGCCGCCCTTGTTATAGCTATTGCGGTGGCGGCGTCGGTTGGCGGGACGCTCCTCCTCATCGGGCTGCTCCGAGGCCAGGACGGAGGGCACCGAAACGGGCCCGCGTCCCGCGCCCGGACGGCGGTTGAAGCGGGAGAAGGGATCGTCCGGTTCCGGCTCCTCGGGCTGGAGGCGGGCGGGACGCTCCTTGGGGATCTCGATGCCCTCCCGGCTTCCCTTGCCGTTGCGCAGGACGCGGATCTCGGCGGCCTTGTAGCGTTTCGGGGACTCGGGGGCGCTGTCCAGCCGCACCTGGACCTGCTCCTGGAGCAGGTCCACGGAACTGACGTTGCCCACGCCGTCGGGGGTGTCCACGAAGCTGTCGTTTTTGGGCACCCGCTTGGCGGCGTCCTCATAGGCGGCCTGCTCATATTTCAGGCAGCACATCAGCCGCCCGCAGGTGCCGGAGATTTTGGTGGGATTCAGGCTCAGACTTTGCGTCTTGGCCATCTTGATGGACACGGGGATGAACTCATCCAAAAATTGGCTGCAGCACAGGGGCCGGCCGCAGATGCCGATGCCGCCCAGCATTTTGGCCTCGTCCCGGACGCCGATCTGGCGCAGCTCGATCCTGGCCCGGAACACGGAGGCCAAATCCTTTACCAGTTCCCGGAAGTCCACCCGCCCGTCGGCGGTAAAGAAAAAGATGATCTTATTTCCCTCGAAGCTGCACTCCACGTTGACCAGCTTCATCTCCAGCCCATGGGCGGCAATTTTCTTCTCACAGATGCCGAAGGCTTCTTTTTCTCTTTTCCGGTTGTAGGCGGCAGAGCGGTGGTCGTTTTCCGTGGCAATGCGCACCACGGGGCGCAGGGGCTGGACCACGGTCTGGTCCGGGACTTCGTGGTTTGCTTCCACGCAGCGGGCGTATTCCATGCCCTGGGCTGTTTCCACCACCACGTAGGTGTCGGGCTCCACCTGGAGCCCGCGGGGATCAAAGTAATAGTTCTTGCTTCCGCCGCGGAAGCGGACGCTGATGACTTCTGCCATAGTTCAGATTCCTCTTTTCTTCGCGCCCTTTGGGCGCGAACGGTAGTTGTTTCGATTCGATAGCCCGGGACCTGCGCGGCCCCGGAGCCCCGCGCCTACTTTTGCCCCGCGGCAAAAGTAGGCAAAAACGCGCTTAAACCTACGGTTTAAGAATCCCTTGATTCTGCAACGGCCACGTCGAGTGGCCGTGCAGAATTTAATTGTGCATGACCGCTCGATGCGGTCATTGCACAATCGTGACGGGGCGGCACGTTCGTGCCGCTTCCCTATACGGGGTGTCTACGCAGATTGGGCGATGATTTGATACATTGGGTGCCACTGAGTTGGAGGTCGTCCTTCTGGTGGCTTGGCTCTTGAAGAACTCCGGCTGCCGCCCTGTTAAAGAGAGACTGCCCTGCAAGGGGGCCGTTTATCGCAGCTCCGGATCATCCGACAGGCCCAGCAAATAGTCCGCCGATACCTCGTAATATTCACAAATCATGGCAAAGCGCTCCAACGTTGTTGTGCGCTTGCCTTTTTCCATTTCACTGATGTGACTTTTTGTCGTACCGACTGCTTCTGCTAAGTCTGGCTGCGTCTCATGATGCTGTTTCCGAATCTCTAACAAACGCTGACCAAACTTCTCTTTTGTAAACATAATTTCTCCTTGACAAGTTCTTAGATTGGGAATATAATTAGGCACAACGGTTCTCAGATCTCGAATATTAGAAGGAGATAGAACATGGGCATTTTAGATAAAATATACGATGAAATCTATTTAGGCGAAAAGCCTGACACAGAAGAATACAGGGAATTGCGGGAAAGTTACTATGCAGTCTGGGATAAAGCAGAAGAAATATTAGGCGAAGAATTTTTCGACAAGGTATGGAACACGGTGGTAGAACTGAATACTGCCGCAAACCGCAATCATTTCAAAGAAGGCTTTCGTCTAGGAGTACAACTGATGTTGGAGGCCCGCGCCCTGCCGGGAGAGTCCGAAGCGGTACGGTAGGGACCTCCGACAACATCCTGAAATAGAAGCAGGGCAGGCGAACCCGCGTCCGCAGTCCGGTAGACCGGACGGACCCCCAGGACAAGCGCAAAATAAATAGCCCCCGTAATAAGGTGTCACGCTCCGCGTGACGCCCGAGGGATTCTTAAACCGTAGGTTTAAGCGCGTTTTTGCCTACTTTTGCCGCGCGGCAAAAGTAGGCGCGGGGTCCGGGGCCGCGCAGGTCCCGGACTATCGAATAGAAATAAGCCGCCTCGCGCCCGCAGGGCGCGACAGAAAATTCATCGACTAAGCTCCACCGCCAGGGCCCCCAGCAGATGCCCAACCCCAATATTATAATTACACTGGCGAATAAATCCACCAAGGCTCTCCACGGTCGTGGAGAGCTTATATTTCCCCATGCCTGCCAATTGGACCGCCAGGGTGCCGCCCTGGCCCGTACACGCCGCCGCCAAACCGGATACCAGCAAATCTCTCGTGTCGGAAAGCAAAGCCTTCAGCTCCTCGCGGGAGATTTTGCTGTTCTCCAGCTCCGCGCAAAAACCGGCCAGCTCCGGCGCTTTGCCGGAGCAAATCGCCTGACACAGCTGCCGGGCCCTGCCGTCGGCGGGGGCCGCCTCCTCCCGGGGAGGAGCCATCTTCCACTCTGTGGCCCTGCTGCGGATGGTGGAGAGCAGAACCGCGCTGTTCCGGGCGCAGAAAATAAACGCCGCATGGGGCGGTCCATCCTCCACTACCTTTAAAAGAACATTCTGCGCCTTGCTGTCCAGAAGGGAACAGTCGGGGAAAATATAAACCTTCCGCCTGCCCTCGTTGGGCAGGACGCTGGCGTCCGACACCACGCCCCGCAGAACGTCCACGGCAATATTCTTGTGGTCCGGGTCCACGACGGTGACAACGTCGGGATGAATGCTTCTGAAAACCTTCCGGCAGTCGGGACACGCCCCGCAGGGCTTGTCCCGACCCTGGCACTGGAAGGCCGCGGCCATAAACCGCGCGGCGGCGGCAAGGTCCCCCTGGCCGCTGAGAATGGCCGCGTGGCCCAATGCGTCCCGGCCCGCCGCCTCACGGACGCGCAGGGACAGGCGGGGCTCCCCCGGGATTGCCGGAATTTCCTGATTGGCCATGGGACGCCCTCCTCTCCGCAGCCGCGCCGTCTGTACGCAGGATGAAAATTGCTTTTATTTTATCACACCCGGCGGGCAAAAATCAACAGAAACGCGAAAAAGAATTGCAGAAAACGTTGCCGGTTGAAAAATACTGTTAATTTCTGGTTAAAATGGAAAAATCCTCTTGCAATACGGAGGAAATCCTCTTATAATGAAATCCTGAACGACAGCTTATTCTCAAACATTTTAATACAGGAGGAAAATAACCCGTGAGCAAAAAGTTTGTCTATCTCTTTTCCGAAGGCAACGAACACATGAGGGAGCTTCTGGGCGGCAAGGGCGCCAATCTGGCCGAGATGACCAATCTTGGCATGCCCGTCCCCAGAGGCTTTACCATCACCACCGAGGCCTGCACCCAGTACTATGAGGACGGCCACACCATCAACGCTGAGATCCAGGACGAGATCATGCAGTATATGTCCAAGCTGGAGGACATGACCGGCAAGAAGTTCGGCGATATGAACAACCCCCTGCTGGTTTCCGTCCGTTCCGGCGCCCGGGCCTCCATGCCCGGCATGATGGACACCATCCTGAACCTGGGCCTCAACGACCAGGTGGTGGAGGCCTTCGCCAAGAAGACCAAGAATCCCCGCTTTGCCTATGACTCCTACCGCCGGTTCATCCAGATGTACTCCGACGTGGTCATGGAAGTGGGCAAGAAGTATTTTGAAGAGCTCATCGATGAGATGAAGGCCAAGCGCAACGTGAAGCTGGACACCGAGCTGACCGCCAAGGACCTGAAGGAGCTGGCTGAGCAGTTCAAGGCCGAGTACCGGGACAAGATCGGCGAGGACTTCCCCCAGGATGCCCGTGAGCAGCTGATGGGCGCTGTCCGCGCCGTGTTCCGCAGCTGGGACAACCCCCGCGCCATCTACTACCGCCGCATGAACGACATCCCCTCCTCCTGGGGCACCGCCGTCAACGTCCAGGAGATGGTCTTCGGCAACATGGGCGATACCTCCGGCACCGGCGTTGCTTTCACCCGCAACCCTGCTACCGGTG
>JAAVHF010000075.1 GCA_014799845.1 Oscillibacter sp. | reverse complement strand
CAGCGGACAATTCGACGCTCGCTCCGCGCAAAGTGTTTTTCCCACGTACACGCCGCGGGAAAAACAATTAAATTTTATTTGCCGCCTGCGGGCGGCAAACTCCTGCGGAGGGCTTTTTTTGACAGTCTGAAATCTCCGCGCCGGTTCAAACCGGCGCGGGGATTTTTTCATCAGCGGAAATCAGCCCTTCAGCTTCTCCGCAAAATTTTTCATCATCTCAGAGACCTTGATCTGCTGGGGACAGGCCTTCTCGCAGCTCTTGCAGGCCACGCAGGCAGCGGGCTTTTTCTCCTCCGGCATATCCGCCAATTCGGCGGGGACCGTAAACCCGCCGTCGGCAAAGTTTGCCTCGTTATACAACCGGATGATCTCCGGGATATCCAATCCCTGGGGGCAGTGGTTGGTGCAGTACCGGCACGCCGTGCAGGGCAGGGCCTTCTTCCCCAGAATCTCGTCCGCGATATCCAGCAGTTCGGCCATTTCTTTCTCGTTCAGCGGCTTTTCCGTTTCAAAGGTCCGCAGATTGTCTTTCAGCTGCTCCATATTGGACATACCGGAAAGCGTCATCGTCACGCCCGGCACCGTCTGCAGGAACCGGAAAGCCCAGGCAGGGGTCCCCTCGTCAGGCCGCAGGGCGTTCAGCCGCGCGGTGTGGCTCTCGCCCAGCTTGGCCAGCCGGCCGCCCCGGACGGGCTCCATGACCCACACGGGGATATCGTATTCGTTGAGCAGCCCCACCTTGGCCTTGGCGTCCTGCAGGGTCCAGTCCAGGTAGTTCAGCTGGATCTGGCAGAACTCCAGCCCGTCCCGGCAGGCGTCCAGAAACCGGCGCATCTCCTCCACGGTAGCGTGGGCGGAGAAGCCCAGGTGCTTGATCCGGCCATTGGCCTTCTGCTTCATGAGATAGTCGTAAATGCCGTACTGGGGATCAAGATAACCGTCAATATTGCTTTCACAGACGCAGTGGAACAGATAGAAATCGAAATAGTCCGTCTGGCACTTCTCCAGCTGCTTCTCGAAGATCTCCTCCACCCGCTCCATGTTCTCCTTGCTGAAGCCGGGGAACTTGGTAGCCAGATAGAACTTCTCCCGGGGATGCCGGACCACCAGGGCGCGGCCCGCCGCCAGTTCGGAATTCCCGCCGTGATAGCCCCAGGCAGTGTCGAAGTAGTTGATGCCATGGTCCAGGGCATAGTCTACCATTTCCTCTACGGCGGCCTCGTCGATCTGCTTCTCTTCACCATCGATCACCGGCAGGCGCATCATGCCCAATCCCAGCGCGGAGAGCTTGCATTCCTTAAAATCTTTGTAAAGCATATCGTTTTCCTCCTGCATAGTTGACAGTACTTTTTTGATACAACATTTCCCCGGAATGCAGACAGTTTTTTCTCATCAGTCTCCATACACGGCGAGCATGGAAACGGAAAGGTCCCCGACGGGGCGAACCTGCCAGGGACCCTGTTGCTGCTTACCGCCGGCCTCCGCCGAAGCCGCCGCCCCGGGAACCGCCGCCCCCGAAGCCGCCTCCACGGGAACCTCCGCCGAAGCCTCCCCCTCGGGAGCCTCCGCCAAAACCGCCGCTGGGGCCGGCGCCGAAGCCGCCTCCACGGCTGCCTCCCCCGAAACCGCCGCTGCGGGGCGGAGAGGAGGGCCGGGAACCGCCGCCCATAAGGGGTCTGGAACCGCCGCCCATCGGGGAACGGGGGCTGCCGCCCATAGGCGGACGGGGTCCTCTGGGCGGAGGCGGGGGAGGCGGCGTGCGCCGCCGCCGGAACCACCGGCTGCCGGGCCGGTGCCACCAGAAGATCGGACGGTATACCACCGGGGGTACCGTCATGGAACCATACCGGCCATACCAGCTGCTGTAACGGATGCCGTCAATGATGTTGAACAGAACGATCAGGAAGATCAGCAGAATAATAACAGAGATCAGCGAGGCAACGATATTTAGAGCGCCGCCCCCGGAAAAACCGCCCGTCTGACCGGCGCTGCCCAAAAGCAGATGGACCTCCCCGAACAGCGACAGCGCGGCCGCGCCATAGTCGCCAGATTTGATGCCCTCGGCCAGGGCGGCGTCCACAAAGCTGCCGGACTGGGCGGCAAACAGGTCATAGAAATTTCCGCTGGCTAAAACATAGCCCTTCTGCGTTCCGGTATCCAGGAGAAGGATCGCGTCATCCGTGGCCAATTCCAGACTGTAGGCCCAGTCCCAGGCGGCGTCCTCCAGGGTACCGCTGACGCCGCGGACGGTGACCACGGCCATGATGCACCTGCTCAGGTGGTCCCAGTTGGCGTTATACAGGCTGAGAGACTTTTCCGTCTTGGCGGACAGTACATTCGCCTCGTCAACGATATAATTTTCGTACTCAGCGGTGGAATAATCCGTCAGCGGCGTGCCGCCCTCGGGAACCTCCACCTCCGGACGCCTGGACAGGCCGTAGAGAGATGACAGGACGATGGCCGCGATCAGAACGGCGGCGGCAAAGGCCCGGTTTTTCAATAATTTCATTTAACTCCTGAGCTCCATCAGCTTCTGGCGCAGCTCGCCCTCAATGCGGCCCAGCTCCACCTCCGCTTCCTTCCGCTTCTGCGCGCCCTCCCGCTGGATCTGGATGACCTCGTCCAGGGTGGAGATCAGCTGCTGGTTGGTGTGCTGGAGGGTCTCAATGTCGATGATGCTGCGCTCCGCCTCCTTGGCGGTAGCGATGGTGCCCATTTTCAGCATTTCGGCGTTCTTTTTCAGAAGCTCGTTGGTGGCGTTGGTCACCGCGGACTGGGCGGCGGTAGCCTTACGGCTGTTCTCCAGCCCCAGGGCCAGCACCATCTGGCTCTTCCACAGGGGGATGGTGTTCACCAGGGAGGACTGGATCTTCTCCACCATGAGGGTATCGTTGTTTTGCAGCATCCGGGTCTGGGGACCCATCTGAATGGACACCATGCGGGTCAGCTCCAGGTCATGGAGCTTCTTCTCGAACCGGTTGCACATCTGCACCAGATCGTTGTACGCCTGCGCGTCCTCCTGTGCGCCGGTGCGCTCCGCCTTCTGGCGCAGCTCCTCCAGCTGGGTGGACTGGACCTCCGCCAGGCGCTTCTTCCCGGCGATGATGTACATGGTCAGCTCCTTGTAGTATTTCAGGTTCAGATCGTACATCTGGTCAAACATGGCGATGTCCTTCATCAGGACCCGCTGGTGCTGCTCCAGCTCCCGGCAGATCTTGTCCACGTTGACCTCCGCCTTGGCGTACTGGGTCTTCATGGTCTCCATCCTGTTGCCCGCCTTCTTGAAGAAGCCGAACAGGCCCTTCTCTTCCTCCTCCTGGCCGAAGTTCTTCAGCTCCACCACCAGGCTGGACAGGGTGTCCCCCACCTCGCCCAGGTCCTTGGTGCGCACGTTGTTCAGCGCGCTCTCGGAGAAGGAGGCCACGCCCTTCTGGGCGGCCACGCCGTATTGCAGGATCATCTGGGAGTCGTTCAGGTTGATCTTCTTGGAGAAGTCGTCCACCACCTTTTTCTCCGCCTCGGTGAGCATACTGTCATCGATGACGACGGGCTTCACCTCGGGCTTGGCGGGCTCCACGGCGGGGGCCTCGGGCTCCATGCCCAGGGTCAGGGTGGGGGTTTCCACCTTGGCGGCGTCGGCGTTCAGGGTCAGCTCGGGCATCATGCCCTCCATGTCACTCATTGTCGTTTCCTCCGTTTTATTTTACAGTCGTGTTCGTCTGTGTTGATTACGTTGTTTACTCTTCCCAGTCCAGCGCCTCGTCAGCCGCCGCCCTGTTTTCCTCCAGCGCCTTCATTCCCTCCGTGCCATCCAGCACCGAGAGAACGAACCACGCGGCACTGACAATGTGCCAGATCACCTTCCGTTTCTTCTCTTTCTCCTGCCCTGCCCGGTAGAAACACGCGCCGGCCAGTCCTCCCTCCAGAACGGAGAGTACAAAGGATAAAATCGTGTCCAGTTTCATCATAAGCCTCCCTTTCATCCCGCATTCACATTTCCAGTTTGATGTCCGTTCCGTCCGCGTTCTTGGTAGTCTGCGCCTCCATCCGGTCCCCGGCCAGCCCCTCCCGGGCCAGCATGGTCTCCAGAACGGAGATATCCGTTGAGATATCCATGGCGTCCGCGCCGAAGAGCGCGTCCAGCTGCTTTTCAAAGGCGGTGACGATGGTGCCCATGATGTTCTCCACCTTCTCCTTGGTGCCGGTGACATTGTCCCCGGAGATACCGGCGGAGTCCATGCGGTCATAGGCGTTGAGGAGCTTCAGGGTGGTGGGCAGGTAGTAGTCCATGAACTGGCGGATCTGGGGCAGCTTGGCGGGCTCCGCCTTCACCTGGTCAAAGATCTTCTGGCACACCGTCTCCAGCCGGCGGATGTCCCGGGAGATCTTCTCGTCCTCGATGGCGTCGTCCAGGCGCTTCATCTCGCTGATGGCCTTTTTGCCGTCAGAGATCATCTTGTCCAGTTCGGCGTTGCCGGTGGGTTTTTCCTCCTCTTTTGGGGGATCGGGGACAAAGATTTCAGTGACCTCGTCCTTGCATACCGCCCGCAGCAGCAGGAACACGCCCAGGGACAGCACCGCCACAAAAGCGAACTGTCCCGGCTTATACAGGTCCCGCAGAGCCGCCCAGGCCACCCATACCACCGCCGCGCCGTAGTAGGGGGCGGCGGACTTGCGTACTTTTTTGACTGTTGCCATATCGGGCCTCCTATGCCGGGGCAGGGAACGCCTATCCCTCGGCTGATGATACAGTTTCAGTATACTGCGAAATGAACGGGAGGTCAAGAAAAAAAGCGCCCCCGCGGGACGCTCCACCCTTCTTTGTTCCACATTTTACAAATTCGCAATATCTTCCCCCCAATATGCCGGGGCAGCGCGCCAATCCAAACGCGCTGCCCCGGTTAAATTGTGTCTATTTTGTCAGATCCTGCCCCATGATAAACCGGTACAGCGGCTTATACAGCAGCCCCGCAATGACCAGGGCCAGGATGGTATTGGGCAGCATGTAGGAGCCGTTATACACCAGGGAGTAGAAGCTGGGGCTGGTGAAGGTCATGCCCAGCAGCTCGGTGGGGGCGAGTATCTTGTAAATGGTCACGCCGCTGATGTAGTGGACCACGAACCGGCAGGCGCAGCCCAGCACGGTGCCCGCGAAGATGCCCCACTTTTTTCCTTTGAAAATTCCCGCCAGTCCCAGGGGTGTAAAGGCCACCAGATAATCCAGCAGCATGGACTGCCAGCCCCAGGCGTAGGCGCCGTCAAAGATCAGCTGCAAAAGGCCGAAAGCAAATCCGGCCAGCAGACCGCTCTTCCAGCCCCAGCGGACGGCGAAGAGGATCAGGGGGAACATGGCGGGGGTCAGGGAGCCGCCGTTGGGCAGCTCCATCAGCTTGACGTAGCTGAGCACCTGGGCCAGGGCCACCAGAATGGCCGCCTCGGTGAGACAGCGCAGGCTCATGGATGAGGACTTACTCCTGGTCTGCTTGACGTTGGGTTGGTTTTCGCTTGACATGGTTTGTTTCCTCCTTTAAACAGGTTGGGAAACACCTTTGCGGAAAGCGGGGCGCGGGTCCGTTTCCGGCCCTGAGAACAAACAAAAAGTCGCATGTCCGCAGGGCGCGGGCATACGACAACACACACCTATAATAATCGCATTCCTACGCCGGCATTACCCGGATCAGGTTCGAGGGACCGGACGGCTCTGCGTCTCATCTCAGCCGGCGTGCGCCAGCGCCCCTTGGATTGTAAACGCAGTATAGCACCCGGGAGGGGATTTGTCAAGAGCGGCGCGGCAGATTTTGCGGAAAACAACTCCCGCCATGCCGCCCGCAGAGGCCTGTTTGCGCCGTTTTTTGTAAAAAAGAAGCCGGGATTTTCAAAAATTGTGTTTTTAACATGCCGCCGCATTGACAAAAGGCGGCAGTTTAGAGTACAATTATTTCAGCAGCCGGTATTTTCTCTCCGGTACGCCGCCGGACCGCGCGGCGGATTCCAATATGGATGGAGAACCCGCAAACGCGCTTGTTATGCGGCTTTCCGTCCGCATGGCACAGCCAAAAAGGTATCAACAATTTCTGATATGCCGGGCCCGTCCTGCCGGTATTGGAAAGCATGGGAGGAGCCTCTATGATTCACGAAACGATCCCTCTGCAGGTCCCCGGCGCGGACGGGGCGGCGGAACTGGTTACATATGTCCCCGATAATTCGCCGGGGCTGGGCATAGACCGCCTGCGGCCAGCCCTCATTATCTGCCCCGGCGGCGGCTACCACTGCCTGTCCGACCGGGAGAGCGAACCGGTGGCCCTTCGATTTGCCGGACTGGGCTGCGCCGCGTTCCTCCTGAAATACCAGACAGCGCCCCAGGCCCGGTGGCCCGTGCCCCAGCGGCAGCTGCTGTCCGCCGTGGCCTGGGTCCGGGACAACTGGGAGCGCTATCACGCGGATCCCCACGCCGTGGTGGTCATGGGCTTTTCCGCCGGGGGGCATCTGGCGGGCAGCGCGGGTCTGATGTGGAACAAGCAGGAGATTTACCGCCCCCTCCGCCGCCGTCCGGCGGTATTCCGGCCAGACGGGGTGGCGCTGTGCTATCCCGTGGTCACCAGCGGCCCCGCCGCCCACCGGGGGTCCATCGAGAACCTGCTGGGGGACCGGTACGACGAACTGCTGGAGCTGGTATCCCTGGAAAAGCGGGTTACCCGTCAGGCCCCGCCCTTCTTCATCTGGCACACCGCCGACGACACCTGCGTCCCGGTGGAGAATTCCCTCCTGCTGGACAAGGCCCTGCGGGCCAGAAGGGTGGAATCGGAGCTGCACATTTACCCCCACGGCATCCACGGACAGTCTCTGGCGGACCACACGGTGTACGCGCCGGGGCAGGACTGGATGATGTCCGCGCCCTGCGCGGTGTGGGTGAACCACTTTGACGCCTGGCTGCACCGGCATTTCGGTCATTACGCCGTCGGTCCCCATCCGGACGAACTGCTGAAACCGGAAAAGAAGAAAAAATAAAACCAGCGGCCCCCGGCGGGAAGCCGGGGGCCGCTGCTGTATCACATGGTCTGCATCTGCCCGCCGCCGGACTTGTCCTTCTTGTCCTCGTCCGGGGTCAGGGTGAGTCTGGGGCTCTCAGGGTAACCAAAATCCTTGGCTACGGAGGCGGTATCCCGCTTGAGCATGGCCTCCATGACCTTGATGTCGCTGGCCACGTCCATGGCGTCGGCGGAATACAGCTGGTCCAGCTGGTGCTCAAACCCGGCCACAATCAGGTCCATGGTCTGCTCGATGCGCTCCTTGGCCTCCCGCAGATTCTCGCCCTCCACGCCGGTTTCCTCAAATTCCGCGTAGGTGTCCAGCAGCTTCTGGGTGGTGGGCAGATAGTAGTCAAAGAAGGTGTGGATGGAATTGCGCTTTTCCGGATGCTCCTCCACCTCCTTGAAGATCAGGGCGCTGATCTGCTCCAGACGGTCGATTTTCCGGCTCAGCTCCGGGTCGGCAATGCGGTCGTTGGCGCGGCGGATGTTCCGCAGAATGCCGGAATAGCCCTCCTGGGCCTCCCTGGGGGTGGGCTCGGGAACCGGCTCAAAGGGCTGCTCCTCCTCTTCCTCCTCCAGCGTAGCGCCGAAGCGGAGGAAGTAGCCCCGCTCGTGGTCGATGTAGGCGTCCTCGCCCAGATAGCCCTTGTCGATCAGCTTTTGCAGCTCCTTTTCCGCCTGAGAAGGCTTGCGGTTGACCCGCTTGGCGATTTCCTCTATGGACATGGCGTCCACGTTGCCGATAGCCAGAATGTACCGCTGGCTGCGGCGGGACATCTTGTTGAGGTAGTGGCCCCGGAAGAACATCAGCGCCCCGGCGAACCCGAACCCCGTGGCTGCGAAAAAGTTCTCAAAGTCCACATAATGGCCGCCGAACATATCGCTCAGGAAGTCCATGCCGATGCAGAAGCTGACAAACAGAGCGGTCAGTCCAAAAATCCGCAGCAGCACCCCGGCGGGCTTGGCCTTGGACTTCTTCTCTTTGGCGGGTTTGGCGGTTTTGACCTTAGGCGGCGGAGGCGGCGCGGCGTAGCGGGCGGAATTCCTGTCGGACGAACGCCGTCCGGCCTGCTCCACCTGCCGGGCGGTGCGGTCCAGCGTGCGCTCCATCTGGGCCATGGCCCGTTCCACGGCCTGGTCCACGGATTCCCCGGCCCGGTCGAAGGCACGCCCCATCTGGCGCTCGGCCTTCTGCGCCTGACCTTCCGCCTTGCGCATGGCCCGCTCCACGGCGCTCCTGGCCTGGTCCTCGTAGGACACCTGCCGGGGCTGTGAGGAGGTATTGGCGCCCTTTTTCCCATCGCCAAAGATGTTCAGGAACAGCAGCACCAGCGCGATGGGCCAGATGCCCAGGCAGAAAAGGATGATAATGACAGGCCAGCTGTACCAGCCGGAGTTGCTTTGGGGCCTGGGGGGCGGCGTCTGATAGGGGCGTTTTGGCGGCGGAGGCGGCGGGGATCCGCCGCGGCCCCGGTTCCCTGTAAATTTTTCCTTATCGTAGTATTCGCCCATTATTTTTCCTCCTTTTTCCGGAGTTTGGTCTTTTTTCCGCTGGGGTCCATGATGTAGGTGTTGTCCAATTGGCCCCTGAGGCTCCCCACCACGGAGTCGATATATTCTCTCCGGAGGAGGTCTCTCTCCTTAATTTCCTCCTCCGTTAACGTCCCGTTTTTCGCCTTCCGGGCCAGTTCGTTGATCCGGTCGATCTTTTTTTGCTCCATTGTCGGTACCTCTTTCCTCTGCGGCCCTGCGGGCCGTCCCAGTGCCTATCTTATTGCAGATTTGCCCTGCCGGGCGGGGGTGTACTTTTCCCGCGAGGGAAAAGTACCAAAAGCTCGCTCAAGGGGTCGGGCCCCCTTGAGAATCCCCTCATGTGTCGATTTGTTTTGCGCTTGTCCTGTAGTCCGTCCGGCCTACAGAACTTGCGCCCGTGTATCGGGCGAAGCGTCTATCCAACGATGCTGTCGAGGGTCCCTACCGTACCGCTTTGGGTACTCCCGGGGCAGTCGCGATAGACGGCCCCCTTGCAGGGCAGTCTCTCTTTAACAGGCCGGCAGGCGGAGTCCTTCAAGCGCCAAGCCATCAGAAGGACAATTTCCAACTCAGAGGCACCCAATCCGGCAAGCTACTGCCCAATGGTGACTAACCCTCGTAAAATATAAGGGAGTCTTGAACCGTAGGTTCAAGTGACTTTTTGCCTACTTTTTGTTCACACAAAAAGTAGGCCCGGAGTCCGGGGGCGGGGAGCTCCCGGGGCTGCGAATCGAAACCGCTCCCGTTTGCTGCCCGGAGGGCCGCAAAGATCAGATATATCTCTCAACGGTGATCCCAATTCTCCCCTTTTTACTGAGACCACCCACCTGAACCAGCTTCGCTTTCCCAAAGCCCCGGGCGGTGATGACCGCCCCCTCCGTAACGGGCTTGTCTCCCTTCACGCAGGGAACATGATCCAAATTCACCTTCCCTGCGGCGATCAGCTCCGCCGCGCGGCCCCGGCTCATGGAGAACGCCGTCGCCGCCACCGCGTCCAGCCGCAGCGAGGACACCGTGTCCCGTATAACCTTTACCTGCGCCTGGGGAACGCACAACTCACCCCGTTCGATCTCCGTGACGGTCAGCTTCACCCGGCCCGCCTGGTCCCACTCCCGCAGGAAGAAGTCCCGGAGGGACGGCATGGCAATGATATCCGCGCTGTGGGGCGAAACCAGAATATCCCCCACCCGCTCCCGGGTGACGCCTAACCCCATCAGGCTCCCTAAAATATCCCGGTGGGTCAGGCTCTCCTCTCCGTGAAAGGCCGCGCGCAGGAAAACCAGCTCGTCTCCGGCGGGTTCTTCTGCCCAATCGGGAAGGAAAATCAGAATCTTCCGCTCCGCTTCCTCATAGCCGCCGTCGAAGACGTACCCCGACCGGATACTGGCGGCGTTCAGCATGGCCTGGGCCATGCCCTGCTCACGGGGCGAGAGAAACACCGTCGCGCTGGGGATGCTCCTCCGCTCCGTCTGCTCGTATTTATCCCAGATCCGCGCCAGCAGGAGCTTATCCTCCGGCTCCTGGGCCGTCCGGGTGATGATGGTGT
>JAAVHF010000074.1 GCA_014799845.1 Oscillibacter sp. | reverse complement strand
GGGAAAAACACTTTGCGCGGAGCGAGCGTCGAATTGTCCGCTGTAAGCGGACAACCGAGGCGCAGAGCGTAGCGAGACCCCCTCAAAAAAGATGCGCAGCATCTTTTTTGACACGCAGAAATCCCCGCGCCGGTTTGAACCGGCGCGGGGACTTTTCTTATTTCTTCTTGCGAAGTTTCCACTCGACATTCCGCCGGTCCGCCGCCTGTTGAAGCAGCTTGACCGCACGGGCGCTCTTTTCTTTCAGAGGCATTTCTCCCAGCGCCAGGTCCTCCGACAGTTCCCGAGCGATTTCCCGCAGTTCCGGAAGTTCCAGCAGATTCACCGCCGCGCAGAAAAAGGCCTTTCGCCGCCCATCGTTGAAACCGGCGAGCAAAAACCTCAATATTTCGATTTTTTCCCGCTGTCCGGCGTTATAGGCGGCTTCGCCGATTTCTTTCACCCGCACCATGTCGGCACTCCGCCGCCTGTGGGTGATAAAGGAATCAAAATCATCAAAATGCTCGTACTTCCCGCAGGGGTAGCTGCCGCAGTCCCCACAATAGGCCACACTCCCGTGCTCCAGACTGCACCGGGCGATCTTACAGGACTGATTTCCCTCTCCGCCGCCGCAGCCGGGACAGCGTCCGTCCAAGCACATGGGGCAAAGCCCGCAGTTCAGGCCGCAGAGAGAAAGAAGCCGGTTGTCACGCGCAAAGCCCTTCATGGCAAACTACTCGTCCAGCTTGAGCACCGCCATAAACGCCTCCGTCGGCAGCTGCACGGTGCCCAGATTCCGCATTTTCTTCTTGCCTTCCTTCTGCTTCTCCAGCAGCTTCTTCTTCCGGGTGATGTCGCCGCCGTAGCACTTGGCCAGAACGTCCTTCCGCATGGCCTTCACCGTCTCGCGGGCGATGATCCGTCCGCCGATGGCGGCCTGGATGGGCACCTCGAAAAGCTGGCGGGGGATGTTCTCCTTCAGCTTCTCGCACAGCCGCCGGGCCCGGGGGTACGCCTTGTCCCGGTGGGCAATAAAGCTGAGGGCGTCCACCTGGTCGCCGTTGAGCAGCAGGTCCACCTTCACCAGGTCGCTTTCCCGGTAGTCGCTGAGCTCGTAGTCCAGAGAGGCATACCCCTTGGTATGAGCCTTGAGAGTATCGAAAAAGTCGTAGATGATTTCGTTGAGGGGCATCTGGTAATGCAGCTCCACCAGATGGGTGTCCAGATACTGCATGTCCTTGAACTCGCCCCGGCGGTCCTGGCACAGAGGCATGATATTGCCCACGTACTCGTTGGGGGAGATGATGGAGACCTTCACATAGGGTTCCTCCGCCGAGGCGATCACGCCGGGATCGGGGTAGTTGTGGGGATTGTCCACGTTGACCACCGTGCCGTCGGTCTTGGTGACCTTGTAGATAACGGAGGGCAGGGTGGTGATAAGGTCCAGGTCAAATTCCCGCTCCAGCCGCTCCTGAATGACCTCCATATGGAGCATCCCCAGAAATCCGCACCGGAAGCCGAAGCCCAGGGCCACGGAGCTCTCCGGCTCAAAGGTCAGCGACGCGTCGTTCAGCTGCAATTTCTCCAGCGCGTCCCGGAGATCCGGATACTTGCTGCCGTCCTCGGTGTAGACGCCGCAGTAGACCATGGACTGGGCCTGCCGGTAACCCGGCAGGGGCTCGGCGGCGGGATTTTCCTGCCCGGTGATGGTGTCGCCCACCTCGGTGTCCCGGACGTTCTTGATGGAGGCGGTGAGATACCCCACCTGCCCCGCCTGAAGCTGGCCGCAGCTCTCGTAGCCCAAAGGCCGCAGCAGGCCGCACTCCAGCACCTGATACTGCGCCCCGCTGGCCATCATCTTGATAGGCATTCCCTTTTTCAGCGTGCCGTCCACGATCCGGAAATAGACGATCACGCCCTTGTAGGCGTCATAGTAGCTGTCGAAGATCAGCGCCCGCAGAGGCGCGTTGGGGTCTCCGGCGGGGGCGGGGATGTTCTGCACCACGTCCTCCAGCACAGCGGGGATGTTGATGCCCACCTTGGCGGAGATCTCCGGCGCGTCCAGAGCGGGGATGCCGATGATGTCCTCGATCTCGTGCTTGACCCTCTCCGGATCGGCGGCGGGAAGGTCGATCTTGTTAATGACCGGCCGGATTTCCAGGTCGTTGTCCAGAGCCAGATAGGTGTTGGCCAGCGTCTGGGCCTCGATGCCCTGGCTGGCGTCCACCACCAGCACGGCGCCCTCACAGGCCGCCAGGGAGCGGCTGACCTCGTAGTTGAAGTCCACATGGCCCGGGGTGTCGATGAGATTGAGCGTGTAGGTCTCCCCGTCCTGGGCCTGATAGCTGAGGGTGACGGCCCGGGCCTTGATGGTGATGCCCCGCTCCCGCTCCAGGTCCATGTTGTCCAGGAGCTGGCTCTCCATTTCCCGCTCGGAGACGGCCCCGCAGACCTCCAGCAGCCTGTCGGCCAGAGTGGATTTCCCGTGGTCAATGTGGGCGATGATTGAAAAATTTCTGATTTTGTTCTGATCCATGTTATCTTACCTCTACATGCTTGATAGACGGAAATTTTAAAATGGTGCCGCAATCCGCGGGAGGTTACTCCTCCAGCTTCCGCACCCGCTCGTCCGTATCGTGGAAAACCTGCGCCATGGACTGGGAAAGGCCGGCGTACTCCTCCGCCAGCGACTGAGCGTCCACGGGGGGATACTCGCCCCGGTATTCCTCCAGGGCTTTGGCAAACCGGACCCGCTCCAACGTCATGTCCGCCGACACCACATCCATATTGAAGCTGGTGTTTCCGGTGGAGAAATACCCCTCGTTTCCTCCCGCGGTCCGGTAGAGCAGACGGAACAGCTGGTACATCGCCCCGCTGAGGTAGGCCCCCGCGTGGGCCACCGCGTCCTTGTTGTTGGTCCGGCCCAGAAGATCGAAAAGCACACTGGCCGTGTTGACGATCAGCTTTTTTTGCAGCTTCGCCATGACGCTGCCCTTCAGATCCTCTTTCCCCTCGCTGGCGTCCGCAAGATCCTCGGCCTCGATCATGGCGCCGTCCCGGCTGAGACTGCGCCCCAGCAGATAGTCCGCCGATACATGGTAGTAGTCGCAGGCCTTGGCCACAAAGGCCAGCCCCGGCTCCCGGATGCCGTTTTCGTAGTGGCTCAGCAGCGCCTGGCTGATACCCAGGGCCGCCGCCGCCTTTCTTTGACTGATGCCCTTCTCCTGCCGCAGCAGGGACAGTACCCGTGAAAAATCAGCGTTCATTTCTCTGTCCTCTCGTTCTCTCTTTCCCCGCCGGCGCAGCGATCACGCAAAATACGAGGAGTTATAGTATAACAGACGGTATACCGTTTGTAAAGATGGGTTGGAAAATTTTCGGGGTGAAGGCGGCCCGTCCGCCATCTTGTAATTGCAAACGGCGCGTGATATAGTATGGATATTCCATCCATACGGAAATCACCGTGCCGCCAGACTGGACCCGGCGGCGGAAAGGAAGCGCTTATGTCCTCTTTATTTGATCTTCACTGCGATACCCTGACCCGGAATGGCTGGCCCCCCTACGAGGCGGTGACGGAAACTCTGGATACCCCCGGCTTCCAGCTGGCCCTCAGTAAAGTCCCCGCCGGGACGAAGTGGGTCCAATGCTTTGCCATCTTCGTTCCTGACGACCAGAGGGGAGACGACGCCGTCGCCTTCTTCGACCGCCACGCCGCCAGTTTCCACCGACAGGCGGAAGCCCACAAGGACATCATGGCTGAATGCCGCTCCTTCGCCGATATGGAAGCGGCGGTGGAGGCGGGAAAATTCGCGGGCCTGCTGACCGTAGAGGGCGGCGCGGCCCTGGCAGGAAAGCTGGAGCGGGTAAAGGCCATCTATGACGCGGGCGTGCGCATGATGACTCTCACCTGGAACGGCCCCAATGAGCTGGCCTCCGGCCACGACACGCAGACCGGCTTTTCTTCCTTCGGCCGGGAAGCCGTTGCCGAAATGGAGCGGCAGGGCGTGATCGTGGACGTGTCCCACCTCAATGACCGGGGATTTGAGGAGCTGCTGGGCTTCGCGAAAAAGCCCTTCGCGGCCTCCCACTCCAACGCCCGGGCCGTCTGCGGCCACAAGCGGAACCTGCCGGACGAGTTTATCAGAGAGATGGTCCGCCGGGAAGGGCTGATTGGGCTGACTTACTGCCGTCCCTTTGTCTCTGATGACGGGCGGGGCAGTCTGGACGATCTCTACCGCCATGTATGCCATTTCCTGGAGCTGGGGGCGGAGAAGTGCATCGCCCTGGGCAGCGACTATGACGGCGCGGGAATCCACGAGGACCTTGACTCCGTGGAAAAGAGCCTGTGCATTGCGGATTATCTGACTTCTCACGGAATTTCCCAGGAAATCGCGGACGGGATCTGCTTTGATAACGCCTGGCGGTTTTTCGGGAAGCGGATGGGGTAAGACGGTGGTAACAAAGGCGGTCAAACGGGAAATCGACCGGACGATAAAGGATGTGTGGCTTCATGACATCTGCAAAGACTATGGAGACGGACTGCTGCTGAGAGAGGCCAGCGTTCAGTGCAGCCTGTATCACCACTTGCGGAACCGGCTGTCCGGCGTCCTGCGGGAGAACCGTCTGTACATTTATCCGGAATTCTATCTGAAAGAGCTCCGGTATCGCGCAGATCTTGCCATTGTTGAGATGGATCTGGATGCTCCCGCCAGCCATTTATCCGAAGGGCTGACAGATATCGCCGCCATTATCGAGCTGAAATATGACGGCGGCAGCGCGCTTTCCACTGAAAATTATATCCGTACCGATATGCCAAAGCTGAAGTCCTACACGAAAACCCTGGGCTATGACTGCCAATATTATTTCGGCGTGATTTACGAAGCAGAATGCGCCTGGCTCCACTGGTTTGACGGAAGAAGCACCGCCCATTGGGCAAATGGCCGGTTGACCGAGTTGAATGCGGGCTATCTGGACGGCAGGATGTGTTTCGAGGTAAACTCCTATAACCATATGAACCGCCGGCAGGGGAAATCCTCCTGCGATGTAAAGCGGTGACCCACCCCTTGCAAATCTGGGAAAAAGTTGCTATAATCAGAATAGAAAATGATGCCTGCCGGTATTTTCCGGCTGCAGGGAGGTGACCCCATGCCCCATATCCAGCAGCTCTCCCCCCATGTGGCGGACCTGATCGCCGCGGGCGAGGTGGTGGAGCGTCCCGCCAGCGTGGTGAAGGAGCTGATCGAAAACGCCATCGACGCCGGGGCATCGGCGGTAGTGGTGGAGCTGCAAAACGGCGGCATGTCCCTCATCCGGGTCACCGACAACGGCTGCGGCATCGCACCCGGCGAGCTGCCCACCGCCTTCCTCCGCCATGCCACCAGCAAGCTTCGCCAGCCGGAGGATCTGGCGGCGATCGGGACGCTGGGCTTCCGGGGCGAGGCGCTGGCGGCGATTTCCGCCGTCAGCCGTCTGGATGTGTTCACCCGGCAGAAGGGCGCGCAGCTTGGGGCGTCCCTCCATCTGGAGGGCGGCGTCCCCGGCCCGGTGGAGGAGGCCGGGTGCCCGGAGGGCACTACCTTCGCCGTCCGGGAACTGTTCTACAACACCCCCGCCCGGCTGAAATTTATGAAAACCGACAGCGCGGAGGCTTCCGCCGCTGCCGGAGTGATTGCGCAGATCGCGCTGAGCCACCCGGAGGTCTCCATCCGCTACCTGCGGGACGGCAAGGAGGAGCTCCATACTCCCGGCGACGGCAAGCTGCTATCCGCCATCTATGCCGCCCGGGGACGGGACTTCGCCCTGCGCCTTACCGAAGTGGAGGGCGGCGGAGAAGGAGTCTCCGTCCGGGGCTTTGTGACCGAACCTCTGGCGGGGCGGGGCAACCGGGCCATGCAGACCTTTTTCTGCTGCGGGCGGATGATCAAGTCCGCGCTGCTCACCGCCGCGCTGGAGGAGGCTTACGCCAACCGTCAGATGAAAGGGAAATATCCCGGCTGCGTCCTCCATATCGATCTGCCGCTCCACATGGTGGACGTAAACGTCCACCCCGCCAAGACGGTGGTAAAGTTTGTCAACGAGCGGGCGCTGTTCTCCGCCGTGCATCACACGGTAAAGGACGCGCTGGACGCTGCCGCAAATCCGAGCCTGTTCCCATCCGCTTCGCAGACGGTTTCCCAGCCTGCCCCCGCAAAGCCCGTGACCGCCGTCCAACAGCCCCGGAGCGACTTCTATCAGACCATGGACGCGAAGAGCTTTCGGGAGAAGGCGGCGGCATCTCAGAAGAAGCCCGCCGCATCTGTCATGCCGCTTACCCCCGAACTGGGAAGCAGAGTATTTTTCCATGATTCCGGCAGGCCCCAGCGGCCGCCCCGGCAGATGCCGGAGGTCCCGTCCGCGCCTGCTTATACAGTTCGGACCTTCACGCCTCCACCTCCGCCCGCGACGGAGGCAAAGGCTGCCGGTGTGGCAGCCGAGCCCGTGAAACATACCGTGAAACATTCTGTGGAACCCGCAGCGCCTGCGCAGGTTCCGGAGCAGACCGCGTTCGCCGCCAAGCCCACCCCCTGGCGTTTTGCGGGGGAGGTGCTTCATACTTATATTATCGCCGAGGACGGCGATAACGTCTGGCTGATTGACAAGCACGCCGCCCATGAGCGGATCAATTTTGACCGCATGAAGGCCAATGCGGAACCCATCATGCGCCAGCAGCTGCTGGCCCCGCTGGCAGTGGACCTGCCACAGGAGCAGTATGCTGTCTTGTTGGAGAATCTTCCTCTTTTGGAGGAATTTGGATTCGAGGCGGAGGATTTCGGTACAGGGTGCCTGATGGTCCGGGGGATTCCCTCCGATCTGGACACGGGACTTGTGCGGGAGACGCTGGAGGAGTTGTCCGAGAAGCTGCTGACTTCCGGCGGGGCAGACCCCGCCGCCGCGAGGGATGTGATGCTGCACACCATGGCGTGCAAGGCGTCGATTAAAGGAGGTTGGACCTCCGATCCCTCGGAGTTAAAGGTTTTGATTGAGAAGGTTCAGAGCGGGGAGGTTCAGTATTGTCCCCATGGGAGGCCCGTTAAGATTCGCCTTACCAAATATGAAATAGAGAAGATGTTCAAAAGGGCGTAGTTTCATCTTTGCCGCCCTGCGGGCGGCAAACGGGAGATGTTTCGATTCGATACCCCGGGGCCTGCGCGGCCCCGGTCCCCGCGCCTACTTTTGCCACGCGGCAAAAGTAGGCAAAAACGCGCCAAAACCTACGGTTTTGGATTCCCTTGGGCGTCACGCGGTGCGTGACACCTTATTACGGGGGTTATTGGTTTTGCGCTTGTCCTGTAGACTGTCCGGTCTAAACCGGACTTCCGGTGCAGTTTCCTCTGCCCTGCGTCTGTTTCAGGATGTTGCTGGCAGACCCTACCTCTTGCGGGGCGCGGGGGTAAACGGTTGGCGAAGCGGAAATTTTTTCCGTGGCCGTTACTTTGGTTCCATTACCTCCAGCATCAGCAGTACGCCCAGGCGGAAGCCTTCACGGAAGTGGTGGAAATCATTGAAATGCTCTATTTCACACGAACGGTATA
Organism: Oscillibacter sp.; assembly: GCA_014799845.1. Taxonomy (GTDB): domain Bacteria; phylum Bacillota; class Clostridia; order Oscillospirales; family Oscillospiraceae; genus Pelethomonas. Next base: position 9,296 of record JAAVHF010000074.1, on the reverse strand, counting down.
AATGCGCGTCTACATATTCACTGCCCAGGACTTCAGAAACTTTCTTCCAGAATGCCATGTCCTTTTCCCGTAGGTCCTGCGGCATGACCGGCCTCGTGGCTTGCGGATGATACTCGTCGTTGTAGATGTCGGTCAAAATACTCATTGTTTTGCCTTCTTTCGAGTTTATTTGCCGTATAGAGATTTAATCTTTATTTATAATATCAGATTAAATCTCTATTGTCAAGGAGAACTATGTTTGATATAATGGTATTTGGCTCTCGTCTACGGGAGCTTAGAAAAGAGAAAAAAATGTCCCAAGGTGAATTGGGCAGGCTTCTGGGCGTTACAGCCACCCAGATCGGCGATATGGAACGGGGCAACAGCACCACCTCCATGCCCCGGCTATACCAGCTTTGTCAGTATTTTGAGGTTTCTTCTGATTACCTTATGGGCCTGACGGACGATCCCAGCCCTCGATAGGAATCCCCCTTGCAGGGCAGTCTCTCTTTAACATGCCGGCAGGCGGAGTTCTTCAAGTGCCAAGCCATCAGAAGGACAGCCTCCAACTCAGGGGCACCCAATCCGGCAAATCACCACCCAATGTCCGTAAACACCCCCGCATAGGGAAGCGGCACGAACGTGCCGCCCCGTCACGATTGTGCAATGACCGCATCCGTGGGCCGCCTGCGGCGGCCTTAGCGCTAAAAGCGCCGCTTGCGGCGCTTCACGGAGCGGTCATGCACAATTCAATTCTGCACGGCCACTCGATGTGGCCGTTGCAGAATCAAGGGATTCTTAAACCGTAGGTTTAAGCGACTTTTTGGGTACTTTTTGTTCGTACAAAAAGTACCCGAGGGTGTCCGGGGCCGCGCAGGCCCCGGGGTTGCGAATTGAAACAATTCCCGTTTGCCGCGCTCTGCGCGGCAAAGATTACTACGATATATCTGCCAGATCCAGGAATTTGTACCCCTCGTTGGCAATATGCTCTTTCCTCCCCTGAAGATTGTCCCCCTCCAGAAGATCAAACATCCGGGCGGTCTCCTCCGCGTCGGTGGGCATCACCTTGATCAGCCGCCTTGTCTCCGGGTTCATGGTGGTCAGCCACATCATATCCGGGTCATTCTCGCCAAGGCCCTTGGAGCGGTCGATCTTGTACTTTTTCCCCTCCAGCTTCTTGACGATTTCATTCTTCTCCTTCTCGGAGTAGGCAAACCATGTCTTTTCCCCGCAGTTGATCTCAAACAGAGGCGACTCCGCGATATACACGTACCCCTCCTGAATCAGCGTGGGGCACAGGCGGTAAATCATGGTCAGGATCAATGTCCGGATCTGATATCCGTCCACGTCGGCATCCGTACAGATGACTACCTTGTTCCATCTGAGGTTATTCAGATCAAAGGTGCTCAGGTCCTTCACATGCTTGTTCTGGACCTCCACGCCGCAGCCCAGGACCTTCATCAGGTCCGTGATGATCTCGCTCTTGAAGATCCTCGGATAATCCGCCTTCAGGCAGTTCAGGATCTTGCCCCTTACCGGCATGATCCCCTGAAACTCCGCGTCCCGGCTCAGCTTGACGCTGCCCAGCGCGGAATCGCCCTCCACAATATAGATTTCCCGGCGGCTTACGTCCTTGGTGCGGCAGTCCACAAACTTCTGTACCCGGTTGGCGATGTCGATGGAGCCGGACAGCTTCTTTTTGACGTTCAGCCGCGCCTTTTCCGCCTGCTCCCGGGACCGCTTGTTGATGAGCACCTGATCCGCGATTTTCTGCGCGTCGGCGGGATTCTCAATAAAATAAATCTCCATCCGGCTGCGGAGGAACTCCGCCATGGCGTCCTGCACAAACCGGTTGGTGATCGCCTTCTTGGTCTGGTTCTCATAGCTGGTCTGGGTGGAAAAGTTGCTGGAAACCAGCACCAGACAGTCCTCGATATCCACCCAGGTGATCTTGCTCTCGCTCTTCTGGTACTTATTATTCTGCCGCAGCCACGCGTCGATGGCTCCCACAAAGGCGGATTTGGTGGCCTTCTCCGGACTGCCGCCATGCTCCAGCCAGCTGGAGTTGTGGTAGTGCTCGATGACCGCCGTCTTGTTGGAGAAACAGCAGGCCACGCTCAGCTTTACCTTATATTCGTCCTTGTCGGACCGGTCCTTGCCCCGGCGCTCGGTCTCCCAGAAAACCGGCTCGGTCAGCGTACCCTCCCCGGCCAGTTCCTGTACATAGTCCGCAATGCCGTTCTCATAGAAAAACTCGGTGGTCTCAAACTTCCCCGCTGAGATCTCCACCCTTAACCGGAACGTGACCCCGGCGTTGACCACCGCCTGCCGCCGCATCACGTCCGCGAAATATTCCGGCGGGATGTTGATGTCGGTAAAGACCTCCAGATCCGGGAGCCACCGGGTCTTTGTCCCGGTTTTCCGCCTGGACAGGGGCGCTTTTTGCAGCTCCTGCCCCTTTTTCCCAACTACTTCGCCTTTTTTGAAGTGCAGCTGGTACTCAAACCCGTCCCGCCAGACGGTCACGTCCATGTACTCCGACGAATACTGGGTTGCGCAGGAGCCCAGGCCGTTCAGCCCCAGGGAAAACTCGTAGTTCTCCCCCTCGTTGTTCCCGTACTTGCCGCCGGCGTAGAGCTCGCAGAACACCAGCTCCCAGTTCCAGCGCTTCTCCTTCTCGTTCCAGTCCACGGGACATCCCCGTCCCTGGTCCTCCACCTCCACGCTGTGGTCCAGGTAGCGGGTCACGGTAATGAGCTTCCCGTGCCCTTCCCGGGCCTCGTCGATGGAGTTGGATAAAATCTCGAATACGGCGTGCTCGCAGCCCTCCAGCCCGTCAGAGCCAAAGATCACCCCGGGCCGTTTCCTGACCCGGTCGGCCCCTTTCAGGGCGCTGATGGACTCGTTGCCGTAGTTTTGCTTCTTCTCCGCTGCCATGTGCTCCTCCGATCCTGTTTTGCGTAAGAATCAGTATAACAAAAAAATCCCCTGCATGCAAGGGGTAAAAAGGAACATTTGTCCGGATTTTTTCTTACATGGAGATTCGATAAAACGCGTTCCCTTATCCAACTGATACTAATCACTAATAAAAGTCTTTAAACCGCAACAAGGAAGAGGTATACTGAAGTAGGGTGATAAAAATGTACCGATATAGCGAAGCAGACCTGGAAAAAATAGCAGCCGCCCGGAAAAGGAACAAGGATAAGCGAGCGGAAAAACGACTATACGCGTTGGAGCTGCGAGCAGAGGGAAAGAGCGCAGAAGAAGTGTCCGCAGCAACAGGCTTTCATAAAGCGTATCCCCTGCTGTTCCATTGAGAAGGATTACAGCAACACCGCCTTTGGACAGCTGCGTACCCGGTTCCAGGCGTTTGTGGAGAGTGTGAAGATCAAAAAACTGCAAAAAGGGGAGGGAGAGGCATGAAAGCCGTAAGCAAGCTGACCGCCGCCGCCAGGGCGGCGAAGAAGGCCGCCGTCACGGCAGGGAATATCGCGAAAGATTTTTGCGCGCCCATCTACGACGGTCCGGACCGGGAGAAATTCTTTTCCAGGCGGCACCTGGACCGCGTCATTGACAGCTATACCCCCATTGTCCGTGAGGATGGCAAGGCAGCTTTCAGCAAAAAGAAGGCCAAAAAGCTGGCCAGCGACTTCTGGTACGGCGTGCCCCACGGCGAGCGCCGCCTGGGAGACCTCTACATAGGCGACACCGGCATCACCCGCCACCGGGAGTGGCGGGGCGTGGTGGACACCAACTACTGCTTTACGGTGTGGCTGTGCCTGCTGGGCCTCATCGGGCGCACCCTGGCCCAGGGCAACATTTATTTCCTCAAGGGCCTGTGGCGCTACCGCTGGATGGAGACGTACCTCTCCGGCATCTCCTGGGTGGACCGGGGCAACGAGGGCCTGCGGGGCGAAGCCCTCCGGGCCAGCACGCTGCACTTCATTGCCATGTTCGACAGCTCCGTCCAGCAGCTGGACTCCCAGTTCCTGGCGGACGCCAACCTCCACGGCGGCAAGCGCAACGAGCGCTGGTACAAGACCCTCCAGCACGACGAGACCGTCCCCGGACACATCGCCTACGGCTTCCCGGAGCTGTATGATGATATCTGCGTCCAGCTGACCACCTGCTTCCTGCGAAACCACGTCAACCAGCAGACCATTCCCTGGTATATCGACGCGGTGGAGTCCGTGGGACTGGCTCCCGACGCCTGCTCCCTGTGCGCGGCGGAGTCCGGCCTGTGCGTCCGGGACGATTACCCGGATTTCAGCCCCTGCTTTGTGTCCAACAACATGGCCTGCGACGGCTCGGTGGGCACCTCCATCCTTCAGGAGCTGTATTTCAGGAAGCCCTTCCACTCCTTCCCCGCTCCCATGCGCCACGACGAGGAGGAGCTGCACCAGTATACCATCGACGAGTTCCTGGAGTGCATCGAGTTCATGGAGAAGCACCTGAACATGAAGTGGGACTGGGACACGTTCTACAAGCGGATTGAGAAATTCAACGACCAGACCCGTTTTGAGCTGGAGAAGTGGGATGTGGCGGCCAAGACCAGCAGCAGTCCTGTCTCCTCTGTGGCACAGGCGCTTTACCGCATTTTCTACTTCTATGTTGGCGACCGCCCCATCTTCCATAAGACGGACCGCAAGGTGGCCCGTATCATGGAGCGCTGCGTCCGAAAGAACATCCAGACCTTCCCCATGACCCGCCACCGCGCCCTGGTCTGGTCCTGCGCTCCGTTGTATTATTCCTACATCACCACATGGCTCTATAACTGCTGGGGCATCAACGTGGTTATCAACATGGACTCCCTCATGGGCCATAACATCATCGACGCCTCCGACCGCGACCAGTGCCTGCTGGACTTCGCGAAGATGTACGAGAAGGGGGTCATGCGCACCCACGCCGTCGGCGGCTACGAGCACTTCCTGGAGGTTTTCGACACCATGGAGCAGTTCGACTGCGACATGGTCATCATGTTCGACCAGGTGGCCTGCAAGGGCGCGCAGGAGCTCCACGGCGTCTTTGAGGACGAGTACCGCAAGCGCGGCGTCCATGCCATCTGGGTTCCCCATGAGCTTCTGGATCACCGCACCGTGGAGCGGGCTGAAATGCGCAAAGCGGTCAACGACTATATGTTTACCGTGATGCACGAGGAACCCCTGGACCCGTCCCTGCTGGAGATCGACGACAGCAGAGGGTGGTAAACCGGCAGAGTCTTTACGGGGGATGTACTTTTCCTTTGTTCACAAAGAAAAGTACCAAAAGAAAAACCTTTTGCTCGCCCTACGGGCACAATGACGTCCCTCAGCGGGGTGGATACGTCTGGCGGGAGCTTTTCAGGCCATGCAGGACCCAGAGGGGCTCCCCTGAAATACTGCACTTCCGCGAGGGCGGCGATCTGATTTGAGAGGAGGCGCAGAAACGTTATGCGCGGGTGTAGGAAGAAAAAATCCAGGTGCTTGATCTGGCGGATTCTATGGACGGTTGTGAAGGCGGCATTGATTGCTTACGCGGCGCTGTTCACCGTATTTTACTTCAATCTGGACACCAAGCTGTTCTACCGGATCATGCCGATCCTGAACAAGTACCATTACGACGTGATGCCTCATAAGGACTTCGCCGAGTCCATCCGGGGTCAGAACGATCAGGCATAAAACGTATCGGGCCTGTGTGGAGATTTCCACTCAGGCCCGATACTTTTATTATGAAAACCCATCATCACAAATTCTTGCGGTATTCCCTTGGCAGGACCTGGAAAACTGCCTTGAACGCGGCGGCAAATCTGCTCTGGCTGTCATATCCCACCGCCTGGGCAATCTCAGCAATACTCATGTCCGTTTCCCTCAGCAGCTTCGCCGCCTGCTCCATGCGATGCTCCTTCATGTGCGCCGCCAGCGAGGTCCCATAGACGGATTTGAACGTCATCTTCAACGTTGTCGGATTTATGTGATACTGCTTGGAAAGTTCATCAATCGTGGTCTTCTGCTCCAGGTTTTCCAGCAGCTGGTCATGAATCGCCCGGACGATCTCCACCGGCTCTGTCTGGTATTCCGCTGTCTGCGGGACGGTACTTTCCAGGGAATGTTCGGGGCAGGCAACCTCCATGACCTGCTCGATCATCTGGTGAAGGAGCTGGCTCTGAGGCGTATTCGCCGCCCGGTAGTAGACTTCCTTCCCCTCCCGGCGGCAGACGATCAGGCCGCTGGTCCGAAGGGGGCGCAGATGGTGGGATACCGCCGGACTGGACATTTCCAGCATCGCGGAGATATTAACAACGCATTCCTCACAGTGGCACAGAAGCCAGAAAATGCGTATCCTGGTCGTGTCTCCCAGCTGCTTGAACACTTCCGCTACAGTCTGAAAGCGTTCCACGCGGCTTAACTGTATTTGTATCATAGGGGTTCCCTGTCCCTCTCCGTGGTTGTGGGGTAATTCCATGTTAATCATAGTGGTTTCTCCTTCCCGCATCGCTTTTCGCCAAAATGGAAATATGTTTCGCCCGTTTAGCAGGGATTCCTTCCCGGCTATTGACTTGTGGCTCCGTCTGCATTATACTACGGCCAGATTGATTAAACAACTGCTTAATTGAGAAGTCTAATATTTGTTTTTGCAAGGAGGACTACCCCTATGAAGAAGACTTACAAAATCGAAGTGGACTGCGCCAACTGTGCCAACCTGATGGAAGATGCCGCCCGCAAGACCGCCGGCGTCCAGACCGCTACCGTCAACTTCATGACCCAGAAGATGATCGTGGAGTTCAGCGAGGGCCAGGAGCCTGCCGCCGTCATGCAGAACGTCCTGGCCGCCTGCAAGAAGGTGGAGCCGGACTGCGAGATCTTCCTGTAAGCCAGAGTATCCAGAGCGGCCCAGAAAGGCTCCCCCCGGAACTGCAAGAAGCATTTCAGGGGGAGCCTTTTCCAAAAAGAAACAAATAAACGTTCGTTTAATAGAAGGGAGTTTTTCTTATGCAGGAACTTGTAGTGAATACGCTGCTTACTGTTGTCGTTCTGATGGCGGCGGCGCTTCGTTTTATTGTCGGCGCACGCGCTGACAGCGGTATGACCAAGAAACAAAAGGTAATGCTGGTCCGCATCCTGATTGCCGCCGCGATGCTGCTGGGCTTTCAGTATCTGAATGTCAACCGCTGGGTACGGCTGGCTCTGTACCTGGTTGATTATTTCATTATCGGCTATGACATCCTGCGGAAAGCCATCAAGGGCATTCTGAACAAGCGGGTGTTTGATGAAAACTTCCTGATGGCGGTAGCTACGGTGGGCGCGATGGCCCTGGCGATCTACGAAAACGGCGATTATCTGGAAGCCATTGCCGTTATGCTGTTCTATCAGGTGGGCGAGTGGTTCCAGAGCTACGCCGTGGGCAAGAGTCGCCGCAACATCAGCGATCTGATGGATATTCGCCCGGACTATGCCAACGTGGAGCGGGACGGCAAGCTGGAACAGGTTGACCCGGATGAGGTCGAGATCGGCAGTGTGATCGTGGTGCAGCCCGGTGAGAAGGTTCCTATTGACGGCATCATCATGGAGGGCGGTTCCAGCCTTAACACCAGCGCCCTGACCGGTGAGAGCCTGCCCCGCGAGGCTAAGGTGGGCGATGAGATCATCAGCGGCTGCATCAACATGACCGGCGTACTGAAAATCCAGACCACAAAGGAATTTGGCGAATCCACCGTGTCCAAAATCCTTGATCTGGTGGAGAACGCCAGCTCCCGCAAATCCAAGTCCGAGGATTTTATCTCGAAATTTGCCAAGATCTACACTCCCGCCGTCTGCTACAGTGCGCTGGCGCTGGCCATCCTGCCTCCGCTGGTCCGTGTGCTGGCTATGGGCTTGCCCGCTGACTGGGGAACCTGGGTATATCGTGCGCTGACCTTCCTGGTCATCAGCTGCCCCTGCGCGCTGGTTATCAGCATCCCCCTCAGCTTCTTCGCCGGAATCGGCGGGGCCAGCCAGGAAGGCGTGCTGGTAAAAGGCTCCAACTATCTGGAAATTCTCGCTCAGACCAAGATTGTTGTGTTCGATAAGACCGGCACGCTGACCCAGGGCGTATTTGAGGTAAACGGCATCCACCATAACGAAATAGACGACGCAAAACTCATTGAGTATGCGGCGTTGGCAGAGAGCGCGTCCTCCCACCCCATCAGCAAAAGCCTGCAAAGGGCTTATGGCAGGGAGCCTGACCGCACCCGCGTAAGCGACATCCAGGAAATCAGCGGCAACGGCATCATTGCGAAGGTAGACGGCATGGAGGTCGCTGCCGGCAATGATAAGTTGATGAAGCATCTGAACGTTCCATACATCGACTGCCACCACACTGGTACGATCATTCACATGGCGATCAACGGAGCCTATGCCGGGCATATCGTGATCTCCGATATTGTAAAGCCAACCTCCAAGAAAGCGATCTCCGCGCTGAGAGCGGCGGGCGTGGAAAAAACGGTCATGCTGACCGGTGACGCCAAGAAAGTAGCGGAGCAGGTGGCTTCTGACCTTGGCATTGACTGGGTATTCAGCGAGCTGCTCCCGGCAGACAAAGTATCCCAGGTGGAGAAGCTGTTGGAAATGAAAACCGGTAAGGCGAAGCTGGCCTTCGTGGGTGACGGCATCAATGACGCGCCTGTGCTGTCCAGGGCCGACATCGGGGTTGCCATGGGCGCGATGGGTTCAGACGCTGCCATTGAAGCGGCGGACATTGTTCTGATGGATGATGACCCCATGAAGATTGCCAAGGCCATCAGGATTTCCCGGAAGTGTCTGCGGATCGTCTATCAGAACATCGTCATGGCGCTGGGCGTCAAGTTTGCCTGTCTGGTGCTGGGCGCGATTGGTATTGCCAATATGTATCTGGCGATCTTCGCGGATGTGGGCGTGATGATTCTGGCGGTACTCAACGCCATCCGCTGCCTGTTTGTCAAAAAGCTGTGATGAGGGAAGCGGATTTATCCGCTTCTCTTCTGACAGCCCGGAAACGCGGATGGCGGGATATTTTCAAGGTATTGGGCTGTGCCTCACGTATCCGCATTCTGCTTCGTGGTGAAACCAGTGCCATGCCTTGAAACGCAAGGGATAGCGGCTTGCGGCCTTGTAGCTTATCTGTAGCTTATCCTCTGGTTCTACCTGTGAAAGGGCGGTAAAACCCGATATTTACCCTTATTGCAAGACAAAGCCAAAAACCATGGAAAGGTTCAAAATTTACGTCAAAATACAAAAAATCACCGAGAACCTATCGTTCTCGGTGATTTTTCATGGTCCGAGTGACTGGATTCGAACCAGCGGCCTCTTGAACCCCATTCAAGC
>JAAVHF010000073.1 GCA_014799845.1 Oscillibacter sp. | reverse complement strand
CTTGAAGGACTCCGCCTGCCGGCCTGTTAAAGAGAGACTGCCCTGCAAGGGGGGACCGTCTATCGCGGCTGCCCCGGGAGGACCCAAAGCGGTGCGGTAGGGTCTGCCGATGACATCGTTGGATAGACGATTCGCCCGATACGCGGGAGCCGGTTCATTTAGGCCGGACGGATTACAGGACAAGCGCAAAACAAATAACCCCCGTATTTCAGGAAGGTTCTTAGGAAACGTAGTTTCCTAAGCGCGCTTTTGTAACTTTTCGCGCGGGCGAAAAGTTAGCCCCCGTCCTCCGCCCGGCAGGGCGAAGCTGTAATAAGGAATAGCGCCGCTGCCGCCGCGCGGCGGCGGCAAAGAAGAAGGCCCGGAGGCGTAAGCCTCCGGGCCTCTCTCGTCAATCCGCCAGTGCCAAATCTCCCTCTTTGATCCATCCAATCTTACGGAGAAACGAACCAAAAATCCAACACAATACCGCCGGTAGAACAAAAGAAACGAGAATCAGGCCGATCCAGTCAATGGCGCGCGGCGTGATCGCCGCCGCGCCGTTGGCAACCGCCTGCTCACTGGGGGAGATCCACCCTGTCCATACGCCCAGCTGGCCGCAGAAGCCGCAGGTCCCCATGCCGGAGTTGATGGCCGCTCCGTTCATTTCCAGGCGGAAAAGACAAGTGGCAACAGGCCCGGTGATGGCGGAGGCCAGCGTGGGCGGAATCCAGATCCGGGGATTTTTAATGATATTGGGCATTTGCAGCATGGAGGTGCCGATGCCCTGGCTTACCAGGCCGCCCCAGCGGTTCTCGCGGAAGCTCATGACGGCGAAGCCTACCATCTGGGCGCAGCACCCGGCCACCGCCGCGCCGCCCGCCAGACCCGTGAGGCCCAGCACCGAGCAAATGGCGGCGGAGGAGATGGGCAGCGTCAGCGCCACGCCCACCAGCACGGAAACCAGAATGCCCATCCAGAAGGGCTGGAGGGCCGTGGCCCGGACGATCAGCTGCCCAAAGGCGCTGGCGGCGGCGCCAATGGGCGGCGCGATGACCCAGGCTGCCCCGATGCCGATGAGCGTGGTCACAATGGGGGTTACCAGAATGTCAATTTTGGTTTCCTTGCTGACGGCCTTCCCGCACTCGGCGGCAATAATCGCCACGAACAGCACCGCCAGCGGTCCGCCGGCCTTTCCCAGCGCGTTGCAGGCATAGCCCACCGTGGCCAGGGAGAACAATACCAGCGGCGGGGCCTGAAGGGCGTAGCCGATGGCCACCGCCATGGCCGCGCCGCTCATGAAGGAGGCCATGCCGCCAATGGTATAGCCTACGTCGTTGATGGTGATGACCTGCGCGGTGAGAAAACCGATGTGGAACTGACTGCCCAGGGTGTTCAGGATGGTGCCGATGAGCAGGGAGCAGAACAGGCCCTGGGCCATGGCCCCCAGCGCGTCGATGCCATAGCGTTTGGCGGAGAAGACAATGTTTTTACGTTTGAGAAACGCCGTGATGTTTTCCATTTTTATGTACCTGCTTTTATCGGTTTGGCATATGTCATGACATATGCTTTTCTTATTGTAGCCAATTCCCGGAATTTGTCAAGATATTTCTTGCTCTTTGGAAGAGAAACAGGTATAATGGGAAACGAGTTAGAGGAGGGTAACCTTTTATGAAACTGTCGCGCTTTCTGTTTGTTCTGCTGATATTATCGATGCTCTCCGGATGTGGGGATTCCGCTTCTACAGCGGAGGAATACAATCCCTGCCGTATGGAAGTAATGGCGATGGATACCATCATGTCTTTAACCGTCTACAATCAACCCGCCGAAGAGGGGATGGAAGTCCTCCGCAAAGCGGCCACCCGTATTGAAGAGCTGGACGCCCTCCTGTCCGTTACAGACGAGAACAGCGAGATTTACCGGGTCAACCACGGCGGCGGGGAGGCGGTCTCACTTTCGGAAGAGACCCGGCAGCTGCTGGCGGAGGCGCTGGCCCTGTGCGGGAGCACCGGAGGCGCGCTGGATGTGACCATTTATCCGGTGGTCCGCGCCTGGGGCTTTACCACGGGAGACTACAGGGTGCCGGAGGCGGCGGAGCTGTCCGCGCTGTTGGCGGATGTGGACTACACCCGCGCGGCGCTGGAAGGGGAACGGCTTACCCTGCCGGAGGGTGTGGAGCTGGACCTGGGAGCGGTAGCCAAGGGCTGGACCGGGGACCAATTGATGGAGTTGTTTGCCGGGGCGGGCGTCACCTCCGCCATCGTGGAGCTGGGCGGCAACGTTCAGACGCTGGGCGCAAAGCCGGACGGAACGCCCTGGCGGGTGGCCTTACAGGCCCCGGAGGGGGGCTATGCCGGAGTGTTGGAGATCGTGGACAAGGCGGTGATCACCTCCGGCGGCTACCAGCGCTGCTTTGAGCAGGACGGCGTGACCTACATTCATATTATTGATCCATCCACCGGATATCCGGCGGAAAGCGGCCTTGTCTCGGCGACGATTGTGGCGGACCGGGGCGTGCAGGGGGACGGGCTGTCCACCGCGCTGTTTGTCATGGGCCGGGAGAAGGCGGAGGACTACTGGCGGGCCCATCACGATTTTGACTTCATCCTCCTGTGCGAGGACGGGACCGCCGTCATGACCGAAGGGCTGGAGGACAGTTTTTCCCTGTACGGCGGCTGGGAGGACAGCCCGTTGGAAATCATCCGGAAATAAGCGCGGCCCCCGGGAGCGGTCCCGGGGGCCGATTGATACATCAAAGGCACTATCCTGCCGGATAGTGCCTTTGAAAATTTTGAATGGTTGGGAGAGAGCAATATTACATCATCTTCGTGGTGTAATACACCAGTTCCGCGAACAGCAGCACGCCCAGCACCCACATGAGGTAGTAGGCCGCGGCGGGGACAAAGGCCGTGAGCAGTACGGCAATGGCTGCGGCTCCCAGCACGGCGTAAACAATGCGGTAATCGCACTCCACGGAGAAAACGCGGAACTTCCACACCCTGCCCTCATCCTTCTGGGCCTTACTGGTCAGGAAGATTGCGGCCGCCAGGGCCGCGGCGACCACGATGCATCCCGCCAGAACCACAATGCCCCAGCGCTCGGAGGCGGCGGAAGCGCCCCGCAGCCACACGCTGAACATGGCCCCGGCGAGCACAGCCGTGCTCAGGGCGCATTCATGCTGGTACAGCAGATATACCAGCGCCAGCACCGCCAGGATGGGAACCAGGATGCACATGGCGGTGACGCCAGTGATGACGCCCGGCGGGAAAAAGGTGATGATCCAGCCGGACAGTCCGAAGAACGCTCCAACACCGGCGGCCCAGGTAAAGATTTTGCGCAGCTTCCGGTCCTGCCGCTTGAGATAAATCCCCACGGCGCCGAGGACCAGCGCCGCCAGGCCCAGCCACATGAGGACCCTCAGAACAGAGAACCACATCACGCCCGTGGAGAGCATGCTCCCCGCCCAGATGCGGTAGGTCAGGAACAGCCAGCACTCGGCGGCAAGTCCCAGCAGAAATACATAATAGACGCGGCTCAGGGTCTGGTTCTCCGCGTTTTCCCGCTCTACGCGCTTTTGGCTGATCGGTTTCTTTTTTGTAGAAGACATGTATGCAAACCTCCAAAGGATAATAATTCTGGCGTTTTACCCGCCAGCGGCGGGACTGCTGTGAAACAGGGGAAAACTGCCAATAAGCAGGACGCTGAACTATTCTAGCAGATTCCCGCCGATTTTGCAAGAGAAAAAGAAATTTTTGTAGAACCGCCCGAAAAAAAGCCGGCGTTTCCCTCAGTTTACCTGACGGCGGCGGGAAAGGTTAATGGTGCCCTCCTGCATATCGGTGATCATATCCAGGCTCCTTCCGGTGCCCTCGGCCACGCAGGCGATGGCGTTTTCCGCCACGGAGGTGGCGATGCCGGTGCGGGAAGTGATGAGCTTGTCAAAGCCGGAAATCAGGCTGCCTCCGCCGGTCATCATAATGCCGTTGGTGGACACGTCCGCCACCAGCTCCGGGGGCGTCCGCTCCAGCACGGCGTGGATGCTCTCCAGAATGGATTCCGTGGGCTCCTCGAAGGCCTCCATCATCTCCTTGGAGGAGACGGTGATGGTCTTGGGCAGTCCGGTGAGCAGGCACCGGCCCTTCACGTCCATGAAGGCCTCTTCCTCTCTGGGATACACGCAGCCGATGGCGATCTTCATCTTTTCCGCCGTGCCCTCGCCCACCAGGATGTTGTGCTTGCGGCGCATATACTTGACTACGGCCTCGTTGAACTGGTCTCCGGCCACCTTGATGGAGGCGGATTCCACCACGCCGCCCAGGGAGATGACGGCGATGTCGGCGGTGCCGCCGCCGATGTCCACCACCATGTGGCCGTCGGGCTTGGTGATGTCGATGCCCGCGCCGATGGCGGCGGCCACGGGCTCCTCGATGAGGTACACCCGGCGGCAGCCGGACTGGATGCCCGCGTCCACCACGGCGCGTTCTTCGACCTCGGTGATGCCGGAGGGCACGCAGATGATCACCCGGGGCTTGAAGACCATGAAGCCGGCCACCTTGCGGAGAAATTCCTTCAGCATCCGCTCGGTCATGTCATAGTCGGAGATCACGCCCTCCCGGAGGGGACGGATGGCGACGATGTTGCCGGGGGTGCGGCCCAGCATCTGGCGGGCCTCCTCGCCCACCTTCAGCAGCTTGCCGGTGTTCTTGTCCATAGCCACCACAGAGGGTTCGTTGAGGACGATCCCTTTATTTTTCACGTATACCAATACGGAAGCGGTACCCAAATCAATGCCGATATCTTTTGCGAAAGCGCACATACCTTTCCACCTCGTCAGTTGTCGATTCTATTTTAAGCAAATTCTTTGCCGATACTCTGAAAAACTATTATACTAAGCCCATCCAAATTTTGCAAGTGATTGGAAGGACTTTCTTTCTTAAATTTTACCAAATTATTCCAGAGAATCCCCCGGATTCTCCATTTTCCTGTGCCCGCCCGCCAGAGCGGCGCAGACGACCGCCGCCGCGCCAGCCTCCAGCAGGGCGTCCGCCGCGGCGGACATGGTGCTGCCGGTGGTGCATACGTCGTCGATGAGCAGGAAGCGGCGGCCCCGCACCCGGTCCGGGCGCGGGACGGCGTAGGCGTCCTTTACGTTCATTTTGCGCTGGGCGGGATTTTTCAGGGAGGACTGGGCTCTGGTGTGGCGGATTTTTCTCAATGTCGGTTCCGCCTTGAGGCCCCAGAGTTTCGCGGTTTCCTCCGCCAGCAGGCGGGCCTGGTCGAAGCCTCTTTCAAAATTCCGCCGGAGGCTCACGGGGACGTAGGTCACCGCGTCAAACCCGCCGGAGAGTTGCTCCGCCGCGGCCTGGGCGATATAGCGGGCGAACACCTTCGCCCGCCAGGATTTTTTGCCGAACTTCAGGGCTTTTACGCCCGTCTCCGCCGGGCCGTCGTAGTAGAGGGCCACGGCACAGAGATAGCGGTTTTCTCCGATGAGCCGGGCGGTGTTTTCTTCCTCCCGGAAGGGGAGGGAGTTTTTGCAGGCTTCACAGACATCTCCTTTTTCCACCAGTTTGCCGCAGAAGGCGCATTTTGGGGGAAAGAGGAGGTCTAAAATAGCTGGAAAAATGGTTCCCTTCATATGCCGCTTCACCGCTGCTTCTTGCGGGGGTAGGGACTTGGGGTATCGGTCAGGCAGAGAAGGTAGTCAACACTGGTTTGGTAGAACCCCGCCAAACGCGCCAGTAGTTCATCCGGCCATTGCTGTTCACCTGTTTCCAGATAGCTGTATTTGCGTTGCGTGATGCCGATGGCTTCGGCAACCTGGGTCTGTGTCAGATCCTTGTCTGTACGGAGGTCTTTGATGCGTGTCTTCATCTTAATCACCCAGCAGTAGGATAACCTAGATGAAAACTGTCTACATATGGTAGATGAAATTTATCTAAAGCTGCGGCCCTGCAGGCCGCTCCGAGTGATTTCTATTCGATAGCCCGGGACCTGCGCGGCCCCGGACCCCGCGCCTACTTTTGCCACGCGGCAAAAGTAGGCAAAAACGCGCTTAAACCTACGGTTTAAGAATCCCTTGGGCGTCACGCAGAGCGTGACACCTTATTTGGGGTTTTGTTTACGCTACGACCTGAAAGACCGTCTGTTCTGCGTGGTTCCCGGGGCCGCCAGTGGGCGAAGCGTCCGCGGTTACGCTCTAACGTTACTCTTCGACTGTGGCACCGGAGGCTCGCAGATAGGGGCGCTTCTCATCGGTCAACCCTGCCAGATAATCCATACTGGTGTCCAGGGCCAATGCAATGCGGCGCAATTGCTCGTAGGTGTAGTACCGCTTCCCGGTTTCCAATTTGGAATAGTCGCTCTGGTCGATCCCCGTCAACATCTGCATTTTGATTTGCGTGTAGCCGCGCTCTTCGCGAAGGGCACGTAATCTAGTCATATCCATCACCATATCTATTATGGCAATTTGACCTATTTGTTTTAGGGTGATATTGACCTAAAAAGCCATCCTGGAAAAACCAGGATGGCTTCATATATATGCGCCGGGAGGACCCGAAGCAAGACGGTAGGGGCTGTCGGCTACATCCTGAAATAGACGCAGCGCAGCAGAAACTGCATTTGCAGTCCGGTTTAGACCGGACGGACTACAGGACGAGCGCAAAACCAATAACCCCCGTAGTAAGGTGTCGCCTGCGGCGACGCCTAAGGGAGTCCAGAACCGTAGGTTCTGGCACGCTTTTGCCTACTTTTCGCGTGGGCGAAAAGTAGGCCCGGGGTCCGGGGGCGGGCAGCTCCCGGGGCCGGTGGCGAAACAACTGCCCTCGCGCCCGCAGGGCGCGAAGATTACTCTATCCCCTTCAGCATCTCTATCGTCTCGCCTATCCGCTCCGCCAACGGAGCGGGTATATCAAGCTTTTCCACTTCACACCCGCTGCCGGTGAGCCGGTTCCTGATCCCAAAAAACACCCCATCGCAAAAAACAGAAGAATACTGCCACTCCCCCCGCAGGCAGGCGAGGAGGCTCAGCGCCCCGGAGGACAGGGCGGGAGCCACATAGGGCTTGTAGCCCAGCGCCCGCATTTCAAGATTGGCCTTCTTGGTGAGTTCTGTCAACTCCTGGGATAATCTGCCGTCATAATTACAGATAGAATTGGCGATAATCAAGCCCTCTCCGTGGGGGCCGAAGGCCCGCCCCTCGGTGAGGTAGGACGCAAACCGGGAGTCCTTCTGTGCGTAATACATGGCGCGGGCGTTCATCACGCCCAGACCAAATCCCCGCACCTGATTGGCGGCGAGACCTTTATAGTCAAGTTCCCCCGCTTCATTTTTATTGCTCTCCAGCAGCGCCGCCCGGCACAGCTGGTCCACCGGGTCGCTGACCACGCAGAACATGCCCTTGAACCCCTTCTCCCGGGCCATGCGGCCATAGCTTGCCGCCAGAGGCCGGTTCAATTCATACTGCGCCATGCGAACGTCCCCGCTCTTCACCGCCGTGTCCGGCACAAACCGGGACGCGCAGAACAGAAATACGTCGCAGTCCAGAATGTGATCTAAATCGACAATTTCTACAGGGGGGAATCGGTTCCCGTCAGGGACGTTGATCTGGTTCAGCTCAAACTCCCACCGCTGGGGCACGCCCTCCCGCAGGTCGCAGATACCCAGAGCGGAGATCACGTCCCCGCCCATGAGCCGCAGGCCCATGGCCAACGTGCTGCCTACGTCCCCCATGGCCAGGAGGTGGACCCGGTATTTCTCCCTTTTGGGCAGCGGTTCGCCGGAAAAGAGGCCCTGTGCGGATATTTCGATATTTTTATACAGATCGTATTGCATTTCGTCACCCTATTACAATTTTGAAGCTGGCTTGCAGCCGCTTGAGCATTTCGATGTCGTTGTCCAGATAGGTGGACGCGGCGCGGTTCAGGTCATAGGACATGCAGCTGCCCTTGTCCGGGCAGAGGGGCAGGATGACGGCCTCGCCCAGGCGGCTGAGGGTCAGGTTCCGGGCGTAGAGGGCCCGGTACTCCGTCTCCAGCGTCAGCAGAATGTCCCGGGCGTTTTCCAGGCAGCACAGGGACAGATGGTAGGTGGAGCCGTCGGCGCAGTCCTCGTTGAAATCCGGGGCGGCGTAGGGGAAGATGCGGTTCACCGCCGGGTGGAGGCCCCCCGCCATGGGCTCGGAACGGCGCACGGTGTCGCCGCCGATGAAGGGGTAGAGCGTGGACTCCACAAACCGCGTGCGCAGGTTGGGCAGATAGTACACGCTGTCCACCGGGTAGCCCAGCTGCTCCATGGTGTCCCGGCCCATGCCGGTGAGGTAGCCCACCAGCACCTGCCGCACCTGGGTTCCGGTCTCGGAGAGCAGGGGGGCGATGGCGTGGATGCGCTTGCCGTCATGGAGCATGTCGTCCACCAGGATCACCGGACGGTCAAAGGCCCGGATGGTCCGCACCTGGTCGGCCAGGGAGGCGTAGTAGGGATAGGCCTCCACGGAGAAGTGGGACAGGTCCGGCTCATAGACCTTGTCAGTATGGAGGGTCTTGGTGACGGTATTGGGCACCGCCACGCCTCTCAGGATCTTACCGAAGGGGACGCAGATGCAGTCCCCCAGAACTCTTGGCTCGGTGGGCTGGGGGGGTACGCCGTTGCATTCGGTGATCCGCCGCAGCAGCCGCTGATACACCACCCCCGCCGACATGGACAGCACCAGGCAGCCGGGATACATCTCCGTCAGGGCCTTTTGCAGCCGCCGGTGGGCGTTCGCCACGGCGGTCAGGACCCGGAGGTTGGCGTTCAGGGGGGCCTTGATGGTGGTCTCGATGTTCCGGGTAAGGACGATGGGGCGGCGCATGTCCACGGTGAGGATTTCCTGCTCGTGGTCCGTCACCGGGGCGGTGACGAAGCCCTGTAAGCTGAGGATTTCCCGGACGTAGGCCACCGTGGCCTCCAGGGGACAGTAGAGGGCGTAGGTGAACTCCTGCCGCAGGGCGAGCGTGAGCACCTCGGTCAGCAGCAGCTGGCACAGATCCAGCTGGGCGGGGCCCTTGGGGACGTAAATGCCGCTGATGACCAGCACCCGCCCGCCGGTCTCCCGGCGGATGAAGGCGCTGAGCTGGGCGTTGCCCAGCCGGGAGAACAGCCGGTGGGATTCCACACACCGGAAGCTGGCGAAGCCCAGGGCGGTCTTTCCCTGGCGCAGGACGCACAGGTGGTCCTCCGTCTCCCGGAGGCGGGCGAACAGCCAGCCGGGGTCCGGATGGGCGGCCAGGACCGAGGCGTGGAGGGCGTCCTCGATCTCCTCCGTCAGCTGGGCGCACTGCTGGAACCCGATCTCGTCCAGCCGCAGCAGGGGCTTGTCCTGGGGCTCCCGGAGATAGAGGCCGTGGAGATAGATGAACTCCTGGGCCACGGGGTCGATGAGGTTGGAGATGTCCCGGCCCTGGTCGATGGCCTCCCGGATGCGGGTGGAGCTGATCTCCTCCAGGTGGGTGGGCAGCTTCAGCTCGATCACCCGCCCGGTGATGGCGCTGTAGTCGTGGGGGTCGGCCCTGCCGCTCTGGTCCCGGCGGAAAATGATGTGGTCGAAGGTGTGGATGGAGTTCTCCTCCAGGGGCTTCCGGTAGGAGGAGGCCCCGGCCACCACGTCGCTGCCCGCCACGATGGCCACCTTCCTGCCGGGGAAAGCGGCCCGGAGGGCGGCCAGGTTGGCGGGATTGGCGATGTTTACCGGGAAGTCCTCGGGGAAGATGGACACGTGGAACTCGTCCGCCGTGGAAATGGAGGCCAGACGGCGGCGGATGCGGTGGGGCTGGGTCTTCTTGGACCAGGAGAACTCGTCGATGGCCAGCAGCACCTCGTAGCCCAGGTCCCGGATGGCCCGGACGATGCCCTTGTGGGACAGAGTGAAGGGGTCGAAGGTGCCGGGGAAGAAGGCGATGGGCCGGGGCTCCTCGAAGCGGAAGCCGCCGTAGAGGATCTCCTGCTCGGTGAGGAAGCGGTACAGCCGCCCCAGCATGGCGGCGCGGTAGTAGAAGGTCAGCTCGTCCCCGCCGCCGGTTTTCAGCAGGGCCAGGATCTTTTTCAGGGTCAGCAGGAAGGCCCGGCGCTTCTCGTGGACGCCCAGGACCTCCGAGCCGAACACGTGCCGGCCCAGGACGAACAGCGCCTCCTGCCGCACCTCCGGGCGGAAGCCCGCCAGGCCCTTGAGGAGCATCCCCAGCAGCCGCTCCCGGCGGCGGCGGTAGACCGCGTCCGGCTCCGGGAAGCGGACCCGGTAGGTGTCGTACTCCTCGTAGATCACCCCCACGGTGTCCAGGGCGGCGGAGACCACCCGGGCGTTGGAGGAGCACAGGGAGCTTTGCAGCTCGGCGAGGATCTCCTCCAGCTGCACCGGCGGCAGCCACAGGCAGAACCGGCCCAGATAGCCGGGGATATATTTGGCGAACTCCTGCTGCCCGATCTCCAGGCCCCGGCAAAGCTCCACGGCAACCTCGTTGCGCTCCTCGGTGGACAGCAGTCCCGCGATGGACAGCAGGGCGGCTCCCGCCGCGTGGCGGACGGTGACCCGGTCGCTGACCTTCACCAGATTGGTCAGGTGGGTGGCGATGTGCAGCAGGCTCCCGCCGCCCTCCCGGGCGAACCGGGTCAGCAGGCGGATGTTGACCTCCTTCACGATCCAGGGGGTGGCGGTCTTCAGGTTGTCCAGGAAGATCTCCGACACCGCCTCCCGGGGCAGGACCATGGGGCCGGTCTCTCCGGTGATCTCCCCCGCCGCCTGCTCCCGCAGCAGCGCCAGGGAACGGCAGTCCCGGCAGTCGGTCTCCCGCAGGGCGCCCAGGATCACGTCCTGGGCGGAGATGGCGGGCCGGAGGTATTCCAGCAGCAGCACCGCCGCCGTCCGCACGGTCACGTCCCGCCGGACGGAGAGGGACTGGGCGAAGAAGAGCAGGTCATATCGCTGGCAGTCCGCCAGCACCGCCACCGGCAGGGCCGTGGCGGTCTCCAGCAGCTGGAAGGCGGTCTCGTCGTCCAGCCGCTCGGGGCGGCGGTAGTAGCGGAGAAATTCCTGGAGGAACACCGCCTGCCTGTCCGGGGCGCACTTTTCCAGCAGGGAGTTGACCACCATTTTCAGGGTGAAGCTGATCCAGCGGCGGTGCTGGGCCATCAGCTTCCGGTCCGGGCGGATCAGCCGGGGCAGATACAGCCGCCACTGGTCGATATCGGCGGCGTCCCGGCTGTCGGGGGGAGCATCGGCGGGAGTCTCCTTGGCGTAGCCCTCGTGGAACCGGGCGATGATCTCCCCCATAAGGGCCGCGGCCTGCCGCCGGATGTCGCCCTCCCGGTGCATCAGCAGCTCGTAGAGAAAGGCCAGGGTCTGCACCTTCTGGGAACGGCTGAGATAGACGGAGTAGGATTCGAACACCCCCAGGCAGGCCCGCAGCCGCCGCCAGTCCGTCTCCCCCCGGGCCTGCTCCAGCAGGCTGGCGAAGGTCCGCTGCCCGGTGAGGCGGCCCATGAGGGCCAGATTGTGCTCCACGCCCAGCATCCGCAGGGCCTCCACCGCCTGGGGCGGGTCCATGAGGGAGGCGTCCGGCTGGGGGACGCTTTCCCGGGGATGGCCCGTGAGGGCGGTGTCCACGCCAAGGCTCTCCATGTAGCGCTCAAAGTCCCGCAGCTTGGCGTAGACGAAGGTATAGCGGGTGCGCTTTTCTTCGGTGACGTTGTCCAGCTTGTTCAGGATCACGTCAAAGGCCTCCGCCAGGGTGGAGATCTTCGTGATCTCCCGGCCGTCGGGGCCCCGCTCCTGCTTGACGCGGAAGTCGGCGTAAATGAGGGCCAGGCTCTCCGCGGACAGGTAGTCCAGCTCCAGATCCCACACGGAGTGGTTGGCGGCGATATAACCCACGTCCTCCATGTGGCGGCGGAGGAACCACAGGTCGGTGTAGTAGTAGTGCAGATAGGGCACCCGCTCGCCGGGACGGCAGCCGAATTTGCCGATGTCGTGCCCCGCCGCGCTGGCGGACACCAGGGGCAGGTCGATGGGCACCCCCGCCCGCTTCAGGTCCCGGGCCACGCTGACGGCCACGTGGTGGACCCCGGCGATGTGCTCCAGGGTCCGCCAGGGGGTGGCTTCCAGCCCCAGGCGCATCATCTCATAGACGTACTCCCGGCGGTAGGAGCGCAGAAACAGGCGGTAGCTGTCCTGGTGGGCGCTGCCCTCCAGCTCGCTCTCCTCCAGCAGCTCCAGATCCCACATGGGATCAGAGGGCAGCATGGACCGCTCGGCGTCAAAGAGGACCTGGAGCAGGGACAGGAAGAAGGCCGCACCCGCGCCGTGGGCCTCCTGCCGGGGGAGAAGGTCCTCCTCCGGGAACATGGATTTCCGGGCGAAGTCGTAGGTGAAGGCAATCCAGCCCTCCTCCGGTTCCGGGGAGAGGACGTTCAGCTCCTCCCGGCACAGGGAGAGCACGCCCGCGCAGGGGATGCGGCCGCCGTTATAGAGGGGGGCGAACCGCTGGAGGTAGTTCTGCTCCTCCAGCAGCGCGCGCAGCATGGTCCGGTGGGGGGCCAGGTATTTGGCGGCGGGCTGGGTGGTCACCCGGCGCAGCAGGCTGCCGGTCATCTGCCGGATGCGTTTCTTATTCATGGCGGCGTCCTCCAATGGCTGTATGTTCTATGCCTTTATTATGCACCAAATCGGAGCGATACGCAAGCTGTTTTTCCCGCCTCAGAGCAGTTCCTCCAGCCGCTCCCGGTACATCTCCCGTACCCAGGCCCGCTGGCCCAGTCCGGTGAAGGAGCATGTCACGGCATGTTCCGCCCGCTCCAGCCGGATTTTCCAGTCTCCCGCCATGTCCCGCCGGGCGTGGGTCCCCGCCGCCAGCATCAGCGGCAGCAGCTCGATTTTTCGCGGCCCGCCCGGTTCCAGACGGCGGAGGATATCCTCCGGACCCGGACGGCCCTCCATCACACCCGCCAGGAGATCGTCCCGGCCCAGTTCGTCCCACGCGTCCTGCACGGCGGGATAGGCCGCGCGGGCGGCGCTCCCCGTGCCGTGGCCCATGAACACGGTGGCCGCGCCGCCTTTCGCGGGGTGGTCCCGGGAGAGCCCCAGGGCGAAGCGCCGGATGCTGCCGCCGTCCGCCAGCAGGGGACGGCCCACGGCCAGGGACGCAAACCGGCCCGAAAGGGTTTCCGCCCCGGCTTTCAGCCGGTCGTATTCATAGCCGTACAGCAGATGGGTGGGCTGGACGATCACCCGCCGGACGTCCCGGGCCGCGAGAGCTTCCAGGGCTTCGCTCAGGCCGGGCACGTCCTCTCCACGGTCCTTCAGAGCGCGCCGGATGGCGGGGCTGGTGAAGGCCCGGACGCGGACATACCCCTCAGCGGCGGCGGAAAGCGCCTCCTCCACCGCCGTGATGCCGTTCAGGGCCTCCGGCACGCTGGCTCCAACGCTGGCAATGACGAGCGCTTGTCTGTCCATAGCATTTCCTCCTGCGATGATGTCATCCGGATTATATGACGGCTGTGACCGCTCTGTCAATACGGGCGTACCGGCTTCCCGCCCGCCAGTCTTCCGGGTTCTTACATTTTCCGTTGCCGGAATGACAAAAACATGGTATAATATAAGCGTCTCCCCCCGCGCAGATCCCGGGGAACGAAAACCGGTTCCAGCCAACCGTCAAAGGAGGACGATCCCATGCCTGACACGAATCTGCACCCTGCCATCACGCTGCGCCTTTACACGGACCGGAAGTGCTTCGGCCCCGGCATCGCCATGCTGCTGCGGCGGGTCCAGACCCTCCACTCCCTGCGCTCGGCGGCTATGGATATGAACATGGCCTACTCCAAGGCATGGACCATCCTGCGGGAGGCGGAGCAGGGCCTGGGCATAAAGCTGCTCCACTCCACCACCGGCGGACGCAATGGCGGCGGCGCGGTGCTGACGGAGGACGGCGAGCGGCTGCTGGAAGCCTACAGCAGCTATGAGCAGGAGCTGAAGGAGGAGGGGCAGCGGCTGTTTGAAAAGCACCTTGCCGCCTTTGCCGGAGCGGGTCCCCGGAAAAAAGCGGAAGAATTGTAAACTTTTATTAAGAAGCGGATTTACAGTTTACTTTCGCTTCCCCATATGGTATCCTTTTTCTGGATGATCCCGGCGGAGGGCCGCCGGGACAGAACCACAAAAAAGATGGAGGAAACAACCTATGGAGAAACCTGTTCTCGTCGTTCTGGCCGCCGGGATGGGCAGCCGGTACGGCGGCTTAAAGCAGATGGACAGTGTGGGCAGCTGTGGGCAGTGCCTCGTCGACTATTCCATCTACGACGCCCGGCGCGCCGGGTTTGAGACCGTTATCTTTGTCATCAAGAAAGAGCTGGAGACCGATTTCCGCAATATGGTGGGCGACCGGATCAGCCAGGGCGTGTCCGTGCGTTACGCCTTCCAGGACCTGGCGGACCTGACGGAGGAGCTCGACGTCCCCGAAGGCCGGAGCAGGCCCTGGGGCACCACCCACGCGGTACTGGCCGCCCGGAAGCTGATAAACGGTCCCTTCGCGGTCATCAACGCCGACGACTACTACGGTCCCGAGGCGTTCCGGGTGCTGTACGACTACCTGGCCCACCATACGGACCGGCCCGACTGCTTCCAGTACGCCATGGTGGGCTACCACCTGGGCAAGACCCTCAGCGACCACGGCGGCGTCAACCGGGGCATCTGCCGCACCAACCGGGACGGCCTGCTGGAGAACATTGTGGAGCAGCTGGACATTGAGAAGGAAGGCGAGGGAGGCCGCTTCACCACCGACGGCGGGCAGAACTGGAACTACCTGACGGGGGATACGCTGGTATCCATGAACATCTGGGGCTTCCAGCGCAGCTTCCTGGAGGAGGCGGAGAAACGCTTCCCCATTCTGCTGCACCGCGCGCTGGCGCTTCACCCGAAGGAGGGCGAGATTCAGCTGCCCGTGATGGTAACCGACATGCTGGACCGGGGACGGGCCCAGGTGCGGGTGCTGTCCAGCGGAGAGAAGTGGTTCGGCGTCACCTACCGGGAGGACAAGCCCAAGGTGGTGGAAGCCCTGCGGCAGAAGACGGAGGCCGGACTGTATCCGGAGAATCTCTGGGCCTGACCCCATTTTTCGCTGGAAAATTCCCTGAAATCCGTGTATTATTAGAACCTGTATTCATGACCGGCCAGCTGGTCAGAAGGAGCAACCGAAATGATATTCTACTTTTCCGCCACCGGCAACAGCAAATATGTGGCTGAGCGCGTCGCCGCGGCCACCGACGACCGGCTGATCTCCCTGCGGGACGCCGTACGCGCCCGAAGGTACACCTATGACGCGTCCCGGGAATCCCGGATCGGATTTGTGGTGCCCGTCTACTTCCAGGGCCTGCCCAGCATCCTGAATTTCTTTCTGGAGAAGCTGGAGCTGGTTGGCTGCCGGGACCCGTATATCTATGTAGTCTTTACCTGCGGCAATTGGACCGGAGACGCGGCGGGCCAGCTGGCCAGGGCGCTGAAGAAAAAGGGCCTGACCCTGTCCGCCCGGTTCGGCATCCTCATGGTGGACAACTACGTCCCCATGTTCACCGTCCCGGAGGAGGCGGAGGCATCCCGCGTCCTGGACGAGGCCGAGGAGGCCATCGGCGAGGCCTGCCGGGCGATCCGCTCCAAAGGCATCGGAGACTATGACCGCTGCCGCGGCCCCGCCCCGGCGGCGCAGACGGCGGCCATGTATCCCCTTTACAGCCGGGGGCGCTCCACCAAGCCCTTTGTGGTGACGGACCACTGCATCGGCTGCGGCCTGTGCCAGGAGATCTGTCCCTGCGGCGCCATTCTCATTTCCGGCGGCAAGCCGGCGTGGATCAAGCCCAAGTGCGTGCAGTGTCTGGGCTGTCTCCACCGCTGTCCCGCCCAGGCCATCCACTGGAAAAAGCCCGATGAAAACCGGGGCCGGTACTACAACCCCCGGGTGGAGCCCTGACGGCGGGCGCCGGCAAAATTTCCCTCGTTTTTTTTCCGGAAATCTGGCATACTAGAGACAAAACGCGGAAAGGAGATCTGAAAATGGCGCATGTGACACTGACATCGGACAACTTCGTCCAGGAGGTCCTTCACGCGCAGCAGCCCGTACTGGTGGACTTCTGGGCGTCCTGGTGCGGTCCCTGCATGGCCCTGGCTCCCACCATTGACGAGATTGCCGGGGAGCAGACCCAGGTCAAGGTGGGCAAGGTGAACGTGGACGAGCAGCCGGAGCTGGCCCGCCAGTACCGGATCATGAGCATCCCCACCCTGATGCTGTTCAGGGACGGCGAGCCCGTCCGCCGGGAGGTGGGCGGCAAGGACAAGGAAGAGATCCTGCAAATGATCGGCCTTGACCCGGCCCGCGCAAAATAGAAGGAACAAAACACCGTACCCGTGGGGGTACGGTGTTTTTCTGTTTCCCCGTAGTCACGGCGGTCAAAATTAGAGGTTGACATCTGTCGAACAATATGGTAGGATATGTTTTACAAGTGTAGACCAATTATGAAAGGGGCAAATCATATGGAACGTTCTGTATCTCTGTCTGCGGGGGAGTGGCGGATCATGGAGCAGCTGTGGGAGAAAAGCCCCAGGACGCTGACGGAGCTGGTGCGGGAGTTGGGCCCCGCCGCCGGGTGGAGTAAGTCCACCATCGTGACCATGGTGGGGCGGCTGGAGGCCAAGGGGGCCGTGACCTACACCGAGGGGGGCCGGGCCCGGCAGTACGCTCCCGCCGTTCCCCGGGAGCGGGCGGCGCTGGAGGAGACGGAGTCCCTGCTGCGCCGGGTCTACCGGGGCAGCGTGGGGATGATGGTCAACACCCTGGCGGATGGCCGGGGGCTCAGCGACCAGGACATTGAGGAGCTGTCCGCCGTACTGGAAAAAGCCAGGAGGGACCGGAAATGACGGAAATTGTTCTTACTTCTTCTGTGTTGATCCTGCTGCTGGCGATCCTGCGGCAGGCGCTGCGGGGACGGGTCAGCCCGGGGGTGCAGTACGGGCTGTGGCTGCTGGTGGCGGCAAGACTGCTGATCCCGGGGACGCTGTTTACCGCGCCGGTGAGCGTGCTGGGGGCCGCGGAGGATTTTCAAACAACCCTCCACCGGACCTTCCCCGATCCGGTCAATCTGCCGGAGCCGGTGATCGACGGGACCGCCGGACAGCTCCCCCGGCAGGAGCCCCGGCCCGCTGTGCCGTCTGACGCGGCGTATCCGGATGCGGATGCCGCTGCCGGCTATCAGCCGGCGGCCCCGGAGACGGAGATCACCCGGCGGGCTTACAGCTGGCCGGACATCATCTGGAAAACCGGCATGGTGACCGTTGGCGGGACAATGGCTGCCTCAAACTTTATTTTCTGTCTCCGGCTGAGGAAGAGCCGGAAACGGCTGGCGCTGCCTTCCGCCGCCTGGTCCGGGAAACTGCCGGTGTATGAGGTGGACGGACTGCCCTCTCCCTGCCTGTTCGGACTGTTCCGGCCCGCCGTCTATTTAAATGGGTCGGCCATGGGTGCGGAACACCCGGAGCATATCCTGGCCCACGAGTACGCGCATTACCGCCACGGAGACCATGTATGGGCCGTGCTGCGGTGCGTGTGTCTGGCGGTGCATTGGTATAACCCGCTGGTGTGGTGGGCGGCGGCGCTGAGCAGACAGGACTGTGAGCTGGCCTGCGACGCGGCCGCCCTGCGGCGGCTGGGTGACGGGGCGCGGATCGATTACGGCCATACGCTGCTGGGCATGGTGTCCAGGGGACGGAATCCCTCCGCGCTGCTGCGCACCGCCACCACCATGACCGCCGGAAAGCGGGCCATGAAGGAGCGGATCGCGCTGATCGTCAAACAGCCCAGGATGCGGAAAATCACGCTGGTGCTTCTGGCACTGGCGGTCTGCGGCACGGTGGCGGTGACCTTCGGCGGGAAGGCCGCGGCGGCGGAAACGGACCCGGAGCCTGCGCCGGGAGCGGATATGCCCTCCGCCGTTTACATCTCTCAGGCATACAGTTCTCAATCTGCCGACAGTTCCTATATCACGGACCCGGATGAGGTGGCGCGGCTGTGGGAGCTTTACCAGAGCTTCGAGTACGAGGACGCCTATGACCCGGCGGGAATGGGCGGCTGGCCTGTCTCGGTCTCCTTCCGGAACAGCGAGGGGTGGGACACAGCCTATTTCATCCTGTATCAGTATGGCGTCTACACCCAGGACGGCGAGCACCTGCGGCTGAAGAACATTGATGAAATCTACGCGGAGTTCCTGCGCCTGTCCCGGTCCGCGCCGGTTACTCCCGCTGCCTCCGCTCTCACGGAAGAGGCCATGATGGAAAACGCGCGGTCTATTGTGGAGCAGATTCAGGGCGGTGCGGATGTGGACGAGTGGCTGCCGCTGATGAACTACATGGACTGGAGCTTTCTGCGGCAGGCGGCGGTGGAGGCCGGAATGGATGAGGGAGACGGGTCCGCGGCGGCGGTCAACATCATTGGGACCGTCACCCAGTATGTGGAGGCGCACGGCGGCTCCATGACCATGGCGGAATACCTCTACGTCCTCTCCGCCACGGCAGGGCTGGACGGGGCTGTCTCGGAGGGATACGCCTACATGATCCATCGGATGTATATCATGAATCCCAGCCAGTTTGCCTATGTGGTGCTGGAACAGCTGCCGGAGGAGCGGCGGAACGCGGTGATGGACCTGTTCTGCTCCGAGTGGTACTACGATCAGGTCAGCAGCTGGGACCTGCCCACCCGTGAGGAGGCAATCGCCCAGCTGGAGGCCGACCTGTCGGCCGGCGTCTTTGCCGCGCCCAGTGAGATGACCCTGCGCGGCGCGGGCTCCACCTTCCAGTTCAAGCTGTCCAACGCTTCCGGGATCTACGCCCTGACGTATGCTTCCTCTGACACGAGCGTGGCGGTGGTGGATAACAGCGGCGTCGTCACCGCCGTCGGGCCGGGGGAGGCTGTCATATCCGCCCACTACGAGGGAGCGGGCGGGCCGCTGGACTTTGCATGCCGGGTGCGGTGCGAGTGGGAGGATGCCGGCCTGTCAGAATTCATAACCCTGGATGGCGGCGTCAGAGTAAAGGAGGACGGCAGCGAGGTGATTTTTACCGCGTACCAACAAGGCTGGAAGTTCTCCCCGCCCGAATGGGAGCAGGGTAATACCGCTACCTATTCTTCCTCCAATCTTGCGGTGGCTAGGGTGGACCCCGAGGGCCTGGTATATTCCGAAGGTCCCGGCGAGGCCGTCATTACCATGCACTATCTGGATTCCCGCGGGCCGAGGGAGTATACCTGTCTGGTTCACAGCGATTGGGATGATACGGTATCTCTCGGAATTGACGATGCAAGCTATCGCAGGCATAAGGAAACCTTCCAGCTGTATGGAGAGGAGATCGCCGCGTGGCAAAAGCGGTATGAGGATTTTGTGGCGAATGTGCCCTCTGCCCCAACAACATCGGTCACCTATAAGGACCCGACTGAAATCGAGAGTTTGGCTGCCGCTTATTTGCGGGACTACTATAACGACTGCTTCAACGATTTTTTTGCCCGGGACCCCTTCACCAGCGATAAGGAAAACATTGGCGAGGTCTTTGTGAACATTACAAAGTTCGATATGAATTTTGAGGCAGCTGTGGACTATTCGCTCCGCATTGTTCCAGCTTTCGAACTGCCAAACGGTGATCTGCTCAGTGCCGCCATACAGGCCAAATATGGACTGACAACTACAATAATCGCGGATAGGGAGCTTTCCGCCGGAGGACCTCCTGAGCCCCCGGGTGAACTCACCAATGAGTGGCAGCGGGCTTTCTTTGGATTTGTGTTTGAGATCCCCGCCATGCCGGATCGGGAGCTTGTCTATGACGGTCTGACGGAAAACGGCCTGGAACAGGCGGTGCTGTCTGCGCTAGAGGAATATTATCAATCCTATGTTGCGGAACACGGCAGCAGCGCCCACAATGACCGCTTCAGACGCATCATCCTGGAAAGCGAGATTCCTGCCTCTGCGGAATATGGAGAACAGATCACGGTGACCTATCAGGTCGAGTGCCAGAATGAGCGGGAATGGAACGGTGAGACCTATTCTGTGCCGCCGCAGGCGGGGGATCATCTGTCTACCACCTTTACGGTCTATGACCAGATGAATCTGATGGGCCAAATGCTGGACAACGGGGCGTCCGGAAACCTGTCCGGGCAGGAATGAACACAGGAAAGAAGGAATGTTTCAAGGCAGGCATTCCTTCTTTTTTTGTGCCGGTCCAAAAAAATTGTTTGGCTGGCTGAAATATTTTCAATTTACCTGTTGATTATTTTCCAGACCTGTATTATACTGGGGGGCAGATGGAGAGAGTTGGACTCTCATCAACTATGAGGAGGACGAAAACTATGAAATACAACCGCACGTATAACTTTTCCGCCGGCCCCGCTACCATGCCTGAGCCTGTTCTGGAGGAGATCCGGGACGAGATGATGAACTACCGGGGTTCCGGTATGTGCGTCATGGAGATGAGCCACCGCTCCCCCGTGTATCAGCAGATCATCGACGAGGCGGAGCAGGACCTGCGGGACCTGATGGGCATTCCCGACAACTACAAGGTGCTGTTCATCCAGGGCGGCGCGACCCTGCAGTTTGCCATGATCCCCATGAACCTGATGAAGAACGGCGTGGCCTGCTACGTGGAGACCGGCGCGTGGTCCAAGAAGGCCATTGCCGAGGCCAAGAAGTACGGTGACGTGCAAGTGGTGGCTTCCAGCAAGGACCGCAACTACTGCTATGTGCCCGATTGCAGCGATCTGGACATTCCCGAGAATACCGACTACGTGTATATCTGCGAGAACGAGACCATCCACGGCGTGACCTGGAACAAGCTGCCCAATACCAAGGGCCATGTGCTGGTCAGCGACCAGAGCTCCATGTTCCTGTCCAAGCCCTGCAACGTCAGCGATTACGGCCTGATCTACGCGGGCGTGCAGAAGAACGTGGGCCCCGCCGGCATGGTGGTTGTGATTATCCGCGAGGACCTGATCCGGGACGACGCCGAGCTGGACCCCAAGACCCCGCTGTATATGAGCTATAAGACTCACGCCGACAACGGCTCCATGTACAACACCCCCAACTGCTGGGCCATTTACTGCTGCGGCAAGGTGTTCAAGTACCTCAAGAGCATCGGCGGTCTGGAAGCCATGGAGAAGATGAACATCGACAAGGCCAAGGTCATGTACGACTTCCTGGACGGCTCCAAAATGTTCAAGGGCACGGTCGATAAGGAGTACCGTTCCCTCATGAATATTCCCTTTGTCACCGGCGACAAGGAATTGGACGCCAAGGTGGTCGCCGCCACCAAGGCCGCGGGCTATGACAACCTCAAGGGCCACAAGAGCGTGGGCGGCCTGCGGGCTTCCACTTACAACGCCATGCCCAAGGAAGGCGTGGAGGCGCTGGTGGAGTTCCTGAAGAAATTCGAGGCGGAAAACGGCTGAGATGTTCGGTAAGGACAAGGACACCCCCAAAAAGCAGGAACGCTTTGTGGTGAAAGAATCCCACACCATCGGCCTGTGCGCTCTTTCCGTGATTTGCGACACGGCGACGGGCGTCCATTATCTCGCGGCAGGCGGAGATGCGTTCACACTTTCCAGCCTTACGCCTCTGCTGGATGAAAACGGGAATGTAGTCATTGAAAAATAAAATTGAGGAGAATGATGCAATTATGAAAGTTTTAGTTACTGACGGCATGGATAAGACCGCTCTGGAGCAGCTGAAGAAGAACGGCCACGAGGTCGTGGAGCAGTTCTACGCCCCCGAGGAGCTGGGCGCGGCGCTGAAGGATTTTGACGCCGTGGTAGTCCGCAGCGCCACGAAGGTCCGCGCCAACCACATCGACGAGGCCAAGGGCGGCAAGCTGAAGCTCATCATCCGCGGCGGCGTGGGCGTGGATAACATCGACGTGAAGTACGCCGAAGAGGCGGGCATCACCGTGAAGAATACCCCCCGCGCCTCCTCCAACTCCGTGGCGGAGCTGGCTATGGGCCACATGTTCTCCTGCGCGCGCTTCCTGTCTGTCGCCGGCCACACCATGCGCGAGGGTAAGTGGGAGAAGAAGGCCTACGGCAAGGGCTTCGAGCTGGGCGGCAAGACCCTGGGCATCATCGGCTTCGGCCGCATCGGCCAGGCTCTGGGCCGCATGGCCAAGGGCATCGGCATGGAAGTCATCGCACAGGATATCTTCCATGTTCCCGGCATCGAGGAGCAGATCGGCATGAAGTACGTGGAGCTGGACGAGCTGCTGGAGCGCGCCGACTTCATCTCCCTCCACACGCCCAGCCTCAACGGCGTGAAGCTCATCTGCAAGGAGAACATCGACAAGATGAAGGACGGCGTGGTGTTCATCAACACCTCCCGCGGCGACAACGTCAACGAGGAGGATCTGCTGGAGGCTCTGAAT
This sequence comes from Oscillibacter sp., assembly GCA_014799845.1. Lineage (GTDB taxonomy): Bacteria > Bacillota > Clostridia > Oscillospirales > Oscillospiraceae > Pelethomonas. The sequence goes on along the minus strand of JAAVHF010000073.1, from coordinate 11,734 downwards.
TCCGGCAAGGTCCGCGCCGCCGGTCTGGACGTTTACGCCGACGAGCCCGCCACCAATTCCGCGCTGTACTCCCATCCCAACGTCTCCTGCACCCCGCATATCGGCGCGGCCACCAAGGAGGCCCAGCAGAGGATCGGCATGGAGATCGTGGACATTATCGAGAATTTCGGGAAGTAAAATCACAGAAAATGCCGCCGGGGCTTGCGCTCCGGCGGCATTTTTTATTTTTCTTCCCAGAACAGGTCGTCCAGAGTCTTGTCAAGAGCGCGGCAGATGGCGATGCACAAATTGATGGTGGGGTTGTAGTCCCCCTGCTCGATGGCGTTGATGGTCTGGCGGGACGCGCCCACCAGGTCCGCAAGGGCTTGCTGGCTCAGGCCCTTGGCCGCGCGGGCGGAGCGGAGACGGAGATTTTTCATGTCTCACCGTCCCCGGCGTCCAACTGTTTTTCTGCCAGCTTCCGGTTATGCCGCGCGTAGAGCATCAGACCGCCCTGAATGAGGAAGCTGGCTCCCATGAGCATCTGCATTGCTCCCAGAGAACCGGACATGGCCTCCAGGTTTGAGCCGCCTATGACCAGCCAGCAGAGGCCCAGCGAAAAATACAGGATGATCTGACTCGCCTCATTTTTCCGCTGGTTGAACCCCAGCATCGCGCCCCGCAGGATGCACTCGCCGTTCCATACGACCACTGCCAGCAGCAGTCCGGCTGCCAACAGTGTGAGCGTCCGGGGCTCCCAGAGCGGCACATCCAGAAACTCAAGCACCATCCAAACCAGCAGATAGCCGCCCAGGGCATACAGTGCGTGCGTGCCGGCTTCCAGCCGGATCAGCTTCTGACGCTCGTCGTATTGGGCCCTACTCTCGTCCGGCTCACCGCGCTTTTTGCGCTCCTGCTGCTCTATATACGTTGCCGCCACTATCGGCATAAGCCACACCAGCACGGCGAAAATCACTAAAACGGTAAGGATGATTTTTTCGGATGTATTCATGGCGCATCCTCCTCCTGTGCCGCTTTTTTGTCTCTCCGGGCCTTATATATCAATACGATGCACAAAACCGCTATATTGACGTAGGTAAAAATGTACGGCATCCAGGAGGCCGTGATCCCATAAGCACAGAATGGTCGAACAAACAGCATGATCCATACGCTGTAAGTCCCGGAAATGGCATTGGGGTTTTTCTGCTTATTCTTCCAGCTGGCAAATCCATCGTGCAGGATGCAGTCCGAGGCCCATACGCACCAGGTCAGGATTAGCGCACACAAAACCAGGTCCAGAATCGAGTTGGTCCAGGCGAACCACCCGATCTGGTTTACGATTGCCCACAACACCAGAAAGGTCAGCAGCACGTACATCGCGTGGTTCCCGGCCCGTTGGCGGGCCAGCTTCTGACGCTCATCGTATTGGGGCGGCTCGCCCAGCTTCTTCCGGCCCTCCAGCTCCAGATGGATACCCAGCGCAATCGGCCAGATGAAAGCAGACAGGGCGAAAACAAACAGCAGGCCGGTGATTAACGTTATGGTTGCATCCGACATATAACACCTCCCCTTTCTGTCGTTATTGTAAAACATGTTCGTCGGTTTGTCAAGTATATTTTACATATCCGGTTTGTTTGCGGTATTGTGAAAAAATGGTATACTGAGGTGCGGCGATTTGGTCCGTTGGCGCGAATATAAGAACAGAAGGCGGTGAGGCGGTGGATCAGGAGCAGAAATGGATACGGGAGGTTCAGCGGCACGGCTCCCGGCAGGCGGCGGAGCGGCTGATCGACGCCTACTATGATGAGATCTACCGCTTTGCTTACCGGCAGATTGGGAACAAGGAGGACGCCATGGATCTGACCCAGAATATCTTTCTGGCGGTCCTCCGGGCGCTGCCCTCCTATGACCGGAGGAAGGCGGGGTTTAGGACCTGGCTCTACCGCATCGCCGCCAACAAGGCGGTGGACGCACGGAGGCGGGCGGGTCCGGTGGCGGTGCCGATTGAGGAGCTGGATCTGCCCGTGGCGGAGGATTTCGTGCTGGGGGTGCAGGACCGGGAGATGCTGGAACGGATCGAGAGATTTGTCGCGAGGCTGGACCCGGGGGTGCAGGCGGTGTTCCGGCTGCATCTCTACGGAGAAAAGACGTTTCCGGAAATCGCGGATATTCTGGGGCAGTCGGAGAGCGCTGTCAAGAGCCAATACTACCGCCTGCTGGGGCGGCTGAGAAAGGAGTTTGGGCCTTATGCGTGACCATGACCGTATTCCCATGCCTACACCGATGGAGCGGAAGGCCTCTATCGGTTGGGTGCTGGACGAGGCGCTCGCGCCGGAACGGCCGGAGTGGCGGAGCCTGCCGCTGTACGCGCTGGTGTTCGGGGTGGAGGACTGTCTGTTTCTGGCGGTGCTGCTGGGGGTAATGCCGGCGATGCTGGCGTTTGCGCCCGCGGATAACTTGGCCGCTCTGCTGCCGGTGATACTCTTCCTGTCCTCGCCGCTGCTGTATGCCGCCGCCCATGGGCTGACCATGTGGAAGGAGTCGCTCAGCGGCACGCTGGAGTGGAAGAGGACGTGCCGGATGCCCTTGCAGACGTTGATGGCGCTGCGGATGCTGCTGTTCGGCGGGGCGGCGGTGCTGGTATGCGTGCCGGTGAATCTGCTGCTGTGGCAGGCAAGCGGCGGAGAAATGCCGCTGGGGCGGATGCTGGGGGTGTCATTTTCCAGTCTGTTTCTCCACGCGGCGCTGTCGCTGGCCTGCCGGAGGACGAAGTGGGGGCCGGTGGTTCCGGCGGCGCTGTGGGCGGTGCTGGGGTTGTTCTTTCTGGATAGAGGGACGGTTCTGCCGCTGGATGAGGTCCCTACCGCCGTCTTTTTTCTGCTGGCCGGGGCAGGGCTGGCGTTCTGCGCGGGGCAGCTGCGGACGATGATGAGAAGACCGGATAGAGGAGGTTATGTTTATGCTTTCCGTTGAACATGTGACGAAAAAATATGGAGATTTTACCGCGTTAGAGGATATTTCCCTGACGTTTACCCCCGGGGTATACGGGCTGCTGGCCCCCAACGGGGCGGGAAAGACGACGCTTATTAAAATGCTGACAACGCTGCTGTTTCCTACCTCCGGACAGATTTTGTGGAACGGGGAAGATATTCACTCGCTGGACGAAAATTACCGGGGACTGCTGGGTTATCTGCCCCAGGAGTTCGGGTATTATCCCGGCTACAGCCCGAGGCAGTTTCTGCGGTATGCCGCCGCCTTGCAGTGCATCCCGCGCCGGGAGGCGGAGGAGCGGATCGAACGGCTGCTGAAGCTGGTGGGGCTGGAGGATGTGGCGAACAAGAAGCTGAAGAAGTTCTCCGGCGGGATGCTGCAACGGGTGGGGATTGCCCAGGCCATGCTCAATGAGCCGGAACTGCTGATCCTGGACGAGCCTACGGCGGGGCTGGACCCACGGGAGCGTGTTCGGTTCAGGAATTTGATTCACTCGCTGGCTTCGGACAGGATTGTGATTCTCTCTACCCATATTGTGTCCGATATTGAGACGATCGCGGGGCAGATCGTGATGTTCCGGGATCACCGGCTTTACTGCTGTGACAGTCCGGCTTCCATCTGCGCACGGTTTCAGGGAAAGGTGTTCGAGGTTCCGGCGGGGACGGAGGCAGAGCCGGGACAGTTTCTCCTCAGCGAGAGGCAGGGGGAGAACGGGGCCGTGGTGCGGCTGCTGTGCGATGTGCCGCCCGTGGGCGGCGCGGCGGTGACGCCTGGGCTGGAGGACGCGTTCCTTGCCATTTACCGGGAGGAAGCGGAATGACGCTGCTGAAATATGAATGGCGGAAGCTGGCGGGGATGCCCGCGCTGTGGGCGTTTCTGGCGCTGTGCGTGGCGTTCAACGCTTTTTTGCTGCTGGCTGCCAAGTGGACCTGCCGGGAGTTCAACGAGGGCAGCGCGGCCGCGGCCCAGCTGGGACAGAGAGTGGATGAGGCCTTTGTGGAGGGATTTGCCCAGCTGCCCTGGACGGAGGACCGGGAGGAGCTGCTGGCGTTTCTCACGCGGATGGACAATACGCTGGAACACTATGACAGCGACGGGCAGAGACGGATGTATGGCGAATTGCTCCAGGGTTCGCCTCTGTCTGGGGCCCTTATGGACTGGAAGCTGCGGCAGGCCGCGCATCGGGCGGAACATCTGGCGCGGACCGGCGCGGCAATGGACTTCTTTGCGGGACCGGTCACGCTGGAGGCCAACGGGGTCCTCTATAAGATTTTCTTTAAGGCGCTGCTGACGGAGGGAATTCTGCTGGGGATTCTGGCGATGCTGGGCCTGATGGAGCATGAGCGTGTCAGCCGGACCACGGCGGCGGTCTGCTCCTCCCGGGTCGGGAGGAGGCTGTGGAGGACCAAGGTGCTGGCGGGGGTGACGGCTGCGCTGGCGTTATATTTGCTGTTGGCTGTGGTCAGCTTTGCGGCCTGCTTCGCGCTGTGGGACTGGTCCGGGGTCTGGGGAGCCAGTATGGCAAGCCAGTTCAATACCGGGATTTTTCATGAGAGCAAGTTCAGCTATGATACCTACCGGCCTTTCCTGCCCTGGGCGGATTTTACCGCCGGGAGCTATCTGCTGGCGGTGATCGCCCTTGGGGCGGCGCTTGTGGTGGTGTTTACGCTGCTGGCGGCGGTCTGCGGAACGCTGGTGGGGAACGCTTACGCCTCCGCCGTGGGACTGATGATCCTGGTGGTGGGTGGCTGGGCAATTTGGTACACCGGCTATTTACAGGGGTGCTGGGCGGTGTTTATGCCGCTGTCCTTTTTGCCCACCAGCTTGTGGGACCAGACGCTGGGGTGGTTCACCGAGGGCGGTATCATGTACTTTATTCCCTGGCAGGAGACGGTTACCACGGTCATATGGCTGCTGCTGGGCGGGGGCGGGGCCGCGCTGGCCCTGAGGCGGTTTGATAGAAAGGACGTGAAGGTATGAGCCTGTTTTGGCAGGAAATGCGGAAAATCTGGCGGCCCGGTATTCTGGCCGCGCTGGCGGTACTGGGGGTGCTGTTTTTCTTCCTGCGGCCAAAATTCTATATTGAGTATATCCCCAGGACGCAGAATTTTGACAACGCCCTGCTTCTGGCGGAGCGGTACGGTCCCCTGCTGACAGCGGAGGTCCGCCCGGAATTGGACGCCATGTACGAAGAACTGGTGGAAAATTTTAACCGGGAAGTAAAAAAGATCCCCGAGGCGGTGGAAGCGGGCATCACGGACTGCGAGTCATATAGAGCCCGGGAGCAGGAATTCATGAAGCCGGGCGGCTCTATCAGCAGCGAACTCTGGCGGCTCTATCAGCCTGTCAATGATTTTGGACTGATTACGGCCCTCTATGACGGCTTTATGGACGGGACCTTCGATATGCGGAACAGTCCTTTTCTGGACAACCATCCTCCCCAGGCCCAGGCGCGGATCCTCGAACTGGAGGAGTCCATCCGCACAGAGGGGTTCAGCTTCCTGCCCGCCGGCGTATCGGACCACACCGGGGACTGGGGGAAGTATCTGTCCATGTGGACGGTACTCAGCGTGATCCTGCTGCTCTCCCCTACCCTGGTCCGGGACCGGATGCGGCGGACAGACGCCATGCAGTGGGCCTCCCGCCGGGGACGGCGGGTCGTATGGACCCAGGCGGCGGCCGCGCTGGCCTCCGCGCTGCTGCTGGCGCTGGTGAACCTGATTTTCTACTTCGCTGTTTTTGCCGCGCAGGGGGCGCTGCCGTTGTGGGACTGCCCGCTGTTCTGCGCCAATGGCGGGGACCCGTGGTTCGATTGGACCTATGGGCAGTTTATCCTGGTGCTGATAGGGATGAATTTCGCTTTTGCGCTGGCCGCTGGCGCTCTGGCGGTGTTTCTTTCACAGTTCAGCGCAAATTATGTTCCTATGCTGCTGAAAGCCGTGCCGCTGTTCCTGGTAGTGGGGCTGGGGATCGCCGGCTGGGCGCTGGAGGCCCCGTTTTTTGTCAATAAAGCCGGTCTCGGCGGGCTGGACAATCCCAAGGGGAGCGAACTGGTCTGCATGGTTGTGCTGCTGGCGGCGGGGCTGGGACTGTGCGGGTGGACCTGCGCCCGGCAGAAGAGACGGGAGCTGTAAGGTCTTGCGTCTGGCGTGAAAAAACGGTATAATCATTTTGTTTCCACAAATATTTAAGTTAGAACGTGAAAGAGCCGGATGCAGTGTCCGGCTCTTTCCATAGCCGATACTGCTGCGCATTCGAGGTCGGGCGGGCAGCGCCGCCTTGTGATAAAATACGGCCAGACAAGGGGGGAGCAGGATGGACTGGATCACCGGACTGCAAAAGTCGGTCGATTACATCGAGGAGCATCTGACGGAGGACATCTGTTATGACGATATAGCGGCGGAGAGTTTTTCTTCCAGCTATCATTTTCAGCGGGTGTTCAGTATTCTCTGCGGTTTTACTATTGGGGAATACATCCGGTGCCGGCGGCTGTCGCTGGCGGGCGCGGAATTGGCTGGGGGCGGTATAAAGGTGATTGACGCCGCTTTGAAATACGGCTATGAAAGTCCGGACAGCTTTGCGAAAGCGTTCCAGAAGTTCCACGGCGTGCTGCCATCGCAGGCCCGCGGCAGCGGCGTGAAGCTGAAGTCCTTTTCCCGCCTTATACTGAAATTTTCATTGGAGGGCGGCAGACTTATGAATTATCGAATTGAAGAAAAACCGGAAATGATCCTGACGGGGTACAAAGCGCATTTTACCGGGACACCCTATGGGAAGGAGCGCGAGGTGCAGGAGGAACAATTTTTTGTCACAACGCGGGGCAAGCAGTGGTTTTTGCGGGGCGCGGCCGAAAACGCGGATGCTTACTGCGTCATTAAAAATGTAACGGACGAGGGATATGATTTCTTCTACTGTCACCAGCTGCGCGAATGGGAACGGAACCACCTGTATGACAGGGAGGTGACCGGCGTCGATTTTGTGGAGAGCCTGGGGCTGGAAAATATTGCGATTCCTAAGACGACTTATGCCATTTTTGAAACGCCCGTTGAGGAGCGGCCCATAGACGATTATTTTGAGCTGCTTCGCTCCAGAGTTCAGATCCTGACGGAGTGGATGCCGGAGATGGGATTCCAGCTGGCCCAGGCGCCTGAGCTGGCGGTGTACCACTGGACGCCGAGAACAGAGCGGAATGTTCAGATTTGGCTGCCGATTGAAAAAATACGGTAAAGGACCGTTTCTTTCAATCAGAGGCATCAGCCGTTACCATGCGGCAAATTTGGGCAAGCACCGCAGGCAAGAGCGAGGTTGGCCGTCCGCCCAGGACCTTTTTCTTTCAATCAGAGGCATCAGCCGTTAGCGTGCGGCGAACTTGGTCAAACACCGCAGGCAAGAGCGAGATTGGCCGTCCGCCCAGGACTCTTTCAAAAAATTACCGTCCGGTCCGCGGGCATATTCGGCGGAGGTCTGCAAATGCTATGGGTGCGACAAGGGCGGGAACAAAAAGTCCGCTCCATGGCGAAGTGAAAACAGAAGAGGCCGGAGCGGACCCCGCCCGATCCTTCTCTGCGGACGCATCGCCGTCGCAAAAATGGAGAAGGAGAAAAAGGAAATGTCTAAGAAGAACAACCGCATCAACGTTCCTGAGGCTCGCGAGGCTATGGACAAGTTCAAGATGGAGGCCGCCAGCGAGGTTGGCGTCAACCTGAAGGAAGGCTACAACGGTGACATCAGTGCCCGTGAGGCCGGTTCCGTGGGCGGCCAGATGGTCAAGAAGATGATCGAGTCCTACGAGAAGAACCTGTAAGCTTCCGCTGGACAAAAACGGACCGGGCCATGCGCCCGGTCCGTTTTTATTCATTATCTCCGCAGATGCGCTTACCGGCTTCCGCGGAATATGGCCCCTCCCTCCGGAAGAGGGATAGATAAGCCGGAGAGAAAAACCGGATACAATTATGACGGCGGTTTGGGCGTGAATGACGGCAGCTTTCGAACATAGCAGAAGCCCTGAAACTCGCAGTCTCAGAGCTTCATTATTAAAGCGTATTCAATTGCCGCAGCAGGACCGAGGCAATATTCTCGCAGGACGCCTGGATCTGCACGGCCCCGATATTCTGGGCTACCATGGGCATGCCGTAGACCACGCAGGATTCCTTATCCTGACCGATGGTGTACGCCCCGGCTTTCCGCATCTGCAGCAGGCCGTCCGCCCCGTCCCGGCCCATGCCGGTCATGATGATGCCCACCATCTTGCACCGCACCTGCTCCGCCATGGAGAAGAACAGAGCGTCCACCGACGGACGGTGTCCGCTGACCTTCTCCCCCTGGGTACAGGCAACAGTGTACCGGGTGCCGCTGCGGACAATGCGCATCTGGTAGTCCGCCGGAGCCAGCAGCGCCAGACCGCGGCGTACTTCATCGCCGTTTTTGGCCTCCCGGACCTCCATGTTGCACAGGCGGTTGAGCCGCTCGGCATACATCTGGGTGAAGCCCGTGGGCATGTGCTGCACGATGAGCATGCCCGGAATGTCGGCGGGCAGGCGCTTGAGGACCTCTAAAGTGGCCTCTGTGCCGCCGGTGGAAGCGCCCAGAGCGATAATCACCTGATCCAGGTTGGGCCGCTGCCCCAAAAGCGTGACAGGAGCGGCCCTGGTAATGCTGCTGGGAGGCGCCTGACGCACCTTCGCGCCCGCGGCGGAGATGACCTTCTGCGTCAGATTGTTGATGAATGTCTCGTTGCTCTGGATAGAGTCCGGCTTGCGGACGAAATCCACCGCCCCGGCGGAAAGGGCGTCAAAGACCCGCAGATTCAGCGTGGACACCAGGATCACCGGCAGGGGATGCTTGGGCAGCAGCTCCTTGAGGAAGTCGAGCCCGCTCATGCCCGGCATCTCAACGTCGGAGGTGATGACGTCCGGCCGGTACTGGGGGATCTTCGCCATAGCGTCACGGGGATTAAAGGCGGTGCCTACGATCTCGATCCGGGGGTGCTTGGCCAGTCCCTGGGTGATGATTGTGCGGGCCAGAACAGAGTCGTCCACCACCATGACGCGGATTTTTTTATTGGCAGACCACATGTTGCGATCGGGCCTCCTTACTTATGGAATAGGTTCGGAAAAGACGCGGCTCCTCCGCTCAGACCTTTTTCTGGAACGTGGAGGGCGCTATCGTCGTAAAGGGAGAGTTCTTGCTGAGGTTCTCCGAGTGGCTGATCATGAAATAGCCGCCGGGAACGAGAGCGTCATAGAACCGCCGCATCAGCGCGTCCTTTGTGGGCTGGTCAAAATAGATCATCACGTTGCGGCAGAAAATTACGTCGAATTTCAGGCGGAACTTGATGGGGTCCATCAGGTTAAAGGTCTGGAAGATCACGTTGTTGCGCAGAACGGGGGCCACCATGAACTGCTTCCCGTTCCCGTCGGGCATGGGCTGGAAGTATTTCTTCCTCCAGGCCGGCGGGATGGTGTCCGGCAGCTCGTAGACGCCCCGCTTGGCGGAGGCCAGGGCCTTCTGGGAGATGTCGGTGGCCAGGACGCGGGTGTCCCACTGGTTGGCCTGCGCTCCCAGGAACTCCTTGATGATGATGGAGATGTTGTAGGGCTCCTCGCCGCTGGAGCACCCCGCGCTCCAGATGGCCAGCACCCTGTCCCGCTGGTGGCGCTTCACCAGATCCGGCAGGATGGTGTCCCGGAAGAAGTGGAAATGCTCCTCCTCCCGCATGAAGAAGGTATAGTTGGTGGTCAGACGGTTGAGCACCAGCTCCATGTCCGCCGGGTCCTGCTTTTTCAGCAGGTCGGCGACAAAGGGTCCGAAATCATTGTACCCCTTCTGCGCGAGCAGGGAGGACAGGCGGCTGGTGACCAGCTGCCGCTTCTGGCTGAGGTCGATCCCGTACTGGCTGTGGATGAATTTGACGAGCTTGTTGAAATCGTCGTTGCTGATAGTCGTCAACATGGCAATGCTTCCCCCTCTGCGGTTTATTCGTGAAGCAGGAGGCCGCAGTCAAGGATCAGCAGCGTCCCTCCGTCCGGCAGGGAACACATGCCGGAGATCAGCTTCTGAGGATTCTGGGTGGGCATGGGCAGGATGGAATCCCGATTGACGTCCACCATTTTGTCCACGCCGTCCACCAGCAGGCCGATGCAGTCGCTGCCCTCGTTGACCACGACGATGCAGCTGTCCTCACCCTCGGGCTTGCCCAGGCGGAGGCGGATGTCGATGATGGGGATGATCTGGCCCCGCAGGTTGATGATGCCCCGCACGTAGTGGGGCACCCGGGGCAGACGGGTGATGGAATGGTCGGTGATGATGGTCTCCACCTGCTCCGCGTAAATGCCGTAGAGCAGATTGTCGGAGATACAGATGAGATACTTGTCGGTTTGAAGCTCCGCCGCGGCATCCTCGGGAAGGATGGGGGCGTCAGTCTCTCTGGCAAAGAGTCCATTTTCCTCTGGCATATTGATTTACTCCCTTCTCTAGCTTAAAACATCCCCTGGCCGGCGCTGTAGAGGCTGGCAACGTCCAGAATGATGCTGATGCTGCCGTCGCCCATGATACTGCACCCGGTGATGCCGCAGCTCTTGATGTCGAAGCTGTTGACGTAGTTGGGCAGAGGTTTGACCACGATCTGCTGCTGTCCCAGCAGGTCGTCCACGAACAGGCAGTAGCTGCGCTCGCCGGCTTCCAGCCAGATGACGATGCCGTCCTCGATGTTGTCGTGGCCGTCCTCCAGGCCGAAAAGATCCTTGGCCCGGATGATGGGGTAGAAATTCCCCTGGAACTTCATCATCTCGCCCCGGGCCGGGTCCCGGATGACCTCGTCCGCGGAAACCCGGGAGGAGGAGCGGATGTTGTTGATGGGGATGGTGAACAGGCTCTCGCCCACGCTGACCTCCATGCCGTCCATGATGGCCATGGTCAGGGGGATCTTCAGCGTGGTGGTCATGCCCTTGCCAAACTCGCTGGAGATGGACACGGTGCCGCCCACGTCGGCCACGTTCTTCTTCACCACGTCCATGCCCACGCCTCTGCCGGAGTACTCGGTGACCTGGGCGTTGGTGGAAAAGCCGGGCAGCATCATGAAGCCCAGGATCTCCTTCTGGCTGTACTCCCGGTCGGGGTCGGCCAGTCCCTGGCGGACGGCCTTGTTGAGGATGGCCTGGGAATCGGCCCCCCGGCCGTCGTCGATGATCTCGATGATGACCTCGCTGCCGGTATGGCGGGCGGAGAGGATGATCTCGCCCACGGGGTCCTTGCCCTTGGCGATGCGCTCCGCCTGGGTTTCCTCAATGCCATGGTCCATGGAGTTGCGCACGATGTGCATGATGGGGTCGCTGATGCCGTCCACGATGGTCTTGTCCACCTCGGTATCCTCGCCGACGAGGGTGAGGCGGCAGGGGCGGTCGAGCTTCTTGCTCATATCCCGGACGATGCGGTTCATCTTCTGGAACACGCTGGACACCGGCACCATCCGCAGGGACATGGACACGTCCTGGAGGTCGTCGGTGAGCTTGCGCAGCTCCCGGGCGGATTTGTTGAAGTTGTCCAGCCGCAGCCCCTTCAGATCCGGGGACGCGGTGACCATGGACTCGGTAATGACGATCTCGCTGACCACCGCCATCAGCTGGTCCAGCTTGGAGAGGTTGACGCTGATGAGGCTCTCCTTGGCGTGCTGCTGGGCGGGCGCGGCGGGGGCCTTCGCCTCGGGAGCCGGCGCGGCGGGAGCCTTCGGCTCGGGAGCCGGCGCGCTCTCGGCGGGCGCGGCGGG
>JAAVHF010000072.1 GCA_014799845.1 Oscillibacter sp. | reverse complement strand
TCCGCTCCACTTCGTTAAATTTTCTTGAAATACATCCAGTATTCCTGCGAAAATTTGCCTCGCGGGGCGAAAAATTTTCTCGCCAATCCGTACACGTTGAGATACTGAACAGGCTCTAATCGAGGGCCAGGCGCCGGGCCAATTCAAGAAATAATTCCCCTTGCCGCCGAAGGCGGCAAAGAAAGGAGCAAATAATGGCAAAGGTCACATTTCTGGCGGATTTGTGCAAAGGCTGCGGCCTCTGCGTAAACGCCTGCCCCAAGCATATCCTGGCAATCGCCAAGGACCAGATCAATAAAAAAGGCTACTCCCCCGCGGTGATGACAAATCAGGAGGACTGCATCGGCTGCGCGTTCTGCGCGACCATGTGCCCGGACTGCATCATCACCGTAGAAAAGTGAGGTAACGAGAATGGCAGAAAGAGTTTTAATGAAGGGCAACGAGGCCATCGCGGAGGCCGCCATCCGGGCGGGCTGCCGCCACTACTTCGGCTACCCCATCACCCCCCAGACGGAGGTCGCCGCCTACATGGCCAAGCGCCTGCCGAAAATCGAGGGCGGCGTGTTCCTCCAGGCGGAGAGCGAGATCGCTTCCATCAATATGGTCTATGGCGCCGCCGCCGCCGGTTTCCGTGTCATGACCTCCTCCTCCAGCCCCGGCATCTCCCTGAAAAGCGAAGGTCTGAGCTACATAGCCGGCAGCGACGTGCCCGCTTTTGTGGTCAACGTCCAGAGAGGAGGGCCGGGCCTCGGCGGCATCCAGCCCAGCCAGTCCGACTATTTCCAGGCCACCAAGGGCGGCGGCCACGGCGACTACCGCATGATCGTGCTGGCTCCCGCCTCCGTGCAGGAAATGGCAAGCCTCACCGTCAAGGGCTTCAATCTGGCGGACAAGTACCTCATGACCTCCATGATCCTGGCGGACGGCACCATCGGACAGATGATGGAGCCCATCACCTTCGAGGACGCGCGGGTGGAAACCTACGACAAGCCCTGGGCCCTCAGCGGCACGAAAATGCGGCGCGGGCACAATATCGTCAACTCCCTCTACCTCAAGCCCGACGAGCTGGAGCGCAAGAACTTTGAGCGCTACGAGCGGTACAAATCCGTGGAGGAGAACGAGGTCATGTACGAGGAGTACATGATGGAGGACGCGGAGGTCTGCGTGGTGGCCTTCGGCATCGCCTCCCGGGTGGCGAAGAACGCCGTCGCCGCCGCGCGGAAAGAGGGCGTCAGGGCGGGCCTTATCCGGCCCATCACCCTCTGGCCCTTCCCCAAGGCCCCGCTGCGGAAAGCGGCGGACCAGGTGAAGGCCTTTGTCTCCGTGGAGCTGAACATGGGCCAGATGATCGAGGACGTGCGCCTGGCCATCGAATGCGCCAGGCCCGTAAGCCTGTGCAACCGGGCGGGCGGCATGATCCCCAGCCCGGATCAGGTGCTGGCGTCGATTCAGGCGGCCGCAGGCTGCCGGGACAGTCGTTTGCCCGAAGGGCAAATGACGTCCCCGGCCCAGAAAGGAGTGAACTGATATGGCAATCGTATTTCAGAAGCCCCACGCCCTGACGGACGCGGTGCTCCACTACTGCCCCGGCTGCCCTCACGGCATCATCCACCGCCTGGTGGCGGAGGCGATCGATAACCTGGGCATCGAGGGCGAGGCCATCGGCGTGGCTCCCGTGGGCTGCGCGGTGATGGCTTACGACTACTTCAACTGCGACATGATCGAGGCCGCCCATGGCCGGGCTCCGGCTACGGCAACCGGCATCAAGCGGTGCCGCCCGGACAACATCGTCTTTACCTACCAGGGAGACGGCGACCTGGCCTCCATCGGTATGGCGGAGACCGTCCACGCCGCGGCGCGGAATGAGAATATTACCGTTATCTTTGTTAATAATGCCATTTACGGCATGACCGGCGGCCAGATGGCCCCCACCTCCCTGCCGGGACAGGTAACCCAGACGTCCCCCTATGGCCGGGACGTGAACCACTGCGGCTGGCCCATCAAGGTCTGCGAGATGCTCTCTACCCTGGAGGGCCCGGAGTACGTGGCCCGGGTGGCGGTGAACAACGTGAAAAACGTGAAAGCCGCCGGAAAGGCCATTCAGAAAGCGTTCCAGAACCAGATCGACAAGAAGGGCTTCTCCATTGTGGAGGTCGTCTCCGCCTGTCCCACCAACTGGGGCATGACCCCCCAGAAGGCTCTGGAGTGGGTGGAGAGCGATATGATCCCCTACTATCCCCTGGGGGTCTACAAGGACAGAAGCGCGGCAAAGGAGGCTGAGGCGAAATGAAAACTACTCAGATCCTGATTGCCGGCTTCGGCGGGCAGGGCATCCTGTTCGCCGGGAAGTTTTTGGCCTACAAGGGGCTGCTGGAGGACCTGCAGGTCAGCTGGCTGCCCTCCTACGGGCCGGAGATGCGGGGCGGTACCGCTAACTGCAGCGTGATCCTCTCCGATGATCCCGTGGGCTCTCCCATTATCACCAACCCGGACGTGCTGATCGCCATGAATCTGCCAAGCCTGCAAAAATACGTGAATGCCGTGGTCCCCGGCGGGCAGATCTATGTGGACTCCACCCTTATTTCCGAGAAGGTGGAGCGCACGGATGTGCAGGTCTGCTGCATCCCCGCCACCCAGATGGCAAACGACGCGGGGGCGCCCACCCTGGCTAACATGGTCATGATGGGCCATGTGCTGAAAAATAACCCGGAGCTGACCTTTGACGGTACGGAGGCCACCATTGCCAAGCTGGTGCCGCCCGCCAGGGCGCAGCTGGTGGAGCTGAACATGAAAGCCCTACAGGCGGGCCGGGATTATCAGGAGTAACCAGAATGAAAATTTCCTGTATCCAGATGAATATGATCCTGGGCAAAGCGGATGATAACTTCGCTCACGCGGAAGAGCTGGTCCGTGAGACCGTAAGCGGAGAGCATCCGGACGTGGTGGTCCTGCCGGAGACCTGGAATACCGGGTTTTTCCCCAAGGATCTGGCCCCCTGCGCCGACAGGGACGGAGAGCGGACAAAGGCCGTGTTCTCCGCCCTGGCGAAGGAGCTGAATGTCAACATCGTCTGCGGCAGCGTGGCCAACCGGCGGGCGGAGGGATTCTTCAATACCGCCTATGTTTTCGACCGCTGCGGGGAGGTCGCCGCGGAATACGACAAGACGCACCTCTTCACCCCCTCCGGGGAGCACGAGGCGTTCCAGTGCGGATGGCATACCTGCCGGTTCGAGCTGGACGGGAGGAAGTGCGGCCTCATCATCTGCTACGATATCCGTTTCCCGGAGCTGACCCGGACCATGACGCTGGAAGGGGTGGACCTCCTCTTTGTGGTGGCCCAGTGGCCGGAGAAGCGGACCATGCACCTGGAGACCCTGGCCCGGGCAAGGGCCATTGAGAACCAGATGTTCCTGGCCCTGTGCAACAGCGTGGGGTCGGCGGGGGAGACCCGCTGCGGCGGACACAGCGCTGTTATCGATCCCTTTGGCGAGTACCTGGCCAGGGCCGGGGACGGCGAGGAAACCATCACCGGTGAGGCGGATTTCTCTATGATCGAGCCCATCCGCTCTTCCATCAATGTGTTCCGGGACCGGAGGCCGGAATTGTATAAAATCCGGTAACCGGCGCGGAAGCAGCCAGGGTCCCGCAAAATCCGTATGGAGGCGGACCATGCCCGCCCCTGTATCAGTCTCATCAAGTCTAAGGATTCATCATAAAACAAAAACAGAAAGGTGGAAATCCCTATGTCCTATGAATTTCCCGTGACCCGCACCAGCAATCCCAAGCCCAAGCCGGATCAGAGCAACCTGGGCTTCGGCAAGTACTTCACCGACCACATGTTCATCATGGACTACGACGAGGGCCAGGGCTGGCACGACGGCAAGATCGTTCCCTACGGCCCCATCAGCCTGGACCCCGCCTCCTGCGTCCTCCACTACGCCCAGATGATGTTCGAGGGCATGAAGGCGTATCTGACCCCGGATAAGAAGATCAACCTCTTCCGCCCGGACATGAACGCCAAGCGCCTCAACCGTACCAACGAGCGCATGTGCATCCCTCCCATGGACGAGGAGCTGTTTCTTTCGGCCGTGAAGGCTGCCGTGAAGGTGGACGCCGACTGGATTCCTGCCGAACCCGGTACCGCGCTGTATATCCGGCCCTATATCATCTCCGATGAGGTGAGCTTCTCCGTGGAACCCGCCAAGCACTACCACTTCATCATCATCCTGTGCGCTGTGGGCGCTTACTACGACATCAACCGGGGCGGACTCACCGGCAGCCACATCTATGTGGAGGACGAGTATATCCGCGCCGCCGTGGGCGGTACCGGCTTCGCCAAGGTGGGCGGCAACTACGCCGGCGGTATGCGGGCCACGAAAAAGGCCCTGGAGAACGGCTGCAAGGAAGTCCTGTGGCTGGACGCCCATGAGCACAAGTACGTGGAAGAGGTGGGCACCTCCAACGCCTTCTTCATGATCGGCGATGAGGTCATCACCGCCCCCCTGGGCGGCTCCATCCTCCCCGGCGTCACCCGGGACAGCACCATCACCCTGCTGCGCAAGTGGGGCTATAAGGTCAGCGAGCGCCGCCTGTCCATCCAGGATATCGAGGCCGCCAGCAAGGACGGCACCCTCCAGGAGGCCTGGGCCACCGGCACCGCCTGCGTCATCTCCCCCATCGGCTATCTGCGCTATATGGACCGGGACATCGTCATCAATGGCGGCGATGTGGGCCCCGTCAGCCAGAAGCTCTACGACCACATCTACGGTATGCAGACCGGCGTAGTGGCCGACGATATGGGCTGGATCGTTCAGCTGTAAATCATCAAAGAAAGAGCGGACTGGTTTCCAGTCCGCTCTTTCTTATCATGGCCGCAAAATGACCTCCACAATCTCCGCCGTCTCATGGTCGGGATAGAACCGTACCAGCCAGGGGCAGGGCGGATACTCGATGGGCTCCTCTTCCGGTTCGCCGTCCGGATCGTCCTCCGGCGGTTCGGCACCGGGTTCCTCAGCCTGCTCAGAGGGCTCAGTCTCCTCCGGCTCCGGCGTCCCGACGGTTTCCTCCGGCGGTTCCTCCGCATTCTCCGGGGACTGGTCCTCTTCTTCCGGCGAAAGTTCATCCTCCCCTTCTGTTTCCAGCAGCACCGCTTCCTCGGCAAGCCGGACCTCCTCCAGCTCCTGCCGGTACAGCTCCTGCCAGTAGGCTTCCACGGCGGCCAGCACATCCTCCCGGGGGGTATCGTAGGTAAAGCGGGTGGTCTGTTTTTCAAGCTCCTCCCGGACGGCCAGACGCAGCAGGTCCACCAGCGACTGGGTGTCGGAGAGGGTCATGATGGTATCCAGATCCTCCGCGTCCTCCCGGTAGGTCATATGGAAGGTGATCGTGCTGTAGCCGTTTCCGCTCTCACTGGAGAAGCGCAGATCCTTGAGCAGATAGGCTCCCAGCGTGGTCTCCCGGCGGACCTCGGCCTGCGCGGCGGCCACCTGGCGGAACTCGCCGGTCTCGCCATAGCAGCGGATCACGCCTTCTTCCGCCCTTTCCTCAATGAGCATCAGGAGGGAAGTGACCAGATCCTGATAGTTTTCCACCCGGAGGGTATCCTCCGCGCTGGAGTCCCAATAGCGGTCGGCGTAGGGCTCCACCACGCTGTAGGAGCGCTCCAGCAGCATGGCGCAGCCGGTGAGCAGGCAGGCCGTCAGCAGCAGGCCGGCGGCCTGCCCGGCCATACGGGGGAGATTTCTTTTCATCTGGTCACCTTCTTTTTGCCTTCACGGCTTTATTTATTGGCATTATAGCATGGAGGAGGGTTTTTGTCAGCAGAAAAAATTGACAATTCCCTGTAGGATGGATATAATATGCGGGGGGATGTGGTTCCTGCCGCCGCTGCGCGGCGGCCCCAGCACAAATCTAATTTTAGATTCGCCCTGCCGGGCGGGGACGGGGGCTTACTTTTCCCTCGCGGGAAAAGTAACAAAAGCGCGCTCAAGCGTGCAGTGCCCGCTGCGCGGGCACTAGCAGCCTAAGGCCGCCGCAGGCGGCCCCACGGGGGCCGTAGCCCCTTGAGAATCCCCGAATAGGCCGTTTTGTTTTGCGCGGGTCCTGTAGTCCGTCCGGTCTACAGAACTTGCTCCCGTGT
>JAAVHF010000071.1 GCA_014799845.1 Oscillibacter sp. | reverse complement strand
GGGAAAAACACTTTGCGCGGAGCGAGCGTCGAATTGTCCGCTGTAAGCGGACAACCGAGGCGCAGAGCGTAGCGAGACCCCCTCAAAAAAGATGCGCAGCATCTTTTTTGACACGCAGAGGCGGACCGCGAAACCTCATGGTTTCGCGGTCCGCCTTTTTTCTTATTCAGTCCCCAGGTTCCCGATCCCGTAGGAAATTTGCAGCAGTACCGGGTCGCACTGGGTGGGCGCCAGCTGCAAGAGCCTGCTCCCGTCCTCGATGGTACACATGCCCATGCTCCACCCCGCCTGGTGGACTCTCGCGTCATAGTTCACCAGCATATGGACCTTCTCCCAGGGTCCCTCCCCCAGATTGTAGTTCACCAGGAAGTCGCCGGGGTCCCGCAGCTTCAGCTCCCCGCTGTCCCGCTTGCCGGAGACGATCACCGTCCCGTTTTCGCCCCCCTGAGGCACCCACAGGCAGTAGGGCATGTTCCCCAGATACATCCCGTCCGCGGCCTCGATCCGCCTGCCCCAATATTCGGGGTCTCCCCAGTCCACGCCATCGTCGGAGGTCCGGCAGTACACGTCGCAGGTGGGCGCGTCCCCCGGCTCCCTGCAAAGCGCAAAGCACACGATCTCATAGCACATGAAGTACCGCCCGTTAGGCAGCCGCGTCACGATCGCCATGCCCGGCCTCTGCTCCCCGTCGGGGATGGCGCAGACCATCTTCTGCTCGCCCCAGGTCTTTCCGCCGTCCTTTGACACCGCCAGGGCCAGCGTCTGATTGAACCGCCTGTCCGCATGGGGCCGCTCGTCGGTATAGACCACCGTCAGGTCTCCGTCCGCGTTCAGGTACAGGAACGGCTCCCAAACCGGTCCCAGCGCCTCCCAGTTCCGCTCAATGGGCGGCCCTCCGGCGCAGATGGAGGAGCGGCACTCCCACGTCTTCCCGTGGTCCCGGCTGACAAACAGCAGCAGCTCCGTCGTCTCAAAGCTCAGGGGGATGGAATTGCCCGTCAGCAGCAGCGTCCCCGCCGGCAGATCGCCGGCGTCCCTGTCCAGCTCCAGCATCATGGGCTGGAAGCGCATCCCGTGGCCGTTTTTGCTGTCCTCCACCTGGCTGTAAAATTCCCAGGTCCTGCCGTGGTCCCGGCTGGCATAGATGGGAAACACCGGCGGCTCCCGCAGGGTATAGTGGTCGAAGGTTGCCAGGATCATCCCGTTCAGTTCCCCCGCGTGATGCAGCTCCACGGGCCGTGGATACAGCACCCCGCCGCCGTTGGAGTAGATTTCCTCCCGCCGGGGGCTGTAGACCACGCCCGCGTACTCCTTTTCCAGTTTCAGCGCCATAAGCAAACTCCTCTCTTTTCCCGGAAGGCCCCGCGCAGATCCCAAAGCCGAATCCGCGCGGAGCCCTCCCATCCTATCGTATCACCATTTCTTATAGGGACACCGTCCCCGTATGGAGGCCGCCCGCAGCTCCACATAGCACCCGCAGGCCGTACACGTTCCCGCCTCCAGATAATCGCAGGCCTTGCATGTCTCCAGCCGCCCGGCGTAGACGTCCTCCGGCGCGCGCTCCCGCCGGGGCGTGCCCTCGATGTGGTCCTTCAGGGTGCGGATATACGCCGCCTCGTCGAACTCCTCCAGCAGGCACCTTCTGCACCGGCGTTCCATCAGGCCAGACGCACCGACGCCACGCCGCAGGGCGGCAGAACGAACGTCAGGCCGTCCCCGTTCAGCGTCACCGCCAGCGCCTGCTCCCGCACGGTCTCCGGCGCGTCGAAGGTGTTATGGGCGTGGGCCTCTCCGGCCAGCAGCGTGCCGCTGGCTCCCACCGCCTTTCTTCCATTCAGGACCAGCGTCACCGTCTGGCTTTCCGTCATGGACAGATTGGCCGCCGTCACGGTGATCCCGCCGTTTTCCATTCTGGACGCGGACGCCTGCACCGCGGGCACGGCCTCTCCGCCCACGGTCCCCACATCCTCCGCCGTCACGGTCAGGGCCTGGGCTCCCTGGTGATCCCGGTACATGCGGAACACATGCCAGGTGGGCGTTTTGATCATCCGGGGGCCCTCGGTGAGCAGCACCGACTGCAATACGTTCACCATCTGGGCGATACAGGCCATCTTCACCCGGTCGCAGTGGTTGTTGAAGATATTCAGCGTTACCGCTGCCACCAGCGCGTCCCGCATGGTGTTCTGCTGGTAGAGGAAGCCCGGATTGGTCCCCGGCTCCACGTCATACCAGGCGCCCCACTCGTCCACGATCAGCCCGATCTTCTTCTCCGGGTCATACTTATCCATGACGCTCCCATGGAGGTTGATCAGCTCCTCCATATAGAGGGCCTTCCGCATGGTGGCGTACCACTCCTCCCCGGTGAATTCCGTGGCGCTGCCCTTGTTCTTCCATCCGCCGGGATGGACGTAGTAGTGAAGGCTCAGCCCGTCCATAAATCCGTGGGCGTCTTCCGGCTGGGGGTGGGCAAAGCAGGTCTTGAGCACCTTTTTCGTCCACTTCACGTCGTCCACATTGGGGCCGCCGCAGATCTTCTGAATGGGCGCGGCATGGTCGTACTGGCGGACGTAGGTCTGGTACCGCCGGTAGAGGTTGGCGTAATACGCCGGGGTCATGTTGCCGCCGCAGCCCCAGTTCTCGTTGCCCACGCCGAAGTAGTCCACCCTCCATGGCTCTTTGTGTCCGTTGGCGGCGCGCATTTCCGCCATGGGGGATACGCCGCCGAAGGTCATGTACTCCACCCACTCGCTCATCTCCTGGACCGTGCCGCTGCCCACGTTGCCGTTGACGTAGGTCTTGCACCCCAGCTGGCGGCACAGCTCGAAGAACTCGTGGGTGCCGAAGGAGTTGTCCTCCACCACCCCGCCCCAGTGGGTGTTGACCATCCGCTTGCGGCTCTCTCTGGGTCCGATGCCGTCCTTCCAGTGGTACTCGTCGGCAAAGCACCCGCCGGGCCAGCGCAGCACCGGCACCCGGATCTCCTTCAGGGCCTCCACCACGTCGGTGCGCATTCCGTTGACGTTGGGGATGCCGCTGTCCGGCTTTACAAAAATGCCCTCGTAGATGCACCGCCCCAGATGCTCGGAGAAATGTCCGTAGATCTCCGGGGCGATGCGGCCAAGGGGTTTGTTTTCGTCAATATGGATCGTTGCCATAGACATTCCTCCAAAAAATCAATCATTCTCTCATCCGCGCCGCTCCCGGCGCGATTTTTCAGTCTCTTCTCTCCCACTCGTTGTCATAGCACTCCCGGAACCGGGCCGAAAAGGCCGGCGGCTCCCCGTACTTGTACAAATGGGACGTATCGCCAAAAGCGCTCATGCGGAAATAGGCGGTCCCCCTTCTCCGCTCCTCGGTCACCACCGTAGTCACGGAGGTGGGCGCGGCGCAGGTCCCGTGCCACAGGGCCATGGGGGAGATATTCAGCAGATGGCTGAGCATCACGCACTCCACGCCGAAGTGGCAGAAGAACACAATGGCGTCATTGTTGGGCCGGACAGCCTCATAGCGGCGTCCCTGCCGCTTATAGCCGTGGCTCTCCAGCAGCGCGTCCAGGTTTTCCGCCACCCATGCGTACTCCCTGCCCACATTGCCCTCCCGCATGATCTCCGTCCCGGACCAGGCGTCCGGCAGGAAATACCTCTCCTCGTCCGTCCAGTCCTGGGGCAGCCAGTCCCAGCACACCTTCTCCCAGCCCGTCACGTCAGGCCGGTGGATGGGCGCGTCAAATTCCCGCAGCCAGGGATACTCGGCCGCCGTCCTCCCCAGCATTTTCAGGGTCAGCGAGGCGGTATCCCTGGCCCGCCCCAGCGGAGAGACGTAAAACGCTTTTATCTCCATCTCCGCCAGCCGCCGGGCCAGAAGCTCCGCCTCCCGCCAGCCCTTCTCCGTCAGGGAATCGATCTCATAATCCGGGTCTCCGTGCCGCACGATCAACAGCTTCAAAATGATCCGCTCCTTCCATTTTACGCAGAATTTTTCCGCCGCCCATTGTACCATGCGGCCTCACTTCACGCAACCCGGAAATTTCCCGGTTTTATCTCGCGTTTACGCCGCTGCCCCACACGCACATGCCGGTTTCATCGTCCAGCGCGGTGAAGGTCATAACGTCCTTCTGCCCGTCCTCATCCCACTGGACCAGGAACAGGCCGGTGTAGGTCCTGCCGTCCAGCGTGATCTCCATCTGGTTGTCCCCGGTCAGCGCCCAGGTCCCGCCGTTAAGATCCTCGTCCTCTTTGCAGGCGACCTTGCCGTCCTTGGACAGGGTGATATTCACGGATTCGCTCATCCGGTCGGTAATGGCCCGTCCGTGGTTGATGAGCTTGTAGGTCCCCGGGATCTCCTCCGCCGCCACCGCCCCGGCGGTCTCCCCCGTGTAACGGTAGGGGGCCAGCACCGGCCAGCCATCGGCGTTGAAGAACATCTGGCGGACCCGTACCTCATGCTTCTCCCCGCTGTTCTCGAAGCGGGTGTGGTGGATCATGAAATACCTGCCGGTCTCCTCATCATACAGGCAGGAGTTGTGCCCGGGGGACAGAAAGCCCTTCCGGCTCTCGCCCAGCTCGCCCTCCTGCCACAGGAACTTGTAGCCGCCCATCAGCTTCACGCCGTAGTTGGCCGCGGTGACGTCGCTGAAGGAGGAGCCTGTGGGACCCTTGCAGCTGATCATATCCTGACCCATGGAGTCGTAGTAGGGGCCATCGGGATTCTCGGACCGGACCACCCGCACGTTGTATCCCCCATCGGAATCCAGTCCGCCGAAGGAGAGGAACATGTAGTAGTACCCGGTATCCGGGTTGTAAATCACGTAGGGCGCCTCGATCCTGAGATGGTTGCCGCCCAGCAGCTTCGTGCCATAGCCCTCCATCTCCAGGGGCATGCCGGTGACCGGGTCCATCTCCTTGGCGAAGATGCCGCCGGAGTAGGAGCCGTAGATCATCCACAGCCGCCCGTCCGGATCATAGAACACGCAGGGGTCCACCGCGTTGGGGTCCCGGGTGGGCTGATAGATGCCCTCGAAACCGTTCATCTCATACGCGCCGCTGCCGGAGTAGAGGAACAGCCCCTGATTCTCATAGGGCCCCTCCACGCTGTCAGCGTAAGCAATACCGATACAGGACTGGGGCTCGTCGCCCTGGCAGTTGCAGTAAAACATGCAGTACCTGCCATTTTGCAGCTTGATGACGTCCGGCGCCCAGAAGGTATCGCTCCGGCTCCAGGCGAAGGCGTCCGCCATCACATCGTACACGTCGGGGATAACGCTGCTGTGGGCCTTCATTTTATCGTTGATATACTCCCAGTTCATCAGGTCACTGGTTTTTGCCACCGCCAGATGGGAGCCGAAGATGTAGTAGTCCCCATCGTCCCCCCGGATAACGGCCGGGTCGTGAACCGACACATTTTCAAAGGTATGCTCTACCGGCGTCTCGCTTTGCAGCGTCTCCTTCCGGCCGCAGGAAGCGGCCAGAAGCGCCAGCAGGCAGCATAGCGCGATGATTCTTGGTCTGCGAAGCATAAGAATTTTCCCCTTTCTAATGAAGGGGCTGGGGGCGATGCCCCAACCCCTTGTCAGGAGCGATACACTCCCCTGCTTTTCAAGTTGTCAGCTTTCCCCAGCAGGCCTGGCCGAACTCGTCAATACCGGTAAAGGCCAGCGTCTCTCCGCCGTTCTCAAAATCCGTACAGCGGCAGCAGACGCTGTGGCGCAGCAGATACCCGTCCGCAGAAAGTCTGGCGTTGCCGGAGGTCTTCATCTTATTGTCCCGGTCATCCAGAACGATGACCTCCCACATGGCCCCGTCGGGAGGCGTCACCGCCTCCATGCTCTCGCCCCGGAAGGGCTCCGGTCCCAGCACCGGCCAGCCGTCCACAAAGAACATGGGCCGGATCATCATGTAGTGATGCCGGTAGCTGTGCCGGTCAAAGACGGGATCATACCGCCGGTCCTTGGGGCTGCCGTCCCGGATGTGGTGGACGAAGAAGTGCCGCCCCGTCACCGGGTCGGTAAAGGGCACGCCGTGCCCCGGCCCCCGCAGGCCGCCCCACTGCCAGCCGCCGCCGGACTTCGCCCGGGGCGCTTTGGCCCGGAAAATGTAGCTGTTTGCCAGCTTCAGCCCCAGCCCCGCGCCCGCCAGGTCCCGGCCCATAAAGTCCACATAGGGTCCCAGCGGGTCCCTGGACCGGCCCACCCGGATATCGTACCCGTCCCCCAGCCAGCCGTAGGAGAGGAACAGATAATAATACCCGGTTTCCGGGCAGTACTCCGCCGCGGCCCCCTCCGGTCCGTCCAGGATCGGAGGGATCATTTTATGGGCGACGCACTGCCCCAGATAACGGGGGTCCGGTTCCACCGGCATCCCATCCGACCGATCCAGCTCTTTCATATAGATGCCGCCGAAAAAGGAGCCGTAAACCAGGTAGTCCCTGCCCTCCGGCGTATGGAGCACATGGGGGTCGATGGCGTTGGGGAGGGAATCGTCCGTCCCCCAGCTGTCCACCGCCACGCCCCTGTTCTCAAAGGGCCCCATGGGACTGTTCGAAACCGCCAGCCAGATCCGGGACTCCGAGCTTCCGAAGTCCCTGGTGGCGGAGTAGTAGAGGCGGTATTCCCCCTCCGCGTACTCCCCGTAGGGAGCCCAGAAGCCCCGGGTGGGGGGATAGTCCCCGTTGTCCCTTCCCTGCCGGACGGCGGCGGCGGAGAGCACGGTGCCCTTATACACAAAATGCACCAGGTCGTCGGACACCCGCACGGGAATCCCGATCTTTTTTCCCAGCCCCGCCTTAGGGGAAAAACAGTCCGTACTGTAGGAGTAATAGAGCCTGCTCCGCGGGTCCCACATCATACCGGGATCGTGGGACCCGTAAGCCGGGTTCCGCTCCACATCCAAGTCATTCAGACGCAGTACGCCGCTCTTATCCATGTTTCTACCTCTTTCCCGCTTTCTTTCGTTACCGCGCGGCAGACTTGACCAAGCGCCGCGCTAAAGAGCGCATTGGCCGTCCGCCCAGGACTTATCCCTTCACGCCGGACAGCGCCATGGACTCGATGATGTAGCGCTGGAAGAAGAAGAACAGAAGCAGGGTGGGCAGCATGGCGATCACGCTGGCCGCCATGATCAGGGGATAGTTGCTGTTGACGGCATACTGGTCGTTGAAGGAGCGGATGACCACCTGCAGGGTATACCACTTCTGGTTCTGCACAAAGATGCTGGGGGCCAGGAAGTCGTTCCAGATACCCATGAACCACAGAATGACCTGGGTCATCAGCGCGCCCTTCATCATGGGCAGGAACACCTTGTAGTAGATCTGGAAGAAGCTGCATCCGTCGATCTTCGCCGCGTCCACCATGTCGTTGGGGATGCTGCTGAGGTTCTGGCGCAGGAAGAAGATGATGCTCACGTTGCCGAACATGCCCGGAACGATCAGGGGCAGCAGGCTGTTGGTCCAGCCCATCCGGGTAAACATGACGTACTGGGGGATCATGACCACCGCGAAGGGGACCATCATCGTGGCCAGCAGCGCCATGAACATCTGCTCACGGCCCTTGAAACGCAGCTTGGCGAAGGAGAAGGCCGCCAGGGAGGACGTAAAGCTGCCCACCAGCAGTACCGGGACCGCCACCAGCAGACTGTTGCGGATACCGGTAACGAACAGGCCGTTGCGCTCCTTGAGGGCCGCGGCGTACATGCCGGACCTCCAGGGATTGGGGATGACGGAGAAGTTAGCGGAAAGGATCTGGTTCTTGGTCATAAAGGAGCACATGATCATGTAAAACAGAGGGAACACCATGATCACAGCGCCCAGGGCCAGCACAACAAAGAGGACCCTGTCCAAAGTCACGCTGCCCTTGGTGCGAACGCCGCCGCTTGATACTTTTGCCATTTTCATTCCCCTCCTTAATCAATGGTCTTGACCCATCTATCCTGACCCTTGAAGTTGATCGCGGTCACGATAAAGATGATGATAGCCAGGATGAACGCCATGGCGGAGCCGTAGCCCATCCGCTGGTGCGAGAAGGCGGTGTCCCACAGATAGTAGACCACGGTGGCGGCGGAGTAGTTGGTACCGCCGTTGGAAACCATGACGGTAACCTCGACGAACACCTGGAAACCGCCGATGATACCGGTGATCAGCAGGTAGAACGTGACCGGGGACACCAGAGGGATCGTGATGTTGCGGAAGGCCTGCCAGCCGTTTGCGCCGTCGATGGTGGCCGCCTCGTAGTAATCCCTGGGAATATTCTGCAGGCCGGACAGGTACAGGATGATGGAGGAGCCCAGGCCCTTCCACACCATGAAGATGATCATGGCCACCTTGACCCAGAACTCATCGCCCAGCCAGTTGGGGCCGTGCTTGCCGGTGATGGCCTGGATGATGATGTTCAGAAGGCCGAAGTCATAGTTGAACACCCAGGCCCACAGGATGGCCACCGCCACCAGAGAGGAAACCACCGGCACATAGTACATGGTACGCAGTACCTTTACGCCGGGGATCTTCCGGTTCATGGCCACGGCGATCACCAGGCCCAGGACCATGCCGATAGGGATGCCGATCATGTAGATGATGGTGGTTCCCATGGTCTTCCAGTACCGGGCGCTGGTAAGGAGCTCCGCGTAGTTGGCAAAGCCGCAGAAGTTTGCGAAGATGCTGTTGGTGCCGGTCCAGTTGGACAGGCTGGCTACAAACGCGAACACAATGGGGAACGCGCTGAAGATACAGAATCCAACGAAGGGCGCCGCTACGAACAGGCGGCCCCAGCGCTGCTCCTCCTGCATCATCCGGCTCATTTTGTGTTGATTGGTCGTTGCGGGTTTAGATGCTGCCATAGAATTGTCTCCCCCTTTAAAAAGCGGCGGCCGGAGCCCCGCGGCCCCGGCCGCCGTCCATTTTGCTTACAAATTGAACATGGCTTATTCGTCCTGACGAAAGTTCCTTTCGTCAGGACGCGGCGTTAACGCCGCGTCGCCTGCCGTACCGGATCAGTTGCCGGAGGCGTCGGACCAGGCGCGGTCCAGAGACGCCTGCATCTCGGCCTCAATCGTAGTGATGAACTCGTTGAGGTCGCGCTTGCCGGCCTTCACGTCGGTCAGCTGCTCCCAGAACATGTCGATCCACTCGGTGTTGGGGGTATAGGTGGTCTCCATCATACGGCCATGAGCGAAGTCGGAGCCGTTGAGGTAGTTGAAGATAACGTCCACGTTGGAAGGATAGGTCATGGTGCCGTCGGCAACCATCTGCTTGAAGTCATCCTGCAGGCTGATCAGGTTGGGTACCTGGACGCTGGAAGCGCCGTTCATGCCGGACAGGTCCTTCTGGCCGTCGGGGTCGGTGGACAGGTAGCTGATGAGCTGGAGGGCCAGCTCCTTGTTCTGGCTGGACTCGCTGATGCAGAAGCCGACGGTGCCGTTCCAGGTGTAGGACACGCCGGAGGACAGGGTGGGATAGCAGCACAGATCCCAGTTATACGGGAAGGTGTCGGGGTCCATGAAGGAAGCCACGTCCCAGGTACCGGCAGCGTAGAAAGCGGTCTGGCCGGCAATCCAGCGCTGATAGGGCCCGAGGGCCACGTCCTGCTCCACAGTGGGGGTGACCTGATACTTCAGGGTCAGATCCACGTACTTCTGCAGGGCGTCCACGAACTTGGGATCGCTGATGGTGACGGTCCTGCCGTCCTCGGAGGTAAAGCTGGCGCCGTTGGACCAGACGAACTGATAGAGCATGTAGATGTCGGCGAAGCTGGCACCCCACTGGTCGGGCTCGCCGTCGCCGTTGGTATCCTTAGTCAGGGCCTGGAGCACCTGAACGAATTCGTCATAAGTATAGGGCTTGTTGGGGTCGGGATATGCCAGGCCGGCCTCGTCAAACAGGTCCTTGTTGTAGGCATAGGCAAAGGTGGAAGCATCCTTGGGCAGCGCGTAGACGTTGCCGCTGCCGGTGGTGTTCCCATCGTATTTGTAGTAGGACAGGATGTCCTGGGGCAGGTCATCCGTAGAGATGTTGGCGCTGCTCAGCAGCGGGGTCAGGTCGGCCAGGTAGCCGTTGTCCACGTAGTTTTTGACGCTCTCAGGGCCCACATAGAAGATGTCGGGCAGGTCATTGGCGGTCATCATGCCGGTCAGGGTAGTCGCGTAGTTGTCCTGGGTGGAAATCTGTACCTCGATGTCGCTGATCTCGTCGGCGTGCGCCTCCTTGAACTTATCGATCATGCCGGTGTAGACTTCCTGCTCATGGTCGTTCATGTACAGGAAAACGGTCAGTTTGGTCTTGCCGCTGCCGCTTCCACTTCCGCCGCAGGCGGAGAGGCAGGACAGGGCGAGGATGGCCGCGATGGTGAAGCAGCCCAGCCGCTTCAGAAAACGAGTTGCTGATTTCATGTGACAAATCCTCCATTTCTTCCTTTAGGAAAATATAAATTACTTCGGTTTTTATCAAACCTCCGCAAGGAACATCCTAACATATTCCGCCCGAATAAACAACCGCTTCTTCCTAAAATATGAAATTTCATCGGTTTCCACAGTTATCGCGCAAATCTTTTGTTAATATTTCACTATGTTCTAAACTATTTCGCAAAAAGAAGAAGTTGCCATCAGAGCATGAAAAACCCGCTGCTTCTCCGGGAAGCAGCGGGTTTTTCACAATAATTACCACTCCTGCGGCAGATGCCGGAACTCCGGGAACCCATTCTGATCAAACGTCACGGGCATGATATAGACATGGCGGTTTGGATCGTAAAGCGGATTGCCCACCATTTTGTCATACTGCCTGGCGTGGTAGACGCACAGATCCGTCACGCCGTCCTCCGCCTTGACAAAGGAATTGTGGCCGGGGCCATGGACCTCCTTCTCGTCATCGCTGCGGAACACGGGGTGGCGGAGCTTGGTCCAGTTGGCGGGGTCCAGCAGCTCCGCGTCCTCGTCGCACCACAGCATCCCCATACAGTACAGCTCCCCGGTGGTATTGGCGGAGAAGGTCAGGAACAGCTTTCCGTCATGGCGCAGCAGCGCCGGTCCCTCGTTGACCCAGAACTCCCCTCTCTCCCAGTCATAATCCGGCGTGGTCAGCAGCACCTGCACCGTCGCCAGCTTGGTCGGAGAAGCCATCCGGGCGATATACAGATTGGAAATCTGCCGGCCTACGCCCACCTTCTCCGCCCAGACCATATACCAGTCGCCCCGGTGGGAAAACACCGTAGCGTCCAGCGAAAAGGCCCGGAAGGAAAAGGGATCGTCGTCCGCGGGCAGCATAGGTCCCAGCTCCTCCCATGGATCCCGCATGGGGTCCCCGGCACAGCGCAGCACGTAGGGCCGGATCTCCCATATGTCGTCCACATCGCCGCCGGCGTAGTAGATATACCAGCATCCATCGATCCGGTGCAGCTCCGGCGCCCAGATGTGAATGCTCTGGGGACCGGATTCATGCTTGACCCAGACGGTTTTCTCCTCCGCGTCCCGCAGGCCCGTCAGGGTGTCCGCATAGCGCAGTATGATTCGGTCATATTCCGGCACGGAGGCGGTAAAGTAGCAGCCGCCATCTTCGCACCGCAGGATATAAGGGTCTGCCCGCTGCCAGATAAAGGGCCGGTTATAAACAGTTTCGCGAACAGATACTTCTTTCATAATCATTCCTCCCATCGCGGCCGCGCACGGCTTGGCCGTAATGAGTGCATTATAGCCTGTTGCCGTCAAGGTTGCAAGCCTATTTTTAGATTTTAGTCAATTATTATACTTTCTTCCGATTTTTTTGTAAATTCTCACTGTCGACAACCGCCGCTGCCGCCGTTATAATAGAACAAAAGGCCGCCTGACGGCCGGAATTGCTCTGTCAAGGGAGGAAAAAGCATTGTTTTCTATGGAAGGCCCACTGTGGCGGGCTCTGAATCTTATCGCCGACGTGATGATCCTGCATTTTCTCTGGCTGATCTGCAGCCTGCCGCTGGTCACCATCGGCCCGGCTACCACGGCGCTGTATTACGCCATGATGAAGCGCATCCGTACCAACGAGGGACAGGTAACTACCAATTTCCGCAAGTCCTTTCGTGAAAATTTCCGCCAGGCCACCATCCTGTGGCTGATCGTGGCGGCGGCAGGCGTAATCCTGTGGCTGGATCTGAACTTCTGCTTCACCTGGGGCGGGACTGCCGGGAAGATCATGCTGGCGGGGTGCTCCCTGCTGCTGATCCCCTGCTGGATGGTGCTTCTGTATCTGTTCCCCGTACTGGCCAAATTCACCGGGTCCTTGTACGACGTTTTCAAGAATTCCCTGCTCATGAGCGTGCGGCATCTGCCCCTCACCCTGCTGCTGACCTTTCTGTGGGCCACGGCATGGCTGATGCTGGCTGCTTTCCCGCCCTTTACCGGACTGATGCTCATCTGCGGCGCGGGATTGATGGCATGGGTCACCTCCCATATTTACATCCAGATTTTCCGCTCCTACCTCCCCGACGAGCTGGAGGAGGACCGGAAACGGATCGACAACGAGTGGCTTCATCGGGATTGACAGATTTTGCACGAAAAGCGGGCAGTAAAGCAGCAGGGTAATTGAATGAGTAAACATTCTATGAACAGGCCGCCTCCAGAAGAGTTCAAGGCTCCCTCTTTGAGGGAGCCTTTTCGGGCGCTTTGTTCATCATTCCTTTACTCATTCAATTACCGTAAGTAAAGCAGAAAAATCTGTTGACGGTTTTAGCAAATCTTGCTATAATACTTCAGGTTTTTCTTGCAATACATAGCGAAAAGAGAGGAGGGACACCTGTGCTGCATATAGAAAAATTAGGCGCCGGGCTGAGCCTGTTCAAGGCGCTGGGCTCCGACGTGCGGCTGGAGATCGTCCGGCTGCTGGTAGAACGGCCTATGAACATGAATGAACTGGCCGGGAAACTCCATATCACCAACGGCGCGCTGACCACCCACATCAAAAAGCTGGAGGAATGCGGGGTTGTCGCCATATCCAGCGATTCCAACGGCCACGGCAATCAAAAAATCTGCCAGGTGGTCCCGGATAAGATCCTGATCGATATCAAAGGTTCTCCCCACCCGGCGGAAAACACCTGCAGCATAGACCTGAAGGTGGGCCGGTACAGCAGCTGCCGGGTTTATCCTACCTGCGGTCTGGCCTCTGACGACCATATCATCGGCGTGGTGGACGATTACCGGTATTTCTCCCATCCGGACCACTTCGACGCGGACATCCTGTGGTTTACCCAGGGCTACGTGGAGTACCAGGTGCCCAATTTCGCCCCCATGTACCGGCATATCACCCAGGTCACCGTCTCCGCCGAGCTGTCCTCCGAGGCCCCGGGCGTCAATAACCAGTGGCCCTCGGATATCAGCTTCTATATCAACGACGTCTTTGTGGGCACCTGGACCTCTCCCGGAGATTTCGGCGACATCCGGGGCATCTTCACCCCCGCCTGGTGGTTCCCCAACTGGAACCAGTACGGCCTGCTGAAAATGCTGACGGTCAACGACCAGGGCACCTTCATGGACGGATTGAAGATTTCCGACGTGCGGATCGACGACCTGAACCTGGATCAGAAGCAGAGGTTCAATCTCCGTTTTTCCGTGGACTATAAGGCCGCCCACGTCGGCGGACTGACCATCTTCGGCAAGACCTTCGGCAACTACGCCCAGGACATTCAGGTCACTCTGGGGTATGTGACCACTTCCACGACAAGCCCGGAGAGTACGCCCCCGGCGCAGCCAAAGGAACCCCTGCCGGAGCCGCTGCCTGAAATCATGTCGATGCTGGATCAAAGCATACTGGACCAGGAATAAAACATTCAAATGATGCCGCGGGACTTCTCCTGCGGCATCATTTTCAACAGGAGGCATTTGATATGAACCAAAAGGAACGCATGCTGCGGCCGCATCTGCGCCAATAAGTTGGCACGCCGCCGATAGCTGATGGCAAGGGGCGTCTATTTGTGACACACTCTTTTACCGAAAGTTAAGGAAGCGTCTTACAGCTGCATTTCAACCAGGGAAGGGGCTCACACAGCCCGCCTCTGTCAGCCAGTAGGCCAGCTCCTTGATTTCCCACGTCATTGTGCCGAACTCCCGCAGCTCCCGCTTACCGCCTGTTCGTAAGCATGCCACGATCAGATATTTGTGCACGTCAATCCCACAACAGCACCGATAGACAACTTCCACGATTGCTCCTCCTCATTATACCACGCCACACCACTAATCTGTTTTCGTCCTTCGTGGCGCTGGGATCCTGCGTGATATTTGTTTACTCATTCAATTACCGTGGGCGGCTCTTGTGTTTTCGTGGACAAATCCAGTGGAATTTGCTATAATAAAGCTGGCTGAAAATGGAACCCACGGGAAACGCCGGACGTTTTTCCCGAATTGATTTAAAGGAGGACGTATCAACCATGAGAAAGACGAAAATCATCTGCACCCTGGGCCCCGCAGTGGACAACGAGGACATGATCCGCGCTCTGATCCGGGGCGGCATGAATGCGGCCCGGTTCAATTTCTCCCACGGCAGCCACGCCGACCACCTGGAGCGGCTGAACCGCCTGAAAGCCATCCGGGACTCCATGGGCCGCCCGGTGGCAACCATTCTGGACACCAAGGGACCTGAGATCCGCATCAAGACCTTTGAGACCCAAAGCGTGGAGTTGAAAAGCGGGGAAACCTTCACCCTGACTACGCTGGACGTCCCCGGCGACCAGTCCCGGGTTTCCGTTACATATGAAAATCTCCATCAGGAGGTGGAACCGGGTCAGCAGATCCTGATTGACGACGGTCTGGTGGCTATCCGGGTGGACCGGATCGAGGAGCGGGACATCATCTGCACCGTGGAAAACGGCGGCCCGCTGTCCGCTAACAAGTCCATCAACATCCCCGGCGCACACATCCAGCTGCCCGCCCTGACGGAGCGGGACGCGGAGGACATCCGTTTCGGCGTGGAGAACGACTTTGATTTTATCGCCGCTTCCTTCGTCCGCCAGGCCGCCGACGTGGAGGCCATCCGGAAGGTCCTGCACGACTGCGGCGGGGACTATGTGAAGATCATCGCCAAGATCGAAAACCAGGAGGGCGTGGACAACATCGACGGCATCCTTGCCGCGGCGGACGGCATCATGGTGGCCCGCGGCGACCTGGGCGTGGAGATTCCCGCCGCCAGAGTCCCCGTGCTGCAAAAGGAAATGATCCAAAAGTGCCTCGCCACCGGAAAACTGGTCATCACCGCCACCCAGATGCTGGACTCCATGATTCGCAATCCCCGTCCCACCCGGGCGGAGGTGTCCGACGTGGCAAACGCCGTCTTTGACGGCACCAGCTGTGTCATGCTCTCCGGCGAGACCGCCAGCGGCAGGTATCCTCTGGAGGCGCTGGCCGTTATGGACGGCATCGTGACGGAAGCGGAGAGCGCTATTGACTACTGGAAGGAATTTCTGGAAAACCGGCTTGCCGTCAACAGGAATATCAACGACGCCATTACCCATACCTGCTGCCTGACGGCCATGGATCTGGAGGCAAAGGCCATCCTCACCGCCACCAACTCCGGACACACCGCCCGGATGATTGCCCGGTTCCGCCCCGCCTGCCCGGTGGCCGCGTTGACCATGTTTGAGAAGGTCCGCCGTCAGCTGGCGCTGTACTGGGGCGTGGTCCCCTATCTGGCCGGGGAGGTCAACTCCACAGACCGTATTTTCTCCCTCTGCGCAGAGGTGGGTCTGAAGGAGGGACTGGTGCAGAACGGCGACACGGTGGTCATTACCGCCGGCGTGCCCCTGGGCCGCACCGGGTCCACCAATCTGCTCAAGGCCCATGTGATCAACGTGGACGAGATGTAGTCATTGAGGTTGATATACCCAGAATATCGGGGAGTCTGGCAGGATGAATGTGCTGATCATGAATTGCAGCCCGGTCCGGAATGGCGCGGCATAATAGAATTTTGGAAAAGGGTCCTGGAAAGGGCCCTTTTCCACCTTTTGCCGCGGAGGAGAAATTGGGGAGAAATTTATCTTTTCTGGTGACAGAAGGGAAAAGACGTGATAGAATGGGGAAAACTACGGGAAGGCAGGAGTATCATATATGAACAATTCCATCTGCGGCGCGGACTGCGCCAGCTGCCCCTCCAGCGCCGGCTGCGGCGGATGCCGGGAGACCGGCGGACGGCCTTTCCACGGCGGGGAGTGCATCCTTGCCGCCTGCTGCCGCGCCAGGGAGCAGGAACACTGCGCCCAATGCGGCGGGGCCTGCGGCCTCAAAGCGCCGCTGATCGAGGCGTTCAACGCCCTGGATATCCCGGACATGGCGGAGGTCACGGACCTCAACGCACTGCCGGGGGCGTACATCAATCTGGCGTACACGCTGCCCAGCGGGCAGACGGTGAAGCTGCTGGAGGATGAAAAGATTTATCTTGGCAATCAGATCGAAAAAGCCGGAAGCGGGCGGTGCTATGGTCTGGCCGCTGACGAAACGTTCCTGCTGGTTTGCGAATACGGCGGGAACGGCTCTGATCCGGAGATCATTCTATACAAAAAGCGCTGAATTTCAGGAAATTCTTGAAACAAAACAAGGGGGATTTTCTTATGCTGATCAAAAACGCAAGGGTACTGATTGGAAAGGCCTTTCAGACTGCCGACATTCAGTTTGACCGGACCATCACCGCCGTCGGCAGGCTGGACGGCCCCGCGGACCTGGACGCCGCCGGGTGCTATGTGGTCCCCGGACTGGTGGACATCCACACCCACGGCGCGGTGGGGGAGGATTTCTCCGACGGCAAGCCGGAAGGGCTCCAGCCCCTGGCGGACTACTATGCCGCTCACGGCGTGACCAGCTATCTGGCAACCACCATGACCCTCAAGGAGGAAACCCTGACCCCCGCCATGCACGCCATCCGGGACTTCAAGCCCAACGGCGGGGCCAAGTGCGCCGGGGTCCATCTGGAAGGCCCCTTCCTCAGCTACGCCAAGCGGGGGGCGCAGGCGGCGGAGAACCTCCACAAGCCTGATACGGCTCTCTTCCACCGCCTCAACGAGGCCAGCGGCGGCCAGGTGAAGCTGGTGACCGTGGCCTGCGAGGAGGAGGGGGCCATGCCCTTCATCCGGGAGATCTCCCGGGTCTGCACCGTCTCTCTGGGCCACACCACGGCGGACTACGACACCGCCATGGCCGGCTTCGCCGCCGGGTCCACCCACGCCACCCACCTGTACAACGGAATGCCCTCCCTGCTTCACCGGGCCCCGGGGGTCATCGGCGCGGCCTTTGACGCGGGAGCCAGCGTGGAGCTGATCTGCGACGGGCTGCACATCCATCCCGCCGTCATCCGGGCCACCTACCAGCTCTTCGGCGACAGCCTGAACCTGATCTCCGATTCCCTGCGCTGTGCCGGGATGCCGGACGGCGATTACGAACTGGGCGGCCAGCCCATTGTGGTGAAGGGCGGCAGGGCCACGCTTCTGGACGGCACGATCGCCGGGTCCTCCATCTCCCTGCTGGACGCGGTGCGTAACGTGGTCCGCTTCGGGCTGCCGCTGGCCCAGGCCGTCTACGCCGCCTCCACCGCTCCCGCTCTGGCAGCCCGGCTGGATGCCGGGGTATTGCAGGCGGGCCGGAGCGCGGATCTGCTGGTGCTGGACGAAAATCTGGAGCTGAAAGCCGTTTTTGTGGACGGAAAGGAGCAGGGGAGCCGTCCGTGACTGGCGGAAAGATTGCCTGTCAATTGTCTTTTTTGCTAAATTTGTCCAGCGGTTTTTGGCGATTATCACGATACCTGGCTGAGTTGGTTAAAAATTTTATGCAACATCAACATTGACAGAAAGTGCCTCAAAATGCTAAAATGAAGCCAGTTTAGGAGAGAAACCTAAACTGCTGTATCGTTTTTCCTCAATCTTCTCCATCAAGGAAAGAGCCGCTTTCATAAGAAAGCGGCTCTTTCCTTTTTGCGGCGTTCACTTGAAAAAATTTCCCTCTTGACAAAACCAGGTTACAGTTGTAACCTATAGACAAGGAACAACTGTAACCTGGTTTTGAAAGGAGCCTGGACTATGTGGGAAGCGGAGAGCAAAATCACAGACGCGGAGCTGGAGGTCATGCGGGCCCTCTGGTCCTTGGGGGAGCCGATGACCCTGAGCCAGCTGAAAACCGCTCTGGCGGAGAGCCACGGCTGGAGCGGGGACACGACAAAGACCCTGCTGCGCCGCCTGTGTGAGAAGGGCGCGGTAGGACAGGAGAAGCGGAAGGTCTACTACTACCGCCCGTTGGTGGAACAGGACCAGCTGGGCCGGTACCGGACCCAGCGGCTCATTGACAAGCTTTATTCCGGCAGCGCCAAGGCGATGGTGGCGGCGCTGGTGGAGCACGACCAGCTTGGGCCCCAGGATGTGGACGAACTGCGGGAGTACTTCCAGCAGCTGTGGGAGGAGGGAAAGTAGATGGAGCTGTTTTTGCGGACGCTGGTAAAGCTGAGCCTGCTGGGTTCAGCGCTGGCGGCGGCGTTGACGGTCCTGCGGCCTTTGCTGCGCAGATGGGTGAGCCGGAAGGCGGCGTATTACCTGTGGCTGCTGGTGCTGCTGCGGCTGTGCGTGCCGGTGGGATTCGATCTGCCGGTGCCCGCGGCGGCGGCGGAGCCTGTATCCGCCCCGGTCCCTCCGGCAATGGCGCAGACCGTTTCTGACCTGCCGGTATATGTGCCCGATGCCGGACCGGCGGCGGACGGCCTGCCGGATATTCCGGAACCCGCAATACAGCCGGATATCTCTACAGATGTCCCCGTGCGGCCGGAGACTGCTCCCTCCGCAAGAGGGCAGACGGAGTGGTTAAAAAATCCGTACCTGTGGGGCGCGCTGTGGTGGTTCGGGACGCTGGCGGGCATCGGATGGTTTGTGCTGGGCTATCTGCGGGTGTCCGGAACAGTCCGGCGGACTGCCGGGGCGGCGTCTCCGGAGGCGCTGGCGATCCTGCGGGAACTGGACCCCAAGGGCCGGGTGCGGATGGCGGAAAGTCCGGCGGTCAATACGCCGCTGCTGCTGGGCGCGGTGCGGCCTGTGATCGTGCTGCCTTTGGGCGTGACGGATGCGGCGCGGCTGCGGGATATTCTGGCCCACGAGCTGACCCATGTGCGGCGGCACGACCTGCTTTTTAAGTGGTTTGCGGCGGTGGTCACCAGCCTGCACTGGTTCAATCCGGTGATGCCGCTGGTCCGCCGGGAGATCGGGCGGGCCTGCGAACTGGCCTGCGACGAGGCGGTGGTGCGCGGACTGGACAGTCAGGGGCGGCGGCACTATGGGGAGACCCTGCTGCTCTTAGCCGCCCACACGCCCGGAGGGCTGGGGCCTATGGCGGTGACGCTGTGCGAGGAAAAAAAACAGTTGAAGGAAAGGCTGGCGTGCATCGTGAAATATAAAAAATCCGGACCGCTGGTCCTGTTCCTGTCGCTGGTACTGGCGGCGGTGTTGGGGGCCTGCGCTATGGTCACCGGCGTGAAGCCGGTGACGCCGGACGCGCCGGAGCCGCCTCAGGAGGAACATACGCCGGAGGAGGAACGGACGTTTCAGGAGGATGTGACGCTCTACGAGCTGAGCGGCGGGCTGACTATCGCTATCCCTGACGATATTGCGGACCAGCTGGTCATCGTCACCGGGGAGGACGCGGAATCCGCTCTATGGGGACATACCATAGTCTCAGTCTACGA
Source organism: Oscillibacter sp. (assembly GCA_014799845.1). GTDB lineage: Bacteria > Bacillota > Clostridia > Oscillospirales > Oscillospiraceae > Pelethomonas. The sequence goes on along the minus strand of JAAVHF010000071.1, from coordinate 16,366 downwards.
AAAGAAGAGTTATGAGGATACGCTGGCTGATTTTGGCAGCGAAGGCGGAGGATATCTTTTCGGAATCGCCCGTTACGATCAGGAGCAGTATGAGCGGCACCTCACTTCGGAGAACAGCGGAGAAGAGCCTTTTGCTACAGATGGCGCTTACTATTACATGCATACCTTCGCCACCGATGTGCGGTTTTACCGCAGCGATTACACGGAAGAGGATTGGATAACCTGGCAGCGGCTGGGGGAACAGGTGGACGGTATTCTGGATGATTTCATCATCCGCAATGATCTGGAGTCCTTCCGGCCCCTGCATCTCACGGCGGAGGACCTCTATCAGCACATCATTGATCCCCAGGGAGGCAAGCAGTATGATTTTACCGCCCGCGTGGAGCACAACGGCCGGACCGACGAGTTCCACATCACCCCGGATAACGGCTACAACGTGGCCTTTGTGGGGAACTATTTCTTCACCTATACCTGGCAGGAGGCGGAGGAAACGGATTGGCCGGCCCAGGAGGACCCCGGTACAGTCCTGACCCTGCTCAGCGCGGATGGGAAAAGTTCTATCCGCTGCCGCTCCGCAGACGACATAGTAGAGCTGGTTCAGGATGGCGAGGCCCGGTATGCCCGGGTCTGGGACCCGGAGACGCCGGAGGACCCGGACCCCTATTTGTGGCCCTCGTTTTGGGCGTTTTTGATGAATATCCCGGATGACGCGTTTGTCTCTCAGCCCTTAGATTATACCGCAGATGGGAGCCTGCCCCCGGCGGAGGCCGCGCGGCAGCTGGCGGAACAGGTGGCGGAAAATTTCCGGGGCACCCCGGACTGGCTGGCGTGGAAGCCTCTGGACTTTCAGGCAGAGAGCACAAATGTGATCGACATTTATTACGGCGAGGATGATCCCAACTTCTGCTTCTGGGTGAGCTTCGTTCTGCTGCTGGACGACCCGAACTACAGCCAGTGGCAGGCCGGCGCCGGGCTGGGCGACCCCATCGCGGAAGGGCCCTTTACTGGGTATTACCGCTGGAATGCGGAGGTCCTGGCGGCGAAAAATGAGAATGGCGACTGGTATATGGCGGACAGGAGCAGCGGCGGGTACAGTGTAAACCTCCCTGGCTGGTCGTCTTCGGCCAGCGAGGAAAACTCACTGAACAATGCCACGCTGGAGGAATTGGCGGGCCTGTTCTTCCTGACGGAAGGATGGACTCATGAATATCTGCTGCCTGTTAAAATCTGTGAGCGCCCCCAGGAGGAGCTGGCGAACCTCAATGATCTTCTGGACCGTCATACCAGCACGGAAGCCCAGGAGCTCTGCCGTGCTCTGGCCGCCTACCTCCAAATAGGGTATAGTGTGCACGATGGGGCTATGATTACCTCCATAGATGATCTGAACGCGCTTCTGAGTCCGGCTTACCGGGCTTATACGGCGGACGTGCCGCCGCTGTACTAAACATTTGGAGGGTGAGCGCGTCAAAGAGCCGGTGCGGGAGCTTCCCGCACCGGCTCTTCCTATTGATTTCTAAGAGCGGATATCCTCTCCAACGCCCATGCGGCAACCAGGCACAGCACATCCAGCGCCAGCGTAAAGGCCACCATCGCGAACACCTCTCCCCATCCGCCGTGTCCTATCAGCAGGTTGATGCTGCCATGGAGCAGCCCGCCCAGCAGGAGGATCAGAACGGTGGCTTTCAGATGTGACCGCCGGTAACGCCAGACGGTCCAATACACCATCCACGCGCAGGCCGCGGACACGACTACGATGCCAAGATGCCAGGCCCGGTAGGCCCCAAAAGTCCGGATAAACGGGTATACCCCCACAGACGCGATGATCAGCGCGTTGCGTACCGGACGTTCCGTGCGCAGCAGCGGGTAGCACACCGCCCAGCCGAAGGCAATGGACCGCAGAGCGTTAACCGTCCAGGGGCGGCGGGTGATACAGTAGAATATAAAGCATACCAGCGCCCCGGTGAGGCAGCAGATCGTCAGGACAACGAAGGTCCACCACCGCCACCTGTCATTTTTCCGCCGCGCGGTCTCCGCGTAGGCCACGGCGTCCACCACCACGTCCTCCACTTTCGGCGGCACCGGCGGCGTCTGGTCCCGCTCTCCCGCCAGCAGTTCGGCGACGCTGACCTCCAGCGTGTCCGACAGCTCCCGCAATATGGTGATGTCCGGATAGCTGACGCCGCGCTCCCACTTGCTGACGGCCTTGTCGGTAACGCCCAGCTTGTCCGCCAGCTGCTGCTGGGTCATTTCCAGCTGTAACCGCCGGTCCCGGATGAACGGGCCAATCCTGTTTTCTTCCATGTCCGCGCCCTCCTTGCTTAGTGGGGCCATTATAGAGCGGTTTTATCCGGAAAATCAACCGCTAATCAGTTGAACCCGGAGGTAAACTGCTGGTTGAGAGGTCCTTGTCCGCCGCCGCTTCCGCCTTTTTCTCCGCCCGCAGCTCCTCGTACACCTCCGCCAGCAGCCGGCGGTCGGCCTTGGTGCCCATGAAGTCCGACTCCCGGAACATGTCCGGCCTGCGGCGCAGGGTGCGGAGCATGGACTGCCGCTTCCGCCAGGCGGCCACGTTGGCGTGGTGGCCGCTGAGCAGGACCTCCGGCACCTTCCGGCCATGCCACTGCTCCGGGCGGCTGTACTGGGGATATTCCAGCAGTCCGTTCCAGTGGCTCTCCTCCTCGTAGCAGGCCGCCTCCGGCAGCACCCCGGGCACCATCCGGCACACCGCGTCCGCCACCGCCATGGCGGGGATCTCCCCGCCGGTGAGGACGAAGTCCCCCATGGAGATCTCCTCGTCCACGCACTCCTCGATGAAACGCTCGTCAATGCCCTCGTAATGGCCGCAGACCAGGATCAGGTGGTCATAGTCCGCCAGCAGCTGCCGGGCCTTGGCCTGGCAGAAGGTGGTCCCGCAGGGAGACATATAGATCGTACGGCTCTTCTCTGTGCCGAAATTCTCCCTGATATACGCCCAGCAGCGGTACAGCGGGTCCGCCTGCATGACGGCTCCCCGGCCTCCGCCGTAGGGGTAGTCGTCCACCTGCTTCTGCTTGTTGACGGTGAAGTCCCGGATCTGGTGGGCCTCGATGCGGATGAACCCCCGCTCCTGGGCCCGGCCTAGAATGGACTCGTTCATCATGTCCCCCACCGTCTCGGGGAACAGGGTCATGATGTCAATTCTCATATTCTCTCCCAAAGATGGATTTTTTCGTTACCGTGACGCAAATCTGGCACAGATGCGCAGTCAAGAGCGCATTGGCCGTCCGCCTAGGACTCATGGGTGCCCAGGCCCTCCATCATATGAACATCCAGCGTCCCGCCCGGTACGTCGATGGCCGCGATAAAGGCCGGTACGGCGGGGATGAGATACTCGTCCTTCCCGCCCCGGACGGCGTAGATCTTGTGGGCGGGGTAGGCGAGGACCTCGTCCACTTTTCCGATCTCCTCGCCGGTGGCCGCGTCCCGGGCGGTGAGGCCCACCAGCTCCTCGTCAAAATACTCGCCCTCGGGGAGGGACACGTCCCTCCGGCGGATGGCAGCCTTCTTCCCCTTGAGGGCCAGGGCGGCGTCCATGTCGTCGACGCCCTTCAGCTTCGCCAGCAGACAGCCCTTGTGGACCCGGCCCGCGGTAAGAACGCAGGGGGCCCCGTTTATATATAATGTGCCGCACTCCGCCAGCAGCTCGGGCTCCACTCCCCGAGGCAGGATCTTGACCTCGCCCCGGATACCGTGGGTGTTGACGATCTGACCGGCGGTGATGAATTCCAGTTCCATGTGATTCTCCTATGTTTCGTTTTACGCAAGAATGGGGTCTACTTGCCGGATGCTGCCCCGCAGGAGCAGGGGACAGCGGGGGTACCGCTCGGTAAACTGGGCGATCATGCGGTCCAGCGGGACCCGCCCTTTTTCCACGGTGGGCACGGGCAGCAGCAGAATAAACTGCGAGACGCTGTACTTGGAAACCACGTCTCCCCGGCGCAGGGTGTTCTGGATGCAGTCCCCCAGCTTGTCCATATAGTCGTTGAGCATCCGCAGGGGCGGCGTGGAGCCGTCCCGCATGGTGGCGGTGACCATGGCCAGGCACATGCTGCGGCCGGAGCGGGCGATAGACCGGGCCTCCAGGTTGTAGATATTCGTGAATACCTCCAGCTCGCAGAAGAAGGCCCCGGTGAGCTGGTCATCCTGGAGGAGGAAACGGCTGACGGCGGCCAGGTCCATGCCCTCCCGGGCCACATCCCGCGACCGCTCCTGATTGATCTCCTGATAGAGCTCCACCATCTCCGCGGAGGGGGGCACGCCCAGCTCGGTGTAGAAAAGGGTGTACATCCGCTTGTACCGCTCCAGGGCCTGCCGGGTCTGGCCGGTCCGGATGAGGCCGCGGATCAGATGGTAGTAAAAGCTCTCCTCGTAGTGGTCGATCTGGATGGCCCGGCCGCAGACCTGGATCACGTCCTCCCAGCGCTCCATCTGGGACAGCAGGCCCGCCGTAGTCTGCACCAGGCGGATGTACATAGAATGGTAGTACAGGGCCAGCTGATTGACCCAGCGCTCCCCCATGGCCTTGGACAGGTAATCCCCCCGGTAGAGGGCCAGCGCGCCCAGGCAGGTTTCCAGCTTCTCCTCCGGCGTCAGCCAGGCCGTACCCGCGCGCTGGCAGGCCAGCTCGAAGATGTCCGCGTCCAGGGCGATGGGGACCTCCGCGTTCCAGGCGTAGGACCCCCGGGCCACCAGGATCATATCCCGGCTCTCGGGCAGGCCCAGGTCGTCCAGAAGCTCCCTGACCCGGTAGACCAGGGTCTTCAGCGCGCCGGTGGGGCGGGCGCCCAGCTCTCCGGGGTAGAGCAGATTGATCAGCTCCTCCACCGGGACCTCCCGGCTGCGGAAGGTGATCAGGTAAGCCAGCAGCATCCAGGGCTTTTTCAGGTGGTAGTTGGCGTCTCCTATGGTTTTATCCCCGTAGGTGAGGGAACACCCTCCCAGCATACGGATCTGCAGGACCGGCTTCGATCCCATAGCGCGTCACATCCCTTCTCATTTGCCGGAAGTCTCTCGCCCCGGCGTTTCCTCTATTATGCCATATTGAGGGGAAAAATGCAATTCCGGAAAGGGCGCATGCGGAAAATATTCCTCCAGGCCGAAAGGCGGGAAGGAACGTTCACGGCGCGTGACCGGGTTTTCCGGGACGGGGGAAAATTTTTAGAAAAAGAATTTTGTTTTCCCCTTGACAAACCAGGGAAGAGATGGTATATTGTCCATAACATGAGGTGATTTGACAGGAGCGTCAAGTCACATCGATGTGACCAACAAATAATCTAACAAAACAGGATGGTGTATAAGACTATGAAAAAGAGATGGCTTTGTGCATTGATGGCCCTGCTGCTGACTGTGGGCGCGCTGTGCGGCTGCTCTGCCGCTCCGGCGGAGGATGAGGGTGAGATCATCGATCTGGGCGGGATCGCGGAGGAGGAGATTCCTCTGTCCGGTTCGCCGGCGGTCAGCTATGTGGTCGTCCCCGTTGCCAGCGGCACCTCTACGGAGAAAAATACCTCCGCAGTGATCGACTACTCCAACACCAAAGACGGCTACATCATGATCAAGTGGACCGGCGGCAGCACCAGCTCCAAGCTGAAGGTGCAGGTCAAGGGTCCCGGCAAGGAGACCTATACCTACAATCTGCGCTCCGACGGGCAGTATGAGACCTTCCCCCTGTCCGACGGCAACGGCAAGTATCAGTTCACCGTCAACAAGCAGGTTTCCGGCACCAAGTATTCCCGGGTCCTCGCCGCCAGCGCCGACGTCAAGCTGACCGACGAGTTCGCCCCCTTCATCCGTCCCAACCAGTACGTCAACTTCACCGAGGATTCCGCCGCGGTGGCCAAGGCGGCGGAGCTGATCGCCGACGCCGGCGTCACGGACAATCTGGAGAAGGTAGGCGTGATCTACGAATGGGTCGTGACGAACCTGACCTACGATAACGATCGGGCCAATCAGGTCAAATCCGGCAGCCTGACCGGCTACCTGCCCAACGTGGACGACGTCATGGCGGCGAAGAAGGGTATCTGCTTCGACTACGCCGCCCTGATGGCCGCCATGCTCCGCAGCCAGAACGTGCCCATCAAGCTGGTGGTCGGCTTTACCGGAAAGCAGTACCACGCGTGGGTCAACGTGTGGAGCGAGACCGCGGGCTGGGTGGAAGGCATGATCTACTTCAACGGCGAGATCTGGAACCTGATGGACCCCACCTTTGCCTCCAGCAACAAGCAGAGCAAGGGCATTATGGACTACATCGGCAACAGCAGCAACTACCAGGAGAAGTATCTCTACTGATTTGATTCTTAGATTTAGATTCGGAGGAAACAGCATATGAAACGACTGCGCGTCCCCGCCCAATATCTCCCGATTTTCTGCCGGGAGCTCCACCAGCTGGTCCGGACCGGCATCCCCATTGCCGAGGGCCTGTCCATGCTGCGGGAGGATGAGACGGACACGGACGCCCGGTCCTGGCTGGATGCCCTGTGCAAGTCAACTGAGGAGGGAATGCCGCTGGCTTCCGCGCTGCGGGAGTCAGGGGCTTTCCCTGTGTATATGACTGACATGGTGGAACTGGCCGAGGAGACGGGGCGGCTGGAGGATGTCCTTCTCTCCCTTCAGCGCCACTACGACCGCCAGCTGCGCATGGCGGCGGATATCCGCGGCGCCATTGCCGTGCCCGTGACCCTGTTCGCCGTGATGGTGGCGGTGGTCATCCTGCTGGTGACCCAGGTGCTGCCGGTATTTGACCGGGTGTTTGCCCAGCTGGGCGTCCGCATGGGCGCGGTGGCCACGGGCATGATGAACGCCGGAGCCGTTCTGGCGAAGGCCGGCACGGGCATCGCCGTGGTGCTGGTGGTGATTGCCGCCATCGCGCTGGTGGTGGCCCTGGTTCCCGCGCTGCGGGAGAAGTTTACCGCCTGGTTCCGCCTCCGGTTCGGCGGGCGGGGGATCCTGGGCCAGATGGCCGTGGCCCGGTTCGCGTCCTCCATGTCCATGGCGGTCGCCAGCGGACTGAGCATGGAGGAATCCGTGGCCATGTCCGCCAAGCTCTGCGGCGGGGCCAGGGAGATCGACGAGAAGACCGAGCAGTGCCGGAAGGACATCGAGGAGGGCGGCAGCCCTGCCGACGCCCTGGCGAAGAGCGGCCTGTTCTCCGGCCGCGACTGCCGGCTGCTGAAGCTGGCGGAGCAGACCGGCTCCCTGCCCGACACCCTGGAGGACCTGGCCCAGCGCCAGGAGGAGGAGAGCCTGCGGCGGATCGACCGGACGGTGGGCGCCATCGAACCGGCCATCGTGGTCATTACCAGCGCTTTGGCCGGGGTGATCCTGCTGAGCGTCATGCTGCCGCTGATGGGGCTGCTGTCCACCATCGGGTGAGGTGGGCCTATGAAGAAGCGGAAGTACATAAACCGGGGCGCGTGGATCCCCATGCTGCTGGGTCTGCTGCTGTTTGTAGGCGTGGCGGTATGGATGGTCAAGGGCGTTCAGGAGGCGGCGGAGGTCTCCCAGCGGGAGGGCCTGCGCATGGCCGAGGAGGCCGTGCGGAAGGCGGTGGTCAGCTGCTACGCCCTGGAAGGGGTCTATCCCGCCACATACGAGGACCTGAAGGCCAAGAGCGGTCTGGCCATTGACGATGAGAAGTACAAGGTGTTCTATGAGATCTTCGCTTCCAACATCATGCCCAGCATCACCGTGATCGATCTGACGGAGGTGGCGTCATGAGGCGGCAGAGCGGAGCGGGCACCCTTGCGGCCCTGGCGCTGACGTGCGTATTCGGCGCGACGCTGCTGCTGAGCCTGGCCACCGGGGCCAGCGTTTACCGGCGGGTGGCGGACCGGGTGGAGGAGAGCGCCGCGGACCGGGTCAGCCTCAGCTATATCACCGCGAAGATCCACTCCTCCGATGCTGCCGGTATGGTGGAAGCCAGACCTTATGGCGATGGAGACGGGATCTTCCTGTACCAGGAGTTCGAGGGCGTGACCTACGAGACCATTCTGTATGTGTATGACGGGTATCTTATGGAGATGCTGTGCGATGCGGATTGGGAGCTGGACCCGGAGTTCGGCGAGCTGGTCAGCGAGGCACAGGGTCTGACGGTGCGCGAGCCCGCGCCGGGACTGCTGCGGCTGGAGCTGACCGATGCGGACGGCGGCGTGCAGTCCGTGGACGTGTTTTTAAGAAGTGAGGGATGAGTATGGCGGAACGTATCAAACCTACCCGCTCCGGTCTGTTTGCCATTGAGCTGCTGATCGCGGTGGGAGTGTTCTCTCTGTGCGCCGCCATCTGTGTGGGGCTGTTTGTCCGGTCGGAGATCATGAGCCAGGACAGCGCCGATCTCAACCATGCCGTCAGCGAGGCCAGGAGCGTCGCGGACTGCTTCAAGGCCGCCGGAGGCGACCTGGAGAAGACGGCGGAGCTGACCGGCGGCGCTGTGGAGGACGGAAAACTGCGCCTGCTCTATGACGGAAGCTGGCAGAAGAGCGGCGATTGCGGTACAGGCGGGGATACGGTATTTCTGTTGGAAGTACGGCCGGAAGATCTCTCGCCGCTTTCCGGAGAACACAGCGGCTATGCCGCTGCCGGGCTCTATGTGGCGGGACCCTTTGCTGTAGAAAGCCTTGAAAAGAAAGATTTTCCGGAGGCAGAGATTGAATCTGAGCTTATCCTCGCCTGGGAGATCGCGGCATTGGAGGTGGCGTCATGAAGCGGGGCGGAGGCGTATCCGGGGCGGTAAGCCTGGTGATGATCTTCTGCGTGCTGTGTCTGGCGGTGTTCGCTGTGCTGACTCTGGCCACGGCGGACCGGGAGAGGAATCTGGCCGAGCTGACGGCCCGGAGCGCGGCGGACTACTACACGGCGGACTGCCGGGCGGTGGAGATCGTGGCGGCCCTGCGGGATGGGGATACCGTTCCCGCGGATGTTGAGATCAGGCATACCGGTTCGGAGTATCCCGGCGGCCAGGTGGAGGAAGCGGAGTTTTCCGTTCCCATCAATGACGGTCTGGCACTGGACGTTGCGGTGCGGCTGCGGGGCGGGAACTGTGAGATCCTGCGCTGGCAGACCGTATATACGGGCGAATGGGAAATTGATGAAAGCATGGATATCTGGGACGGCACTTGAGGCCGTCCCTTTCAAGGCGTAAAGGAAAAAGGATTAAAAAGGAGTTAACAAGCATGGAAAGTATCCAGACATATCTGAAGCGGGCCGTGGAGGAAAACGCCTCCGACCTGTTTGTGGTAGCCGGCAAGGCGGTGTCGATGAAGCGCGATGGCGAGATCGTCCCTGTGCAGGATGACCGTCTGATGCCGGATGACTCAGAGACCCTGGTGCGGGAGCTGTACGACATGGCTGACCGGCCCATTGAGCAGTGTATGTCGGGGGGCGACGACGATTTCTCCCTGTCGGTTACCGGTCTGGCCCGGTTCCGCGTCAATACATACCGGCAGAGGGGGTCTTTGGCGGCGGTGATCCGGGTAGTCAGCTTCGGCATCCCCAAATGGCAGGAGATCGATATCCCCGAGGAGGTCATGAAGATCTCCCAAATGCCCCGCGGCATGGTGCTGGTTACCGGCCCCGCCGGCGGCGGCAAATCCACGACCCTGGCCTGTGTGGTGGACGCGGTGAACCACACGCGCGACGCCCACATCATTACCATTGAGGACCCCATTGAGTACCTCCACCGCAATGACAAGAGCATTATCAGCCAGCGGGAGCTGGCGATGGATACGTCCAGCTATGTGACCGCGCTGCGGGCAAGCCTGCGGCAGGCGCCGGACGTGATCCTGCTGGGCGAGATGCGGGACCTGGAGACCATTCAGACGGCCATGACGGCGGCGGAGACCGGGCATCTGGTGATTTCCACCCTGCATACGGTGGGGGCGGTGAATACCATCGACCGTATTATTGACGTATTCCCGCCTGCCCAGCAGCAGCAGATCCGCATTCAGCTGGCCCAGGTGCTCAAGACGGTCATCAGCCAGCAGCTGCTGCCTACGGTGGACGGCCAGTTGGTGCCTGCTTTTGAGATCATGCACCTGAACAACGCGGTGCGCAGCATGGTGCGGGACAGCCGTATCCATCAGATCGATTCGGTGATCCAGACCTCCATGGCGGAGGGGATGATCAGCATGGACGAGTCCATCCTGCGGCTGTATAAGGCAGGGCGCATTACTGCGGAGACCGCCCTTCACAGTGCCATGAATCCGGACCAGCTGCGAAAGAAGCTGGGCAGGTAATACGTGACCGGCAGCGGGGTCACAGGCCGTAACCTGTGACCCCGCTGCCGGTGAGCAAACTTTTTCCTTTGAGCGAAAATCTTTGCTTGCAATCTGTCTCGCAATGTGGTATTCTAAATTACGGTATTTGCCGGTGTGTTGGAATTGGTAGACGAGGTGGACTCAAAATCCATTGCCAGCGATGGCGTGCGGGTTCGAGTCCCGCCACCGGCACCATACCGAGTGTTCTTATAGCATTTGAGGAATGCTATAAGAACACTCGCTTTTTATGTCCTAAAGCGAGTTGCAAACTTGAGTAGCGTTGGTTTCACCCCGCCCTGCTGTCAGGCTGATAGCTGACATACACCCCCTTGCGGGTGTTCATGATAATGTCCGGCATGGGGTTCGTCAGAGCATCGGGAAGCGTGATCGCACCGACACAGTTGTAATGAATCGTAAGCCGCTGCACCCACACGCCGTCTACCTTCTCTGCCTGATGGACCTCAATGCGCTGTACCAGCTCGTCCAACATACGGGGAGTGAGCTTCCTGGCCCGCGTGTATTTTCGGACAGCTGAGATAAACATGTCTGCTGTCGCTGCCTTACTCTTGGTACGCTCAATATCATCCTGCAAGGCTTTGATCTTGGCACGAAGCTCTTTCTGCTCACCTTCGTACTTGGCAGACATCCGCGCAAACCTCTCGTCTGTCAGCTTACCGGCCACATTGTCCTCATAGATGTGTTCAAACAAGGAATCCAGTTCCCGGTCCCTGGCTTTGGCAGCATCCAGCTCCTTCTGGATGATCTTGCGCTCATCTTCTGCGGCCTGCTGGGTGAAACCCATCATCAAGGCGGCAAACTCTTTTTCATAGTGGCTGACGAAGCGGGTCAATCTCCTGATCTCGGCCAGCATGACTTCCTCTAAGAAGTCAGCCCGGATGTAGTGGGTCGAGGAACAGGTCCCCCGGTTGCCCTTGTAGTTGGAGCAGTTGAAATATTTGATCTCCGGGTTGCCCTGATTAAAATGATAGTGAAGATTGCAGCCGCAGTCCGCACAGACTAGCAGGCCGGAGAACATATTTCTGTCACCTTCATGAGTACAGCGTTTACGGATTTTTCCACGCTTTTCCTGGACCTTCTCCCAGGTAGCCCTCGGAATGATCGGCTCATGCACATCCTTGAAGATCGCCCAATTTTCCCGGTCATTTTCCAGACGGCGCTTGTTCTTGTAAGACTTGGAGTAGGTCTTGAAGTTGAGAACATCGCCGCAATACTCCTGGAGACTGAGAATCTTGGTTACGGTGGAACTGTTCCAATGGCATGGGCCGTATTTAGGCGGCTTGCCTGCCCGGTTGACCCCTCTCGCTTGCCAATAAAAACGAGGGGTCAGGATACCCTCTTTACTGAGAGCATCTGCGATCTGCTCAATGCCCATTCCATCCAGGCTCATGCGGTATATCTTCCGTACCACAGCAGCAGCAGTTTCATCCACAATCCACCGTTTCGGATTGTCCGGGTCCTTTGTATACCCGTAGGGCGGCTGGCCCATCGGCTCACCGGAATTGCCCTTGATTTTGTTGCTAATACGCCGCTTCTTACTGATGTCGCGGGCGTACCACTCATTGAACAGATTCTTTATCGGGGCCAGTTCATTCTCACCCTCGTCAGTGTCAATACCGTCAGAGACAGCTACCAGCCGGATGTCATGCTCCGGGAAAAATTCTTCGGTCAGCCGTCCAACCTCAATGTAGTTTCGGCCTAAACGTGAGAGATCTTTCACAAATACGGCTGCGGCCTTGCCGTTCTCAATTTCCTGGATCATGTTAGTGAAGCCAGGGCGGTCCATCGTAACGCCGGAAATCCCATCGTCATAGAAATGGACCAGATTGGTGTAACCCTTTTCCTTGGCGACCTTAGTGAGCAGTTTCTTTTGATTCTGAATACTGTAACTGTCGCCGTCTAAATTATCGTCGCGGGAGAGGCGTTCGTAGAGAAACGCAGTAGTCTCGCGGCTTTTTCTGCTCTTTGACTGTTTCATCACAGCCTCCTTTCCGGCAGCCAAACAAGCAGTATTTACAGTTCAGTTATACCATGTCTGGCCAGTAATGTCACGGTTGCGGGCATATCTATTTGAAAGTGGCGTCAGCCTGCATAAGATTCAGCAACAGCGTCGCCAATGTTGTATTTCCTTCTGTCTGAAATACTGGCTGGACCACAAAGGTCCGGCCCTCCACCTGATATGTGGAGGACGCATCCAGCGGCTTGGGCGGGACTTTCGGCTCCGCTTTGTTCGCAGGATTCTGTTTCATAAGTACCTCCAAAATAGCCGCGCTGGAAAAAGCTGTGTCCACATACATAATGTGGCGGTATTCCAGCGCGGCTGTTGTGTTGTTATCGTTTCGATGCGTTCTCACCGTATTTGCCACGCACCCCCGGCGAGAGGGGATATTGCAGGCCGCTGTTGGCACAGCTGTCATAACTCCGCAGCGTCGTTCTAAAAAAGCGCTTAAACGTGTGCCGCAGGGTTCCGTCTCAAGTCTGTGGACGGGCGTGAGCAAGTTTCATTATCCCCCATACTGTCATCGCCTCCGGCCTGCCAGAGCCGGGTCAAAGGCTGCGTAGATCGCTCGGCCAGCTTGTTCGATCACCTCCTAAAGCTGGTGTCTTGGCGGCGCACCTTTCGTTGCTGTTCACATGGGTTTTGTGCCTGCAATATCGTCTATTCAGTTTTTATAGGTGCTTGAAAGGGAACGGGGAAATGCGCCTTTCAACCAGTACATTGAAAAGGGCCATTTTACCCCCTGCCGCTCAAAAGATTTTTATAAAATTTTTCAGTACGGCAATTCCGCTAATGAGAGACTTGGAAACCCTCTGCTGTCCTACACCCTCAAGGTCCGCAATTTCCGCTTCTGTCATGCCTTGCAAGTAGTACATGTGCAGACGGCGATACTGCTTTTCTGTCAGTGCGCTTCTGACCATACGGGCGCGTGAGGCCCGTTGATCGTTTTCTTCTGTTTGCAGCAGCGGGGCCATCAGGACATCCTCGATAGACAAACCAGCAGAATCCAACGCTTCGTTCAATGCAATACAATGGTCATAGAAGCTGCGTCCAACCTTATCGGTATTATGGTAGTCGCAGTCGGACCACTCCTTCCAATACTGAAATTCTTCCTCGCTGTCGAAGTCCTCACGGGTCAGCCGGATATGTACGCCGGTGGCGCTCTTACATACGATTGCGTCCTGATCCAGCTTGTTCAGCGCATAGTCGCTCTTAGAATCAAACACGATGATTCCTCCATTTCATTTGTGTGGTAGTGCGGGGATAGCAAATGAAATGGAGATCAGGCGGGGAGCGACACCCGCATGAGCCGATAAGAAAGACTGTTATTTTACAAAGCAAGGGATCGGATACATTTATCGTGTATCCGATCCCTTGCTTTATAGAATAATTGATGCTATTAGCATGGAAAACTTGGTCCAGTCCATGGGTGGAGCAATCTACTTTGCTGCCATAGATTTTTTTAGCGATCTATCTCCTTGGTAACAAAGTAGACCGATAAGAAAAGCCACATCTGCCTCCTAAACGACAGATGTGGCCTTGAGGGTACAACAAATCCGTCCGCACAGCTGCCGTTTTTTTTAACAGCTGCCCGGACTTGATTTCACAGTATGGAATGATGGTGCTATATCTTATAGACTGATTAGGTGCTTCTATTCCTTTTTCTGAACCGATAGAATAGGACAGGGGTGAACAATCATGCCAGACGAAAATTTAATCAGACTTGGAAAGCATGTAAAGCAGATTCGCGTAGAGCGGAAAATGAGCCAGCAAAAGTTGTCCGACATATCTGGGCTTGCGGTCCGAACAATCTCCAAAATCGAACGCGGTAAGATGAATCCATCCTATGAAGTCCTATCTACCCTGGTTTCTGTGTTGGGGATTTCGTTCGATTCGCTGTTTACATTCACCAATGACCAGACAAGCGCGGAAATTCAAGAAATCGAAAGACGCTACTCGGCCTGTCCAGAACAGGGACGGAGGTTGATCCTGGCTTCTGTACGAGCCTTGTCAGACGAGTTGATGGATGAATAATCGGTCAAATGCTGCATCATGAAAAGCAGAGCCGATGAGCTGTGATTTTCTCACAAGTTCATCGGCTCTGCGTCTATGCGTCTGGCTCTTTGATGACGGTTATATGCAATTTTTCCACTTGTATTAGATTCTCCTGCCTGCATTTTGGACAATAGAGGGGATAATTTATCAAAACGGTGTCCGCTCTGATTCTGGTTCGCGTTTTTTGACCGCAGGCAGGACAAATTATCCATTCTTTGCGCAGTCCACCGTTGCTGCTGATTTGTTTGCGCTCCAATAGTCGTACCCTTCTTTCCTGAGAAAAATGCAATTTCTAAGGCTGTTGTCAAGGGGAACTGTAAGATGTGTTCATATTGAAACAATATGCTTATGCTACCTTACAATCATTGCAAAATCAGGAGAACCAAAATTTTCGGCTTTCCTAATAATATTGCGCCTGCGCCTGCCAGAGCTGGGCATAAAGCCCTTCCTTTTGGTCAAGCAGCTCCTCGTGAGTACCCCTCTGAGTAATGGTCCCGCTGTCAAAGACGAATACCAAGTCACAGAAACGGCAAGAGGACATCCGATGAGAGATATAGACGCTGGTTTTACCCTCTACCATTTCGCCGAAACGGCTGTAAATTTCGTACTCGCTGACCGGGTCCAGAGCGGCGGTGGGTTCGTCCAGGATGACGATGGGGGCGTCCTTGTAGAGCGCACGGGCAATGGCGAGCTTCTGTCCCTCGCCGCCGGAGATCTCTACTCCGTCCTCTTTCTGCTGGTAAAGGTCGGTCTCCAGGCCGTCCTCCATCTTCTCCGTACGCTCCCTCATCCCCGCTTTTTCCAGGCACTCCCAGACCCGTTGCGGATCGTAGTCCATGCTGGTTGCCACATTCTCCCCTAACTTCATAGAGAATAGCTTGAAGTCCTGGAATACCACCGACAGCAGGGATAGGTACTCACCATAGTCATACTTGCGGATGTCGATGCCGTTTAGCAGAATCTCCCCCTCTGTGGGATCGTAGAGACGGCAGAGGAGCTTGATGAATGTCGTTTTCCCCGCGCCGTTAGGACCCACAATAGCCAGTTTCCGACCTTTAGGCAGGTGGCAAGAGATATGGCGGAGGCTCCACTGTTCCTGATTGGGATAGCGGAAACTGACATCCCGAAATTCCAGGTCATAGTCTCCATCATCCCGCTTTTCCACAGGGAGGGTCCCGTTGTACTTTTCCGAGGGGATAGCCAAGAAATCCGCATATTCCTTAAGGTACTTGCGTTGAAGGTCCAGATGGCCCACCAAGTCCACCGCCTCCCGCACCGCTCCTGCCAGGGCCGTGATGGCCCCCACTTGCATGGACACCATGCCCACCGTAATGAGACCTGCCATGGCTTTCAGTCCCACGAAAAGATAGGCAATGAGCACCGTAGTCAGATTCACTACCGCCACAAGACTTTGGATGGCTTGGGTGCGTAGGCCGAAGGTCTTTGCGTGTTTGCAAAAGACATCAACAACCTGCTTATACTTGTCCACCAGCATATCACTGATGCGGTAGGTTCGCTGGTCCTTTCCCTGTCGGTAGTCCTCAACGATACGGCTGAGGGCTCCCCAGCGGCGGTTTCCGTCCACGTTTATGTTATACCACTCCAAGTTCACTCGGTTGGCCCACTTGGTCAGCGGTATGCAGGCCAGAGGTGCTGCCAGAGCCAGTACCACCGCCGCCAAAGCCAGCCAAGGAGAATTCAGCGCCTGAACCCAAACATTCGCATCCGCTGGAAGGGAACTGCTGACAAAGAGGCGACTAACGGTGATGAGGGCGTAAAGCACCGTAAGGCCGTGACCCAGGAGCTCGGAGAGACCCCATACAAACTCAAAAAAACTTCCCCGGCTGGTACAGCCATCCTCTGCACGGGCTTTTTTATCCATAATTTCCTGTGTCTCTAACTGTTGATAGTCCATGGTCATGCACTTCTTCGTCATGGCACCAAGGGCCAGTTCATCGGCGGTGAGTGCCTCTGCCCGACAGAGCCAACGCAGTACACGGCTGCT
>JAAVHF010000070.1 GCA_014799845.1 Oscillibacter sp. | reverse complement strand
TGCTGATCACGCCCTTGCCTCCGGTCAGGATGCCGAAGTCCACCGGATAGGTCAGCGAAGCTGCCACAGGGACCCGGGCTTCCATGACCGCGCCGTCCTTGTGGATAACCGACGAGTCGAAGCTCCCACGCATGGCAATCACATCCCCGGTCCGCGCGCTGGAGAGTCCATACAGCGCACCGATGTCCCCCGCGGCCAGCTTTCCCATATCCACGTACCGGTTGGCCAGCACCCGGCGGATCTGCGTCACTTTTTCGACTGATTCCCTGCCCCGCAGGGGCACCGAGTCCCGGTTGGCGATGGTCCCGGAGAACAGGCGCACATGGGCGGCCTTGCCCATGGCCTTGTCGTGCTCCACCCGGTAGACCACGCCGGAGAGCGACCCGTCCTCCCGCCGCTCCGCCTTCGGCAGCAACAGGACGCCGTCCAGCACCTCCCGGACGCCCACGCCCAGCGACGCCGTGCCCAGGTACACCGGAAACGCGCCGCAGGCGGCGATCCGCTCCTTCAGCACCCGCAGCAGAATCTCCTCCGGAACGGGCTTGTCCTCCAGGAAGCACGTTTCCGCCTCCGGATCGTTCTCCGCCGCCAGCTCCGTGAGGAAATCTCCCAGTGGCTCCTCGGTCAGCCCCAGCGGGAACACCTGGCAGCCCCGGTCCTGTGCCCCCTCCCAGCGCTCCATGACCGCCAAAGCAGGGGAGAAGCGGGCGGCCAGTTCTCCCAGCAGCTCCTGGGGTTCCGCCCCGGCCCGGTCCAGCTTATTGATGAACACCAGCGTCGGGATCTCCAGCTTCCGCAGGGCGTCCCACAAGGCTTCCGTCTGTCCCTGGATACCCTCCGCCGCCGAAACCACCAGCACTGCGGCATCCAGCACGGATAAACTCCTCTGCACTTCTCCGGCAAAGTCCACATGGCCGGGCGTGTCGATCAGATTGATCTGGCAGTCCCTCCAGAACAGACGGGTGGAGGACGCCTTCACCGAGATCCCCCGCTGGCGCTCGATGTCCAGCCAGTCGGTCTGGGCGTTCTTTCCGTCCACGCTGCCCAGCTTCCGCAGTTCCCCGGCCGCGAAAAGCATCTGTTCCGTCAGCGTGGTCTTTCCCGCGTCGGCGTGGGCCACGATCCCGATGTTGATAATCTCTCCCAACACCATCCCTCCTATCAGCCTGCCCGGAAGATCAGTTGCATGGCGTCCCGCTTTCTTTCTCAAAGGGATAGACCAATCCCAGCTGACGGCGGCACTCGTCCATGATCTTCATCACTTCCACCGTCGCGCTGGGCGGCACCAGCGGGCTTTGGACCAGCCCCTGGCGAATTTCTCCGGCCACAGTGTCGAACTCGTTGAGGTATCCGCCCTCGGCCTGGAAAACCTCCCTGGTACCGTCATTCCTGACCAGCTCCGCCTCTCTGGCGGCGTTGAAGTTGCCGCACCGGATTTGCCCCCGGTCGCCTTCCATATACAGCTCAACCCGATAACTGGGATCACACATGGAGACACTGGCGGTACAGGTCAGGCCGCCCGGAAAGGTCAGCGTCACGTCCTCCCACAGGTCGATCCCGCCGCCCAGCTCGCCAACGCAGCGGATCTTCTCCGGCTCTCCGAACAGGCGGTACAGGTAGGTAAGCGGATAGACCCCGATGTCCAGGACCGCTCCGCCTGCTGTGTTCGGGTCGGAGCAGCGGGGGGCATAGCCCCGTGCGTCGCAGCGGTGATAGATCTCCACATGGGTCACCACGCCCAGCGCGCCGGTATCGACCCACTCCTTGACCTTCCGCGCGACGGGCGAGAACCACGTCCACATAGCCTCGGCCAGGTAAACGCCCTTCTCCTGCGCCAGCGCGAACAGCTCTTCCGCCTCTGGGGCGGTAACCGTGATGGGCTTCTCACAGAGCACCGGCTTCCCCAGAGAAAGCGCCAGCTTCGCGTACTCGTAGTGGCTGTTATGCGGGGTTACGACGTAGACCCCGTCCACCTCCGGCGCGCAGATCGCGGCCTCAGCGCTCTCATAAGCCGTGCCGCCGAAGGTTTCGGCAAACGCCTGGCCCTTCTGAAAATTCCGGGTATACACCGCGGCGATCTTATGCCGTCCGGAGGCAAGGATTTCCTTCGCCACGGTTTTTGCCAGCGTCCCCGCGCCAATAAAACACCAATTGAATGTTCTGCTATTGCTCATTTGTACCTCTCCTTCAATCAAAATTTCCAATGGTCCATTCAAATGCCTCGGTTTTTTCTTCAGTATAGCATACTGAACCTGCCATGTGAAGAGAGATTTCCGTATTTGTGATGCGCCGCGGCTCACTCATCTTCCTCCGCAGGGATATAGCGGGCAAAAACGCGGTTTAACAAAAAACAACTCGCTCAGATCCGAACGGGAAATCTCCTCCGTATAGTGTTGGTCTACATACTCTTTGATGGATCTCGCAATGGATTTTTCAGAAGCCATTTTCTGAAAATAGGAATCTATGTTGGGAAAATGACAAACCAAGGTGTTTTTGTCTGTCAGATGGTATTGCAGCACATCGAAAACAATCGGGAGGAACTGTGATTCCATCAAATAGGGAACCTGGAACTGTGAAAGGACCTGTGGGAGCTTATCAATGTTGACCCTGCCCTGAAGATAGGGCCGCCAGAAATCTTCACAATTCGTTTTTTCCTGCATCTGGCGTTTCGCAAGCTGGCCGGTCGCCTCGCGGATAATGGCGGAAAGCTTATCATATTCAATCGGTTTGAGGAAATAGTGGAAGCTTTTCAGTTCCAGAGCCTTTTGCGCATAGCTGAAGTCCGCGTAATTTGTCAGAATGATAACGGGTAATTCATTGTGGCATTCACGAATCCATGAGAGCAGATCAAGCCCGCTGCCATTGGGCATATCAATGTCACTCTTGAGAAAATCTACATGTTCGCTTTCAATAATGTGCTTTGCTTCTTGAATGTTAAAAGCCGTGTAAACCTGATGAAACCCAAGCTCACCCCAATTTATGCCGGTTTTCAGAGAAGCAATCACAAAGCGGTCATCATCTACAGTCAGAGCATTCATATCAATCTTCCTTTAGTCCCGCTTCTTTTTCAGGTGTGACTGGTGGAAATACGCATCTTCTATCGGATGCACTGCCCGTGGTTTAGGAAATGGCCAATGGTTGTTCGGTGTTTTCACTGCCTTTTTCCATTTGAACTGTTTTCCCTTTATACCCTATCGTAAACACACAGATCAGAATTGACATGATGTGCCGCAGAATTACCCGCCGGTAACATTCCTCCAGTTTTAATTGCAAAAACACTTGTATATCGTTGCTGAATCATATATACTGTTTCCCACAAGACACCACTCCTGTTTGTAATTGTGCTGTTGCTTGGCATTAACAATGCGAATCAAGGGTTGGGCAAAGCACAGGCTAAAGGTTTCGCCAGTCAGGATTGAGCAAAGGCTGCGGGGCGCGAAATCCCTCCGTTCTTCAAAAGGCCGCGTGAAAAAATCTTCCGACAAGGGCAATATAGCGCGTCCTTTGCGCTTTGGCGGCATAGGACCGTCACTGGCTTTCGACCAACGACCGCCCGGCAAACAGCTTCGGGAGTCCCTGTCAACTTTTGATTCACCTAAACAGAAGGGAGAAACGAACGATGAGCAATGTTGTTGTCATGGGCGGGAGCTTCAATCCACCGACCCGCGCTCATTTGCAGCTGATGGAAGCCGCGATAGAAGAAGTTGACGCTTGCCGGGGGATATTCGTCCCAGCGGCGCACAGCTATGTAGAGAAGAAGATGATGGATTTGAACTGCCCGCAGGACATCTTGAGCGAATCGGTCCGGCTGGCGATGCTGGAAAGTTTCCGCAAGATTGACAGCCGAATCTCTGTAAACGACATCCAGATGCAGAAGACGGAGCGCGGTTATGATTATGAAATGCTGGAAAAAATCCAAACGAAATCTCCTGACGCGAAAATATACTTTGTTGTGGGGAGCGACAAGCTGAATATTCTGCCCCGTTGGCATCGGATCGACGATCTTCTCAGCCAGTTCCACATTCTCGTGGCAAAGCGCGGCAGGGATGATCTTGAGGAAATCAAGGGAAGGCTACCGTATTTGGCGGAGCGCTGGGAGCGGTTTACAGTATTCAATGTGCCTGACGAGATCGGCGAGATCAGTTCCAGTCTGTTCCGGGAAAAGATTTACAAGATGGACAAAAGCGCCAGGGAACTGGTAACGGAGGATGTGTGGGAACTCATGAGCCTCAGCGGAAAGCTGCCGTGGAACAGGATTACAGATTTTCATGAGGAGAGGTACTGCTTCTTGAGCAATTTCTACAAAGTCAGAGTTGAGTACGGCGGCCTTGTTTATGGCAGCAGTGAAGCCGCTTTTCAAGCGCAGAAGTGTATCACGGAAGAGGAGAAGATTCCGTTCACGGAATATAGCCCCAGCGAGAGCAAGGAGGCCGGGCGGCATGTTCAGCTGCGGCCTGACTGGGATACTGTAAAAGTTGGAATCATGGAAGAAATTGTAGTGGCCAAGTTTACACAGCATCCGGATTTGGCCGAAAAGCTGCTGGAAACAGGCAGCATGATTCTAATTGAAGGCAATGATTGGGGCGATACCTACTGGGGTGTTAACACGAGCACCGGGCAGGGTGAAAACCACTTGGGGAAGATTCTTATGAAAATCCGCGAGGAATTAAGGGAAGGAAAAAACGGGTAGGGAACCTTCACAAATTGTTGCTGCTGATAGACGCTATATTTCATTTTTCACTGGTTATGTAAATCAAGAGTTGGGGAGAAGGCAGGATAAGTCTTAGGCGGCCTTTCCCGTATTGCCCGCAGGCAAACAGCGGCGGAAGTTCCTGCCGTCGAGCGATTCGCCTTAACCCTTGATTCGCATTAACAGTATATATCACTTCTCCTGCGGGGTCTTGCTTTTGTGTGTATTTTGTCAGTTTTGCTCATTTATAATAGAGTATTTATTTTGTGGGAAGGCTATTATTAAAGAGATAACTTCTATCAAATAAACTATATCTGCCATTGTAGGAGTAAATTGTTTGCGATGTGTTGGCCTATAGAGAAAGTTAGTTTTGATCTAAAAAAACAGAGAGTGGGGCCAAATAAAATATGCCCGGTTCTACTCCCTGCAGGCTGGGAAAATGTGGAGTGAATTTTCCCTTATTTTTTCCCTTTAGCGGTAGGCATCAGGTAATACGTAATGGTACAAGATTGACCGTCTTAAGTGCATCAGATTGGGCGATTAGGGAGTATTTGGTACTGGTTGGCAGTACATGAGATACCATAAAATTCATCGTCTGGAATTCGACTTCCCTCACCTCCGCCATCAAGCAAACCCAGTTTCGATGCCGTAGGCTGAACGCTTACGGCATCAAGCGTTTCCGGGGATTTTACCCCCTGAATTTTTATCAGTTAAAAAAGACATATACAAAAGACGTTTTATGAGACAGGTGAGATTCGAACCCTCGAGGTTTGGATGCCCTGAATACGGGCTTGCTACGCTGAATGGCCAGCGCCTGTTTCAGAAAATGCCGAATTTAAAAAGGACCCTGGTAGTTTGTGCGGAAAAAGTTACAGATATCAGGCCCAGCAGTTTAATTCGATACTGCCCGATAAATTGAGTAAACTCCCATACAAGGCTGTCAAGGGATTCCTTTTTCTGCTGGTTCTTCTCAGCCTCCGTCCGGGTATCCCCCGGCGGCTCGTCAGGTTCAACAAGCCGGGGAGGATGTGCCGCCGTCATGCGTTCCCGCCGCCTGCGCCGCCCCTGTCTTTGTCTCCGGGTGGAGCATTTCGTAAATCTCTTTCCGGTGTAGAAACTGCTCTCCCAACTCCTGCCGGGATAAATTGGGGCGGACAATGTTTTCGTCAATCTCTGCCAGTTCCGCCTGCAAACCGCTCATGGCTGTTGCTGGAGCCGTGGCGGGTAATGAAGCCCGGCAACTTGCTCTTGTCAAGCTGGACTGTCTCGCTGGGGGTGAGATCATCTGCGACCAGAATAGCAGGCCGTTCGTCCTGCATGGCGGCGTCACCTTGGCCAGTGAGAATATTGACTACTCGCCGGGAGATGTCTTTGACATCCGTTGCCCTGCGGCAGTCAGTACCCAGTTCCTTCCAAATGTATGGCACAGCGTCAATGCGGATCATGTCCATCCCCTTGTTGGTCAGGAACAGGAAATTGTACATCATTTCATTGAACACCCTGGGATTGCGGTAATTTAAATCCCACTGATAAGGGTAGAAGGAAGTCATTACGAAGTGCTGGCAGTCATTCAGCCAGGTGAAATTGCCGGGGGGCGGTTGTGGGGAACACCTGGGGAACCGTCTTTTCGTACTCCGCCGGGATTTACCAGTTATCAAAGAAGAAATAGCGGCTCATGTACTCTCCATCACCCTGACGAACCTTCTTCGCCCACTCATGGTCTTGGCTGGTGTGATTCATCACGAAGTCTATGCACAGGTTGATGCCCTTTTTGTGGCAGGCATCAGCGTCGTTGCCGCCATCGCCAGAGCTCATAGAGCAGGTGCGTGGAATGTGGAGCATCCGGGTTAATCGTTCTACCGCCGTTCCCTTTGTGCAGCCAACCGGCAGACACTCCAAATACCACTGATCGTGCCACGGCTGATTTTGAATTGTCTGAATATTGTTTGTCAGATGTTTTTGTAGAGTCCTCAGCTTAGCTTGAGAGCCAATGACACAGATTTTATGTACGAAATCCCTTGATGGACAGTATTGAGAAAGCATATCCTGATAGAACAGTTTGCTTTTTTGAGCAATCCCTCGATCTCCGCACTGCTGTATCCGGCAAATTTCTTTTGGGCATCTGTCCGGTAGAAATTCGCCATCATTTCGTTCATGTATAACCCCTGTTCCAGTTCAAGGGAAATGCCAAGATTCTCGGTTTCTGCGTAATCAAGAATCTCTTTTACGACCAGGGGGAGAACCGCTTTGAAAACAGCCGCTTTTCCTTGTAGTCGATATAGCATCCTCCGCCAGAGATGATGCCATCCAGTCCCAGTGTCAGCACATCATCCTGTATACAGCCTGGGCTGCGTCCTGTGCAGGCAGCGATCTGGATTCCGGTAGTTTGACACTGACGCAGGGCGGCTTTTGTCCTGACCGGGATTCCGGCGGCTTCATCTCTGAGTGTGCCGTCAATGTCCGGATAAATGATTCTGACCATGTAATACTAATCACTAATAAAAGCATTTAAAATTGCGCAAAGAAGAGGTATACTGAAGTAGGGTGATAAAAATGTACCGATATAGTGAAACAGACCTGGAAAAAATAGCAGCCGCCCGGAAAAAGAACAAGGATAAACGAGCGGAAAAACGAC
>JAAVHF010000069.1 GCA_014799845.1 Oscillibacter sp. | reverse complement strand
TCGACGCTCGCTCCGCGCAAAGTGTTTTTCCCACGTACACGCCGCGGGAAAAACAATTAAATTTTATTTGCCGCCTGCGGGCGGCAAACTCCTGCGGAGGGCTTTTTTGACAGTCTGAAACCGCCAGGGCATAAACGCCCTGGCGGTTTTTCTGCTTAAAAAGATCAGAATGCCAGAAACAGGTCCATCTCGACCTTCCCGGGCTGCACGGTTACCCTGGACGCGTCCACCATCTGCCCTACCAGCGCCAGCTCGCTCTCCTCGCTGTACTGGTCCTCACCGGGCAGCTCGCCGTAGGTCTCCACCACCGCAGGGTCGCGGAACTTGGGCTGGAGCAGCTTTGCCATGTGTTCCATGCGCCTTTGATGATCCGGGGAGAAGGCCGACTCCATATGCAGCCGCAGGCCGCTCTCCTCCTTCGTCAGCCGCATATTGATCTCCTTGCTGCCCGCCAGCAGAAGCGCGTGGCTGAGCTCACTGACTACGTGGTTCATCCGGCGGCGGGCCCGGTACATACGTTTTTTCATGTTGTTCATTCCTCCGCCGGCTCCGGCGACATGGACTTGATGATGGGGATCAGCAAAATGCACACCAGTCCCGCCGCGAAGCCGTTATTGTATAGATTCATCCCCCCATGGAGGATGCTGGTATTCTGCACGATCGTCATGTGGATAAATCCGGCGGCAATGCCCCAGCCCCAGCCAAACTGTCCCGCAATAGGAGCCAGACAGGTACACAGCAGGGTAGCCAGCAGCACGCCGGGGGACGTGATCGGCACGGCCACCAGCAGCAGCGCCGCCAGCACCGCCCCGGCCATCACCGGAAGCACGTTCCTGGGATGTTTGCCAAAGGCCCCGAACCCGGTCATGGCGAAAATACAGCACACCAGCGGCCCGTTGAGCCGCACCCCGTATGGACAGAGCGCCAGCAGATAGACAAAGCCAATGCCCCCCACCAGCGCCATATTCACCAGCGTGGGTCCCGGCCCGTCCAGAATGATGAAATCCGCCACCGCGCGGCCGGAGTGGTGGAGAATATGCCTGTACTCTTCCCAGCTCCGGCAGCCCATCGCTATCCCCGCGCCCAGCAGCCCCAGCAGAATGAGCAGCACCATGACGCACAGCAGCTCGTGCCCGCCCCGGCTCCAGCTGACGCCGGAGTCGAACTCCACGCCGAATCCCTTGAGGACGCTGGCAATGCCCAGTCCCAGAATCCCGGCGGCAAAACCCACGTTGTAGAGGTTGTAGCCCTGGTGGATCCTGTTGGTGAACCGGGCGATAGCCGGCAGCAGGAAGCCGATGATCAGGCCGCACACCGACATGGAAACCCACCGCATGCCGGGCCGCACCCGAACCAGCAGAAAGCTGACCATGGGAGACAGGCAGGTGCCGTAAAGCGTCAGGTAGACGTATTTGGTAAAGCTCTCCCTCTTATAAAGGGCATGAAGCCAGCCGCCGATCAGGATGGGCGTGATGTTCATAAGATTTTTCCCCAGCAGGGAAAAACCGCCCATCAGAAACAGGCAGGCGAAAGCCGCCCCGGTAAAAGGCAGCTTCATCCAGCGGATCAGCATGGTGCTGAGAAACAGCACCACCGCCGCGTTCAGCAGCGCCGCCCCGACGCCGCCGGTGACCATGGGATCGGTGATCAGCCCGGTCTCGCTGACCTGGATCTTCCAGAATCCATGCAGCAGAGAGATGTCCGGCTGGACCGCTATGGCAAACACCAGCAGTACCCCCGCCAGAATCAGCAGCACCCAGTACAGCCGCTCACTCAATCGCTCTCCCCGCTGATTCGCCGTCTCCATCACCATATGCCGTCCTCCTTAATCCGCAGCCGCCTCCCCTTCCGTCTCTTCCATTTTACGGTACGAAACGCCGGCTGTCAAGAGCGGATGCCATTCGTTTCCTCTGCCGCCGGCCCTGTTCCTGAAAATGGATCTCCGTGATTGATTTCGCTTTTTTGTTGACAAACCGGACAAAATCAGGTATGCTGATATGGTAACTTCCGGATAATATGTGCAACGCGCGGGACCGTTCCGGTGGGAACGGTCCCGCGCTGTGTATTACCCAGCAACAAAGCAGGATTGTATGGACAGGTACAGGAACCCGCCTGCCTCAAATTTGTCGAAAAAAGGAGAACGAGCGATGAAAGTACTGGTATTGGGCGGCGTAGCCGCCGGAACAAAGGTAGCGGCCAAGCTGCTGCGGGAGGACCGCTCCTGCGAGGTAACGGTGCTGACCAAGGGTAAGGACATCTCCTACGCCGGCTGCGGCCTGCCCTACTATGTGGGCGGCGTGATCCAAGAGAAGAGCGAACTGATCGTCAACACCCCGGAGAAATTCGCGGCCCTCACCGGCGCGAAGGTCAAAACCGAAACCGAGGCCGTGGCCGTCCATCCCGACAGGCACACCGTGGATGCCAGGGACCTGAAGACCGGCGAGGTCTCGGAGTACAGCTATGACAAGCTGGTCATCGCCACCGGCGCGTCCCCCTTCGTGCCCCCCATCAGCGGCCTGGACCTGAAAAACGTGTTCGTGATGCGCACGCCTGACGACGCTATCGGCCTGCGAGCCGCCGTGGAAGCGGGTGAAATCAAGCGGGCCGTGGTGGCCGGCGGCGGCTTCATCGGTCTGGAGGTGGCGGAAAATCTGGCCGCCAAGGGCGTAAAGACCACCGTCATCGATTTCGCCCCCCATGTGCTGCCCAACTTCCTGGACCCCGAACTCAGCGAGTATGTGGAGAACAAAATGGCCGACGAGGGCATCATGCCCATGACCGGCGTTTCCCTGGAGGGCGTCGAGGGCAGCGGCAAGGTGGAAAAAGTCCTCACCAGCAAGCGCGGCATGAAGGCCGACGCTCTGGTGCTGGCCATCGGCATCCGGCCCAACACCGCCTTCCTGGAAGGTTCCGGCATCGAGATGTTCAAAGGCACCATCCTCACCGACCAGTACCTGCGCACCAACGTGCCCGACATCTACGCCGCCGGCGACTGCGCCATGGTCTCCAACCGTCAGACCGGCAAGCCCGCCTGGTCCCCCATGGGCTCTACCGCCAACATCGCGGGCCGCATCCTCGCCAGGGATATCGCGGGCAGGGAAATCGCCTATCCCGGCGTGCTGGGCACCGGCGTCGCCAGGCTGCCCGGCGGGCTGAACACGGGCCGTACCGGCCTCACCGAGACCGCCGCCAGAGCCGAGGGCTATGACGTGGAAACAGTCATCACCGTGGTGGACGACAAGGCCCACTACTATCCCGGCTCCGGGCTGTTCATTATCAAGCTGACGGCGGATAAGGCCACCCGCAAGCTGCTGGGCGTGCAGGTCCTGGGCACCGGCGCGGTGGATAAGGTCACCGACATCGGTGTGACCGCCATCTCCCTGGGCGCTACCGTGGACCAGCTGGCGGCGATGGACTTCGCCTACGCCCCGCCCTTCTCCACCGCCATCCATCCCTTTGCCAACAGCGTCAATGTCTTGATGAACAAGCTGGACGGCGGCCTGGATTCCATGACCCCGGCGGAGTACGCCAACGGAGCCGCCGAGGACTATGAGATCATCGACTGCGCCATCAATCCCGCCCTGCCGGAGAAAAAGTACGTAGACCTGACCAAGGTGGAGGGCGAGGTCCCCGGCCTTGCCAAGGACGCAAAGTTATTATTGGTCTGCGCCAAGGGGAAGAGAGCCTATCTCACCCAGAACCGGCTGAAATACTATGGGTATTCCAACACCAAGGTGCTGGAGGGCGGCACTACATTTACCGAAATCGAAGAGTAATCTTCGCGCCTGACCGGCGCGAGATGAATGTTTTCTTGTCGGAGGCCCGGGGCCTGCGCGGCCCCGGACCCCGCGCCTACTTTTTGTTTGGACAAAAAGTAGGCAAAAAGCCACCAGAACCTCGCGGTTCTGGACTCCCTGAATGTCTTGATCTGTTTTGCGCTTGTCATGTAGTCCGTCCGGTCTGAACCGGACTTCCGGTGCGGTCTGAAGGGCGAAGCGGCTAACCAACGATGTGGACCGGGACCCTACCTCTTACCGGGACTGGTGAGCGGAGGTCCCTGTTGCGTAAATGTTTTCCGTTGACGTGACATTTCCGGTAGGACTTACATCCGTACATAGAAGCGGCTTAGCTTCCTCTGGGTACGGCGATTCTGCAACGGCCCCGGCGAGGGGCGAATCTAAGGAAGGTCTGATTAAATCAACGTGTCCGGAATGGCGAAAAAATTTTTCGCCCTGCGAGGCATAAAATCGCGGGAATACTGGATGTATTTCAAGTTTTTTTAACGAAGCGGGACGGAAAATTTTCCGTCAAGACGGGCACGGGGATTTATTCAGAGCTTCCCTAAAATAAGATTAATGCCGCTGCCGCCGCTACGCGGCGGCAAGAGTACCACAAATTATTTATAAAAGGAGAAAAAACTATGGCAACACTGACTGTCAGCGCAGCGGATGAAAAAAGAGTAAAGGCAATGGGCTTCCTCTCCAATAAGGGCACGGACAACTTCTCCGGCCGTATCATCACCGTCAACGGCAAAGTCACCGCCGCCCAGCAGCGGTGCATCGCCGAGGCCGCTGAGAAATTCGGCAACGGCATCGTCACCTACACCACCCGCCTCACTGTGGAGGTCCAGGGTATCCCCTACGACAAGATCGAGAAATTCCAGGCCTATATCGCCAAGGAAGGACTGGTCACCGGCGGCACCGGCTCCATGGTCCGACCCGTCGTGGCCTGCAAGGGCACCACCTGCCAGTACGGCCTGCTGGATTCCTTCGGCCTCAGCGAGGAAATCCATCACCGCTTCTATGAGGGCTACCGCGGCGTGAAGCTGCCCCACAAGTTCAAAATCGCCGTGGGCGGCTGCCCCAATAACTGCGTCAAGCCCGACCTCAACGACCTGGGTATCATCGGCCAGCGCATCCCCGGTCTGGACCAGGACGAGTGCAACGGCTGCAAAAAGTGCGGCGTGGTCCAGGTCTGCCCCATGGGCGCGGCCAAGCTGGAGGACGGCGTGCTGGAGATCGACAAGAACATCTGCAACAACTGCGGCCGCTGCATCGGCCACTGCCACTTCGATGCCCTGGACGAGGGTACATACGGCTACAAAATCTACATCGGCGGCCGCTGGGGCAAGAAAATTGCCCAGGGCCGGGCCATGAGCAAGGTGTTCACCGACAAGGAAGAAGCCCTGGCCGTCATCGAGAAGGCCATCCTCCTGTTCCGCGAGCAGGGCAAGACCGGCGAACGCTTCGCCAAAACCATCGAGCGCCTGGGCTTTGAGAACGTGGAAGCCCAGCTGCTGGGCAGCGAACTGCTGGAGCGCAAGCAGCAGATCCTGGACGCTGAGCTGCACGTGGCGGGCGGCGCGACCTGCTAAGCCGCCGGAAAACTGTTGGGCGCGGCCCAATATACGGTCAAAACCCCCGGACGGTCCGCCGTCCGGGGGTTTCCTTATGCCGTCATTTCCGCGTGTCCTGAATCTCATCCAGATCATAAGGCGTGGTCTGATAGACAAAATAGTTCAGCCAGTTGCTGTAAAGCAGATTGGCGCAGGAGCGCCATGTCACCCGGGGCGGCTGGGTGTCGTCATCGTTGGGGTAGTAGTTTTTCGGCACCTCGATGGGCTTGCCCAGGTTCTTGTCCCGGAGATACTCCTGCTCCAGCGTGCCAGCGTCATATTCGCTGTGGCCGGTAATGAAAATCTGCCGCCCGCTCTCGGTGGACAGGGCGTAGATGCCCGCCTCCGGAGAAGTAGCCAGAATTTTCAGCTGTGGAACCTTCTCCACGTCCTCCCGCCGGATGGTCGTATGCCGGGAGTGGGGCACCATAAATACATCGTCGCTGCCCCGGAAAAGCATGTTGCTCTTCCGCTCCACAACGTGGGGGAATACGCCGAACAGCTTCTTTTCCAGCGGATATTTTTGCACCCCATAGTGGTAATACAGCCCCGCCTGCGCGCCCCAGCAAATGTGAAAGGTGGAGTGGACGTGGCTCTTGCTCCACTCCATGATCTCGCACAGCTCCGGCCAGTACTCCACTTCCTCAAAAGGCAGATGCTCCACCGGCGCGCCAGTAATAACCAGACCGTCGTAGTTACTGCCCTTTACATCCTCAAAGTGGCGGTAGAATGCCAGCATGTGCTCCTGCGGGGTGTTTTTCGGCACGTGGCCGCTGGGCGCAATCAGCTCCAGCTCCACCTGTAGGGGCGTGTTGCTGAGCAGACGGCTGAGCTGGGTCTCGGTGGCAATCTTGGTGGGCATCAGATTCAACAGCAGAATTTTCAAGGGACGGATGTCCTGCGTGACCGCCCGCCGCTCCTTCATGACGAAGATATTCTCTTCCTTCAGAATTCTGGCGGCAGGCAGTTCGTTGGGAATTCGTATGGGCATGGGTGCTTCCTCCCTTTCTAAGGCTCGTCCTTCAGGCCCAGCAGATAGTCCGTGGAGACGTCAAAGTATTTGGCAAGTAAAATGAGTTTTTCGATAGTGGTGGTACGGAGACCGCTTTCGATCCCGCTGACCGTCGTCTGTTTCAGACCGAGGACCTCCGCCAATTCCGCCTGGCTTAATTTTTTTTGCTTTCGCAGTTTTTTTACACGGAAAGCAAATAACTCTAAATTGTTCATAAGGTCCCCCTCGACTTATCGCTTTATATCATATATAATATTATTGCTGGTAATTATTGTTTTTGATAATATTATGTTGGGAGGTGAAGTCTATGACCCAAGTATATGAGGAACTATTCCGCGCATGGTGTGTACCGTATCGTCCGGAGCTGGTACCGCCGTATCTGCGGAGTGACCCGGTGACGGCCTATGGGCAATATGCGTTTGAGACAGGGTTCAAGTTGGGGATGCAGCTGGCCGCCAGCAGTCTGGCCGCAGACGATTTGTGCGAATTGCATTAGCAAAAAGGGCGGGCGCACAGCCCGCCCTATGATTTGCAGCATTTGCGACACGCACCCCACACCGCACTCCCGGCGCAGCAGCAGAAGTCTGCCGTTAGAGCGTATCAACAGAAGATTCGCCCTCCGACGGCCCAGAGTACCACGCAGAACAACCGGTCTTTCAGGTCGTAGCGCAACAAAACAACGCATTCAGGGGATTCTCAAGGGGGCATGCCCCCTTGAGTGTGCTTTTGCTACTTTTCGCACAAGCGAAAAGTAGGCCCCCCGGCAGGCGGCAAAAAGGAATCAGACCTGAATCTGCTCCATCACGAAGCACTCGATAATATCTCCCTCTTTGATGTCATTGAACTTCTCAATCGACATACCGCACTCATACCCGGAGGCAAC
Source organism: Oscillibacter sp. (assembly GCA_014799845.1). Taxonomy (GTDB): domain Bacteria; phylum Bacillota; class Clostridia; order Oscillospirales; family Oscillospiraceae; genus Pelethomonas. The sequence goes on along the minus strand of JAAVHF010000069.1, from coordinate 12,509 downwards.
CTCCTTCACAGCGTCCTTGAACCGCTGCAAAGAGGCCAGCATACCCTCGTGAATGACAATGCCGTCGCGGACGATCCGCACCTGGCAGGACCGCTGAATCTTCCCATCCTGGACATAGCAGCCGGCAATGGTGCCCACGCCGGACACCTTGTAGGTCTGCCGCACCTCGGCGTGACCAATCAGCGCCTCCCGGAACTTTGGGGCCAGCATGCCCTTCATGGCGGCCTCTACCTCGTTGATGGCATCGTAAATCACACGGTACATCCGCATGTCCACATGACTGCGGGCGGCGCTGTCCCGGGCCGCGTTGTCCGGCCGGACATTAAAGCCCACGATGATGGCCTTGGAGGTGGACGCCAGCATTACGTCACTCTCGCTGATCGCGCCTACGCCGGAGTGAATGACCCGCACCCGGACCTCCTCGTTGGTCAATTTCTCCAGGCTGGCCTTCACCGCCTCGGCGGAGCCCTGCACGTCGGCCTTGACGATGATGTTCAGATCCTTCATCTCACCGGCCTGGATCTGGCTGAACAGATCCTCCAGAGAGACCTTCTGAATGGGCGCGTTGGCCTTGGCGCGCTCCTCAGCCTTGCGCTGCTCCACCAGCTCACGGGCCAAGCGCTCGTCGGCTACGGCGTTGAAGGGACTGCCCGCGCCGGGAACCTCGCCCAGACCGGTGATCTCCACAGGCACGGAGGGACCCGCCTCGGTGATCCGGCTGCCCTTGTCGTCCAGCATGGCGCGGACGCGGCCCACGGCCGTACCGGCAATGATGATGTCGCCGGAACGCAGAGTGCCGTTCTGCACCAGCAGCGTGGCCACAGGCCCACGGCCCTTGTCCAGCCGGGCCTCCACCACCGTGCCCTGGGCGGCGCGGTTGGGATTGGCCTTCAGCTCCGCCACCTCGGCGGTCAGAGTCACCATCTCCAGCAGATTGTCGATGCCCATGCCCGTCTTGGCGGAAATGGGACAGATAATCGTCTCGCCGCCCCAGTCCTCGGCAACCAGCTCGTACTCGGTGAGCTGCTGCTTGATGCGCTCGGGATTGGCTTCCGGCTTATCCATCTTGTTGATGGCCACAATAATGGGAATCTCCGCCGCCTTGGCGTGGTTGATGGACTCCACCGTCTGGGGCATGATGCCGTCCTCGGCGGCAACCACCAGAATGGCGATATCCGTCACCATGGCCCCGCGGGCGCGCATGGAGGTGAACGCCTCGTGGCCCGGGGTGTCCAGGAAGGTAATGGGCTTGCCGTTAATCTCCGTCTGGTACGCGCCGATGTGCTGGGTGATGCCTCCGGCCTCGCCTTTGGCGACGCTGGCCTTGCGGATATAGTCCAGCAGGGAGGTCTTGCCGTGGTCCACGTGGCCCATGACCACCACTACGGGCGCCCGGGGCTCCAGATCCTCCGGCTTATCCTCGGCGGTGTCAATGAGCTTCTCCTCAATGGTGACCACCACTTCCTTCTCCACCTTGCAGCCCATCTCCTCAGCGGTGATGGCGGCGGTGTCGAAGTCGATGATCTGGCTGAGAGAGGCCATGACGCCGTTCTTCATCAGGCACTTGACCACCTCGGCCCCGGTCTTCTTCATCCGGCTGGCCAGTTCGCCCACCGAAATCTCGTCAGGAATCTTGACGGTGAGAGGCGTCTTCTTGGCAATCTCCAGCTGGAGGCGGCGCATCTTCTCGGCCTCCTCCTGCTTGCGCTTGCTGGAGAAAGACGCCTGGCCGCGCTTCTTGTTTCCGGCGTTGCGGAATTTCTCCTTGTTCTGCTCCCGGTCACGGCGTCCGCCGCTGGCCCCGGAACGCTCCGCCATATCCTGAAGCTTTTCGTCGTACTTGTCCAGGTTGACGTTGGTCGCCTTGCGGGTATCCACCACCTTGGTCTTGGGCACCCGGGATACGGGCTGCTGGGGCTGCGCGGGCTTCTGGGCCTGCGGCTGGCCCTGCTGGGGCCGCTGGGACTGGCCGCCGCCGGACTGCTGAGGCCGGGGCGCGTTCCTGGCGGGCGCCTGCTGCTGCGCGGCGGGCTTCGTCCCGTCCCTTGCAGGCGCGGCAGCCTTCTCCGCGGGAGCCGGGGCGGGCTTCTCCGCCGGGGCGGCGTCCGCGTAAATGGTCTTGATGTCGCTCACCTGGTTATGCTGGGTGAGATACTCAAAGACGAAATTCAATTCCTTTTCGTCCAGGTTTTGGCCGGACTTTTTCTGCGTGGAGAAATGTGTGCCAAGGATCTCTATGATCTGCTTGGTCTGCATCCCAAAGTCCTTCGCCAGTTCGTTTACCTTATACTTATTGACAATACCCAATCAGGCCACCTCCAGTGTGTGATTCCGGTTTGTACACCATAACACACGTCCGGGGACCCGTCCCGGCGGCTTTACGCCAGGGAACTGATTCCCAGGCGTGCGTTATGGTGGGATGGTTATTTCTTCCTGTATCTGATCGGGGGACGCTTCGCGCCACCCCGCTGTTGGCGTTCCTTCGCGGTCCTTTCCCGCCGCTGCGCGGCGCGCTCCGCCTTCAGGCGCAGCCGGTCCGCCATTTCGCCGAATTTCTCCGGCTCGCTCTGCGCCAGCTTCCGCACAATGGCCTGGGCCAGCCCCAGGTCGGTGACCGCCGCCATGGCGCAGGACTTCCTTCCCAGCGCCGCGCCCAGTTCCTCCCTGGTGCAGGGGAGCTCCGCCAGCAGGCACTGCCCCTCCTCCGCAAAGTGGGAGGCCCGCCGCTGAGCGCCCTCGCCGGCATCAGCGGCAAGGAGCAGCAGGCGGCAGCGCTTATACCGGCAGGCGTCGCCAGCGGCCTCGTCGCCAAGCTCCAGGCGCCCGGCCCGGAGAGCCATGCCGGCCATCAGAAGGACGTCGTTACTCATGGCTTTCTTCCCTCATCTGCTCCTCCAGCTGGTCGTAGACCTCGGGGGGGATCGCCGTGCTGAAGGCGCGCTCCAGAGCGCGGGACTTTTTTGCCTTTGCAAGGCAGGCCTGTTCGGGGCACACGTAGGCTCCCCGCCCGGGCTTTTTGCCCTTGAAGTCCAGGGAGATTTCCCCCTCCGGGGAGCGGACTACTCGGATCAGATCTTTCTTGTTTTTCATCTCCCGGCAGCCAAGGCATTGGCGCTGGGGGATTTTTCTTGGTTTCTGCATAGAAGTATTCCTTATCTTTGCCGCCTCCGGCGGCAAACGGGTGTTGTTTCGATTCGATACCCCGGGAGCTGCCCGCCCCCGGACTCCGGGCTTACTTTTCCCACGCGGGAAAAGTAAGCAAAAGCGCGCTTAAACCTACGGTTTAAGAATCCCTTGGCGGGGAGGCGCGTTCGCGCCTTTCCCCTATACGGGGGTATTTGTCACCATTGGGTGATGATTGGGAGGATTGGGCGCCCCTGAGTCGGAAGTCGTCCTTCTAGGAGCTTGGCTCTTGAAGGACTCCGCCTGCCGGCCTGTTAAAGAGAGGCTTCCCTGCAAGGGGGGCTTTCTAACGGGACTACACCGGGAGATCCAGCGCGTATAACGGTAGGCACCGCAGCATGCCCGTGGGTAGACGCAGAAGTCCGGCACATGTGGGGACGTACTTTCGACAGAATAAACCGGCCAGGCCGCAGCGTAACTAAACGACACATTCGGGGATTCTCAAGGGGGGCGAAGCCCCCTTGAGGGTGCTTTTGGTTCTTTTCCCACAAGGGAAAAGAACGCCCCGCCCGGCAGGGCGAATCTAAATAAAGATTGGCAGCAGGGGCGGCGGGAGGATTACTCCTCCCCGCTGTAGGACTGGGGCTTGATATCAATCTTATATCCGGTCAGCCGCGCCGCCAGCCGGGCGTTCTGCCCTTCCTTGCCAATGGCAAGGGAGAGCTGATCGTCCGGAACAATCACACGGCACATCTTTCCCTCGTCGGAGAGCTGCACCTCCACCACGTCGGCGGGGGCCAAAGCCGCCCCGATAAACTCGCCAGGGTCCTCGCTGTACTTGATGATGTCGATCTTCTCGCCGCGAAGCTCATTGACAATATTCCCAACCCGCTGTCCGGCGGGGCCGACGCAGGCCCCGATGGGATCGACAGCCTCATCGCCGCTCCACACCGCCATCTTGGTGCGGCTGCCCGCCTCGCGGGCAATGGACTTCACTTCCACGATGCCATCGAAAATCTCCGGCACCTCCAGCTCGAACAGCCGCTTCACCAGGCCCGGATGGGTCCTGGAAATCAGCACCTGGGGACCCCTGGTGCTGCGGCGGACTTCCACTACGTACACCTTGACGTGCTGGCCCTCTACCAGCTCCTCAGTCTTGATCTGCTCGCTGGAGGCCAGCATGGCCTCGGTGGACTCGGGACCCGTGCCGATCCGCAGGGACACGTTCCCCGTGCGGGGATCGATGCGGCTGACCACGCCGGTGAGTATCTCGTGCTGCTTGGAGTTGAACTCGTCATAGACCATGCCCCGCTCCGCTTCCCGCAGGCCCTGGATAATCACCTGCTTGCCGTTTCCGGCGGCAATGCGGCCGAATTCCACGTTATCCACGGGAATGTTTACCACGCCGCCGATATCCACCCGGCCATACTTGGCCCGGGCCTCCGCGGCGCTCATCTGAGTGCCGGGGTTCTCTACCTCTTCCACGATCTCCTTCTGGACGTACATCTTCAGCTCCTTCTTGGCCTCGTCCACGTCCACAATCACGTTCTCCACGCCCTCATGGTCCTTCTTATAGGCCGTGGTCAGAGCCTGGATGATCTTATCCATCATAAAGGTGGGAGAGATGCCCCGTTCCTTTTCCAGCATTTCCAGCGCCGCAAAGATCTCATCACATTTCATGTTGTTACTCCTATTATATCTTCATCTTCCACAAAAGGTGTTGGTACCGTCAAAATTCGATCCTGAGGCGGCACAAAGCCACCTCGTCTTTGGCAAAGGTCATGGCGGTCCCGCCCACGGTGATGGTCACGTCCCCGTTCTCGTACCCCGCCAGCACACCGGCAAATTCCTTCCGCCCGTTCCTGGCCTTGTAGAGCTTCACCGCCACGGGACTGCCCATGAACCGCTCATAATCGCCGGGCCGCTTCAGGGGCCGCTCCGCTCCCGCGGAGGACACCTCCAGCGTGTAGCTGCCCTCAATGGGGTCCGCCTCGTCCAGCAGGTCGCTGAGTACCCGGCTGACGTTCTCACAGTCCAGGATATCCACGCCCTCCGCCTTGTCGATATAAATCCGCAGAAACCAGGTCCCGGCCTCCCGGACATACTCCACGTCCCACAGCTCGCACCCGGCCTCCTCCACAACGGGAAGCGCCAGCTTCGTTACCAGTTCCGTTACTTTTGCCATTTCAATTCCTCATTTTTCGCCGTATCGTTAACATTTGTCCGCAATCCACGGAATCCGCCTCAATTAAATTAGGTCAAGAAAAAGAGCGGACCGCAAAGTCCACTCTGGTCTACTAACATAAAAGATGATACCACAGACGCCTGGAAAATGCAAGAGGTTTTTCCAAATGCACCGGGTTTTTCCAAAACTTTTTCCCGCAAAGCGGCCTTCCGGCGGCGTTCCCCACCGCCGGAAAGTCCGTTTATCCCCTTTGCAGGCCGTCCAGCGTCAGCCCGAAGGCCTCGGCAAAGTGGTCCAGAAACCAGGATACCTCCTCCATCTCCATCCCCCGCAGGGCTTCCAGGGTCTCCGTGGCGGCGTCGCCGAACTCGTTATTGCCAGCCTCCAGCTCCTCCAGGCATTTGATGTAGGCGGAGAGCTTGTCGGCGGCCTTGACGATCCGCTTCACGTCCTGATCCTCCTCCCGCAGCAGGGGGGAGTAGGCGGGACGAAGCTCCCCGGGCAGCATGTCAAGCAGCTTTTCCGTGGCCTCCGCCTCCACCTGGCGGTAGGCGTCCCGGATGGCCGGGGTGTGGTATTTGATGGGCGTGGGCAGGTCCCCGGTGAAGATCTCGGCGGCATCGTGAAACAGCGCCGCCGCCGCGCAGGCGTCAGGGCTGCACTCCTTTTGGAACACGTCCCGGCGGATCACCCCAAGGGCGTGGGCCAGAACGGCAACCATGTGGCTGTGCTCCTGGATGTTCTCTGATACGCTGTTGCGCATCAGGGACCATCTCGTGATGTATTTCATTCTGGATATGTAGGCAAAAAATTTGTGCATCGTTTGATGGTTCCTTTCTTCGCGCCCTTCGGGCGCGAATGATAGCGGGTTCGATTGGCAGCCCCGGGGCCTGCGCGGCCCCGGTCCCCGCGCCTACTTTTCCCGCACGGGAAAAGTAGGCAAAAGCGTGCTCAAACCTACGGTTTGAGAATCCCTGGATACTGCGCGGCCACATCGAGTGGCCGTGCAGTATCTGATTGTGCATGACCGCTCGATGCGGTCATTGCACAATCCAGGGCATCACCCTCCGGGTGACGCTCATTACGGGGGTGTTGTTTTTTGCGCTTGTCCTGTAGGCCGTCCGGCCTACCGAAGTGCCGGTGCAGTTTCCGCTGCTCTGCGCCTGTTTCAGGACGTCGTCCCGGCCCCTGCCGTATCGCTTCGGGAACTCCCGGGGTGTCGGATTTGGGGGTTTGTGTTTTTGGGGGAATTTGTGCTATAATAGGCCCAAAATCCCCAATGCAACCGCAAGTTTACATCCATTACACCCAAACGCAACCGTGTATCGCTGGATTTTACAGCCCCGCGCGGGTATCATAGGCCCATCTTGAAAAGGAGGACACAACAATGTCTCTAGCCGAAAATCTCCAATTTCTCCGCGCCCGGGAGGGCCTGACCCAGGAACAGCTGGCCGAGCGCCTGGACGTCTCCCGCCAGTCCGTCTCTAAATGGGAATCCTCCGCCAGCTTCCCGGAGATGGACACCTTACTAAAACTCTGCGATATGTTCCACACCGACATGGACACCCTCCTGCGGGGCAGCGTGGAGCAGACCCTCAGCGAGGACACCTCCGGCTACGACCGCTTCATGACCAACTACGCCCGGAAAATCGCCAGCGGCGTTGCCGCCATCATTGTGGGTGTGGCGATTTTCTGTCTGGCCAGCCTCACCGGCGAGGGACAGGCGGGAATGCTGTGCATGGCGGCGTTCTTCCTGATTATAACGGTGGCGGTGGTGGTCTTTATCGCCAGCGGCATCGAGGAGGAGCAGTTCCACAAGCAGCACCCGGTCATCGCCGATTTCTATACCGAAAAGCAGAAAGCGGATTTCCGCCGCCGGTTCGTCTGGTACATCGCCGGAGGCGTGGGCGCCATCCTCTTCGGCCTGTTCCTGATGATCCTGACGTTCGCGTTCTTCCCCGAGCAGGAGCCCTATGAGACCATAGCGGGGACGGTGTTCCTGCTGATCGTGGCCGGGGCGGTGTGGTTCCTGGTCTACGGCGGGATGATGGAGGGCAAGTACGACATTCCCCGGTACAACTGGGAGAACAACCCCTCCCCGGAGGACAGGGCCAAGCGCCGCCGCGCCACCACCGCCTGCGCCGTCATCATGCTGCTGGCTACCGCGCTGTACCTCTTCCTGGGGCTGTCCTATGACAAATGGGAAACGGCCGCGGCTATCTACCCGGTAGGAGGAATTCTCTGCGGCATAGCCTGGGTGCTGCTGGGGCCGAAGTTTGAGCAGTGAGGGTTTTAGAGCCTGTTCAGTATCTCAACGCGTGCGGATTGGCGAGAAAATTTTTCGTCCCGCGAGGCAAATTTTCGCGGGAATACTGGATGTATTTCAAGAAAATTTAACGAAGCGGAGCGGAAAATTTTCCGACAAGCCGTGTGCGGAGAGATGCTGAACAGGCTCTTACAGTTCTATATCCACACAGTAGGCGTTGTCGATCAGGATATAGTCCACATGGTAGGTCTGACACATTTTCAGCGTTGACGCGTTGTCCCGCAGCAGGGTCTCCATGGTACAATCTGAATCATCCAGCCGCTCTTCTATCGCGCCGGCGTATTTCCTGATGTCATCGTAATGGTTTTTGATATACGCCTCGCTCATGACCAGACAGCAATATCTGATCTGCCGGAGATAGCCCTCTTCAAAGCTTTTGGCCCAGTCGAAGGGGATGTAGCAGCCCTCTACGATCAGATTTTGCCTGTTCTCAATGGCGGTCTTGATCATTTCCCTGACAATGGGCCAGAGATAGTCCGTCAGCGCCCGGTCATCGCTCTCCGGCGTCAGGGCGGTGTGTCCGCTCCGGATCAGACCCATTTTCAGGTGGTCGATGGAGAGATACGGATACCCGTATTTCTCCAGAAGCCGCTGTGCCAGCGCGGTCTTTCCCGTGTGGGACGCGCCCGCTATCAGTAAAATCATGCCGGTTTCCTCATTTCCCCACCAGAATATCGCAGGCTACCGGCGTATAGAACAGCTCCTCCACCCACTTCCGGTCGCCGGTCTGCCCCAATATCCACATCAGCTTGGCGCACACCGCCTCGGTGGTCATGTCGTAAGCCTCCAGAATGGGCAGATTCCGCTTGATGCTGCTGCCCACATGGTAAACGGACAGGTCGCTGCCCTCGTTTTCCACCTGGGTAGTCATCACGACGACTTTCCCGTTCTCCAGCCCTGCCTTTACCGTCTCATAGTAATCTCCGGCCTTATAGGTAGGCAGTCCGCCCACGCCGAAGCTCTCAATAATCAGCGCGTCGTTATGCTCCAGCAGGTACGCCGCCGCGCCGCAGTCCGCCCCGGGGATCAGCTTCATAAGAGCTACCCTGGGGTTCATTCTGTCATAAAACTGGGGAACAGCCCTGGCCTCGGGCCGGATATAACGGATGATGCGCCCGTCCCGCACCATGCCCAAAAGGGGATAGTTGATGCTGGAAAACGCCTCGAAGCTCTTGCTGTGGGTCTTTCTGGCACGGGTGCCCATGATGATCTTGCCGTTGAACACCAGCATGACCCCGGCCATGTCCGACGCGGCCACGGTGACCGCGTCCCGGAGGTTCTGCTTGCTGTCGGTGGTCTCAAAGCCGATGGGCTTCTGGGCCCCGGTCAACACGATGGGCTTGGGACTGCCCTGGATCAGATAACTGAGCCCCGCGGCGGTGTAGGCCATGGTATCGGTGCCGTGGGCTATCACGAAACCATCGTACTCCCGGTAGTTTTCCCGGATGGCCTCGGCCACCCGCGCCCAGTGCTTGGGCTGGATGTTGGTGCTGTCCAAGCTGAACAGCTGGCAGCAGGAGATTTTACATATCCCCGAGATATCGGGGATATATTTTAACAGCTGCTCGCTGTTCAGCTCCGGGGAAAGGCCGTTCTCCCCCATTTCGGAGGCAATGGTGCCTCCGGTGCCAATCAAAAGTATCTTTTTCTTCTCCATCATCGCAGTCACTTTCTTTACCGCCGCTGCGCGGCGGTATGATAGATTTTTCTATACGCAGCCCCCGGGGCCCGCGCGGCCCCGGACCCGCGCCTACTTTTTGTGTGAACAAAAAGTAGGCAAAAAGTCACTTAAACCTGGCGGTTTAAGAATCCCTTGTTTTTTACGGGGGTTAGTCGCCATTGGGCGGTGATTTGATACATTGGGCGCCCCTGAGTTGGAAATTGTCCTTCTGGTGGCCTGGCGCTTGAAGAACTCCGGCTGCCGCCCTGTTAAAGAGAGACTGCCCTGCAAGGGGGACCGCCTGCCGCGACTGCCCCGGGAGAACCCAAAGCAATACGGTAGGGACCCTCGACAACATCTTCGGATAGACGCTTCGCTCCATACACGGGAGCCGGTCAATTTAGACTGGACAGATTACAGGACAAGCGCAAAACAAAACGACACATTCGGGGATTCTCAAGGGGTCAGGACCCCTTGAGGGTGCTGCGATTTTTCATGACCACATCGAGTGGCCATGAAAAATTAAATTTTGCACGGCCCCTCGATGGGGCCGTTGCAAAATCGTTGCTACTTTTCCCACAAGGGAAAAGTAGGCCCAAGGCGGCCGGTAGGCCGCCGGGCCGGTCGTTCGGCCAAAGGCCGAATGATGGCCCCGAGGGGTCCCCGCCCGGCAGGGCGAATCTAAAATTAGATGGGCGGTCGGGCCGCCGCACAGCGGCGGTATTATCCAATATCTCTCCCCTCTAACGCGGCCAGCCCGAACCGCACCGCCAGCGCGATCCCCTCCCTGGCCTCCTCGGAGGGCGCGGCGTCATACCGCCCCTTCATCTCCTGCAGGAACAGCCCCCGCAGCGTATCCTCTCCGGCCCTGGCCCACAGGGCCTGGGCCGGCCTTGTCTTATCCCGCAGCTCCAGGGCGTAGAACTTTTCCCGATAGGCAGTCTCCAGCGCGGGGAGATCAATCCCCTCCCCGTCCGCCTCACCGGTAAAAACAATCCGGCAGATATCCTGCGCCGCCGTCTCCGGCATCACAGCCTCCAGCGCCTCCCGGGGGGAGGCGTCGGTCACATCCGCCTCCAGAATCCGATACCTCCGGCGGCAGAGAGGCACAAACCGCATCTCCGCGCCGTCTTGATTTACCGTACCCGCCAGAACGCCCTTATCCCCCAGCTCGTCAAACCCCCGTCCCTCCGGACAGCCGGGGTAGGCCCAGAAGGCGCCGCCGTCCCTCTGTACGCCGCTGCACTGGTGGACATGCCCCAGCGCCGCATAATGCGCGCCGCAGGAGGCCAGCTGCTCCCGCAGAACAGGACCGTAAGAACTGCCCGGATTTCCCACGTCGCCATGGAGACAGAGGATATATGTCCTGCCGTCCTCCGGAACGGCGAAGCCCGCCAGAGGCGGCGACATCCGCCCCGGCGCGGTGAACGCCGCGCCGCAGACCACACAGTCCAGATCCGGCAGAAGCACCGGTTCCATGGCCTCGCTCCGGAAAATGTGCACATTTTCCGGCCAGGTCTGGACGGCGTAGGGACTGTGTGGCGTATAGGGGTCGTGGTTGCCGGGAGCGATAAACACCGGACACCCCATTCCCGCCAGCGCCGCCTTCAGCCGCTCCAGCGTCTCCGGAAACACCCGCTCCCCGTCAAACAGGTCGCCGGACAGCAGGACAAGCTCCGCTTCCTCCGCCCGGACCAGGTCCGCCAGACGGTCTGCCAGCTCCCGGCTCTCTCTCCGCCGCTCCCGGGCCTTGTCCGTGGGCAGGCCGCCGAAGGCGCTGTCCAGATGGAAGTCGGCCGCATGTACGATTTTTGGCATCTTTATCCCTCCCGCGCTTTGCGCACGTCCACCCAGCTGGTGGTTCCGGCGTACTGTTCCAGCTCTGTTAAGGCGAGTTCCACGGCAGCGGAGGAGACGGAAAATTCATGGATCCGGTCCTCCGCGCCGTACCGCGCAAAACAGGCCCTTACCCGTTTAATTGACATGATTCGCAGCTCTTTTCTGAAGATTTATCGAATGTCCACCCGCTCCACCCCAACGCAGAGCCCGGTGGCGCTGTCCAGACTGAACACGGCTCCCTGCATTTTGCAGGGGCCCTCCGCCGCCTGAAACCGCCCCGGCAGGCCGCCCAGGAACTGCTCCACGCTCTGTTCCGGCCGGATGCCCAGCACGCTCTCAACAGGGCCCGTCATGCCAAGGTCGGAGATATACCCGGTGCCCTTGGGGAAAACCCGCTCGTCGGCGGTGGGCACATGGGTGTGGGTGCCCCAGATGGCGGAAACCTGCCCGTCCAGATGGTAGGCCAGGGCCAGCTTCTCGCTGGTGGCCTCGGCGTGAAAATCCACCAGGGTAAAAAGGGGCTTCTCCCCCTTCAGGAGCCGGCCGGCGGTGAGAAAGGGGTTATCGGCGTTGAAGTCCAGCCCGCAGCGGCCAATGAGATTCATCACGCCGATCTGAACATGGCCGCATTCATAGACCCCCCAGCCCTTTCCGGGCGCCCGCCCGGTATAATTGGCGGGGCGGAGCAGATAGGGGTCGTCCTCCAGACGGGCGGCGATCTGGGGCTTGCCGAAGGTGTGGTTGCCCAGGGTCACCACGTCGGCCCCGGCGGCATAGAGCCGCTCCACCTGGTCGGGAGTAACACCCAGCAGAGCGGCGTTCTCGCCGTTGACCACGGTAAAGTGAATATCTTTCCATCGCTTGAGCGGCCGCAGAGACGCCTCCAGATGTGCCAGTCCCTGCTCGCCCACTACATCGCCTACGGCGAGAATATGATAAATCAAACCAACGCCTCCCCTTTTGTCTTTTGGATGACTTGTCAGAAGTAGTATATCCGGGATTTGGGAAAAAAGCAAGAGGGGGAGCGCATATCAATACGGTAATTGAATGCGTAAACGAATGATGAACAAAGCGCTCCAAAAGCCTCCCTCATAGAGGGAGGTGGCACGGCGAAGCCGTGACGGAGGGAGTTTCCCTGCCGGAGATCACTCCCTCAGTCAGCCTTGCGGCTTTGCTTGCGCGGCTCCTCCGGAGCCTTGCGGGCGTGCTTCGCCCGCCCCAGCTGACAGCTCCCTCAAAGAGGGAGCCCAGACTGTCAAAAAAGCCCTCCGCAGGAGTTTGCCGCCCGCAGGCGGCAAATAAAATTTAATTGTTTTTCCCGCGGCGTGTACGTGGGAAAAACACTTTGCGCGGAGCGAGCGTCGAATTGTCCGCTG
>JAAVHF010000068.1 GCA_014799845.1 Oscillibacter sp. | reverse complement strand
TCGACGCTCGCTCCGCGCAAAGTGTTTTTCCCACGTACACGCCGCGGGAAAAACAATTAAATTTTATTTGCCGCCTGCGGGCGGCAAACTCCTGCGGAGGGCTTTTTTGACAGTCTGAGGCACGGTGCATGGAAAAATCCATGCACCGTGCCTTGTTATCCGAAAAAATCTTTACTCGTCGGCCAGCCGCTGTACCAGGGCGTAAATCGCCTGGGCGGAATTGAAATTCTCCGGCACCAGATCCTCGGCCCCGATAGAGATATCGAACGCTTCGTTCAGCTCGCCCACCAGCATCACGATATTCAGGGAATCCAGAATGCCGTCGTCAATGAGATGCTCCTGTCCCTCGAAATCAATACCGGGGCAGTTCTCCGTCAGGATGTTCAAAAGCTCTTCCATGGAAATGTCCTCCTTTGTAAAAATGGAATCTATAGAGAAATAACCGCGGAGTGCGGCAGGAATGTCAGACTACAATTCCCGCCGTCCCTCCAAAGCCCGCATCAAGGTGGCGTCGTCGGCAAATTCCAGATGCCCGCCTACGGGGATGCCGTAGGCCAGCCGGGTGACCCGGACGGAAAAGGGCTTCAGCAGCCGGGCAATGTACATGGCGGTGGCCTCCCCCTCGGTGTCGGGGTTGGTCGCCATAATGACCTCCTGCACGTCCCCCTTGGCCACACGGTCCACCAGGGATTTGATCTGCAAATCATCGGGGCCGATGTGGTTCATCGGGGAGATGACGCCGTGGAGCACGTGGTAGCTGCCGCCGTACTCCCTGGCCCGCTCCATGGCCGCCACGTCCCGGGGGTCCGCCACTACGCAGATGGTGCTCCCGTCCCGGCGGGGAGAGGCGCAGATGGAACACAGCCCCCCGGCGGTGAGGTTCTGGCACACGGGGCAGCAGGTGACGCTCCTTTTGGCGTCCACGATCGCGTCCGCGAACTCCTGGGCCTCCTCGTCCGTCAGACCCAGTACATGGAAGGCCAGCCGCTGGGCAGACTTGCCGCCGATACCCGGCAGGCGGGCGAACTGCTCCACCAGCCGCTCCAGCGGCGCGGGAAAGTACTCCATAAGCCTCAACCCCTTAATTCCTGAATACGCGCAGGAATATTTTCCGCCTTATATACGGAACTGCCCGCCACCAGGACGTTGGCGCCGTTCTCGATCACCGTCTTGCAGGTGACCGGGTCCACGCCGCCGTCTACCTCCAGCTCGCAGTCCAGCCCGCGCTCCGTGATCCACGCCCGGATCTGACGCAGCTTGGGCATCATGTCCTCCATGAATTTCTGCCCGCCGAAGCCCGGTTCCACGGTCATTACCAGCACCATGCCGCAGACCTCCAGAAACGGCAGCACGGCCTCCGCCGGGGTTTTGGGCTTGAGGACCACGCCGGCCTTTTTCCCCTGCTCACGGATGATGTCCAGGGCCCTGCGGGTGTTCTCTTCGCTGTCAGCCTCCACATGAACGGTGACGATATCCGCCCCGGCCTGACAGAACCGCTCCACATAGCGCACCGGCCTGTCGATCATCAGATGGACGTCCAGGATCATGTCCGTCACTTTCCGGATGGACTGCACCACCGGGATGCCGATGGAGATGTTGGGGACAAAGAGTCCGTCCATCACGTCCACATGGAGGTAATCCGCGCTGTGGACCTTCCGGATGTCCCGCTCCAAATTTGCAAAATCCGCCGCAAGGATCGAGGGAGCAATTTTAATCATGGCTGCACTTCCTTTTTCTTCATTCTTCAAGCTCAAAACGGGATGGACAATCTCTGTGTCGGGAAAACGGACAAAGCACCCCGGCCAAGCTCTCTTCATAGGATACCGTAAGCGGCAAGGGCGTCCCGGCGGGATGAAGAAACGATCCTTTCCCACGCGCCTGCCCCGTCCGCGCCGGAGGCGCGCCGCATAATATAGATGTACCCAGGTCCCCCATTGGACCGCCTCGCGGTCCAATGGGGGACCAACATTAGTTCAGATTGAGGCCCTTCACCACCGGGGACCGTCATTGGGCTTAACGCTCAGCGACCGGTCCGGCAGTCCGCAGGACTGCCCCGCACCGGCCGCAGAGGCCGGGATGCTCGCCGTCCCTGCCCACGGAGGGCAGGATCTTCCAGCAGCGCTCGCACTTCGCGCCCTGGGCGGGCTCCACCTCAACCTTGACCTCGCTCCCAGTGGAAACGCTCACCTGGGATACGATCAGCAGATCCGCCAGCGCATCCGCGTCCATGAACTTCTGTCCGGCCAGGCTCTCCGGCACAGTCAGCGTGACCTTGGCCTCCAGGCTCTTGCCGATCTTCTTCTCGTTCCGGGCGGTCTCCAGCGCGGCGTTGACGGTGTTGCGGACCCTGATGAGCTCGTCCCAGACGGCCATGGACGCGTCGTCCAGGGCATACTCCGTGAAGGGCTTGTTCATCACGTTCAGCAGCACGTTCCGGCCGTCGTCCTCATTCCGGTGGGGCATGGCCAGCCAGATCTCATCGCAGGTGAAGGCCAAAATGGGAGCGAAGATCCTGGTCATGGTGTCCAGGATCAGCCACAGGGCGGTCTGGGCGCTGCGGCGGGAGATGCCATCGGTCTCGTCGCAGTACAGACGGTCCTTGATGATGTCCAGATAGAAGCTCGACAGCTCCACCACGCAGAAATCATTGATCGCGTGGGAAACCACATGGAAATCGTAATTGCAGTAAGCCGTCTCGCAGCGCTCGATCAGGCTGTTGAGCCTCGTCACGGCCCAGCGGTCCAGCTCCAGCATCTCCTCGGGCTTTACCAGATGGTTGGCATCGAAGCCCGCCAGATTGCCCAGGCAGTACCGGGCGGTGTTGCGGAACTTCAGATAGTTCTGGCTCAGCTGCTTGAAGATGTTGTCAGAGCAGCGGACATCCGCGTGGTAATCGGCGGAACCGGCCCACAGCCGGATCATGTCCGCGCCGTACTTCTTGAAAATGTCCGCGGGGTCCACGCCGTTGCCCAGGCTCTTGTGCATGGCCTTGCCCTCGCCGTCCACGGTCCAGCCGTGGGTGACGCACTCCTTGAAGGGCGCGCCCTTGCCCAGCGCGCCTACGGCGGTGAGCAGGGAGGACTGGAACCAGCCGCGATATTGGTCCAATCCCTCCATATAGACGGTGGCGGGCCAGAAGCCCTGATCCTTCTGCATGGAGGCAAAGTGGGTGGAGCCGGAGTCAAACCAGCCGTCCAGGGTGTCCTCTTCCTTGGTGAAGCGGGCGCCGCCGCAGTGGGGGCACTTGTAGCCGGCGGGGAGGATCTCTTCCGCGCTCTTCTCATACCACGCGTTGGACCCCTCGGCCTTGAAAAGCTCGGAAACAGCGGCAATGGTCGCGTCGTCACATACCGGCTTGCCGCAGTCCTCGCAGTAGAACACGGGAATCGGCAGGCCCCAGCGGCGCTGGCGGGAAATGCACCAGTCGGCCCGCTCCTTGATCATGGAAATCATCCGGTCCCTGCCCCAGCCGGGAACCCACCGCACATCATCGGTGGCGGCCACGGCGGCGTCCTTGAAGGCGTCCACGGAGCAGAACCACTGGGGGGTCGCCCGGAAGATGATGGGGTGCTTGCACCGCCAGCAATGGGGGTAGGAGTGGACGATGTCCTCGCTGGCAAACAGCGCGCCGCTCTCCTTCATATCCGCCAGAATGGCGGGATTGCTCTCATCGGTGGTCATACCGGCGTACTTTCCGGCATAGTCGGTATGGCGGCCCCGGTCGTCCACGGGCACCACCATCTCCATGTTGTACCGCTTGCAGGTCTGGTAGTCGTCCGCGCCGAAGCCGGGGGCGGTGTGGACGCAGCCCGTACCGGAATCCATGGTGACGTACTCGGCGTTCACCAGCTGGCTGGTCTTGGGCAGGAAGGGGTGGTCCGCCAGCATATACTCGAAGAAGGAACCGGGATGGGTCTCCACGATCTCATACTCCTCGATGCCGCCCACCTTCATGACCTTCTCCACCAGGGCCTCGGCCATAATCAGGACGTCGCCGCCGGGCACCTTCACCAGGGCGTAGCTGTCCCTGGGATGCAGGGCGATGGCCAGGTTGCCGGGCAGGGTCCAGATAGTGGTGGTCCAGATCACGAAGAACAGCCTGCTCCTGTCATAGGCGGGGAGCTTGCCCTGATCGTCGTGCATGGGGAACTTCACATATACGGTGGTAACGGGATCATCCTGATATTCGATCTCCGCCTCGGCCAGAGCGGTCTCATCGTGGGGGCACCAGTACACGGGCTTAAGGCCCTTGTAAATAACGCCCTTCTTGAACATCTCGCCGAAAACCTTGACCTCCTCGGCCTCAAAGGCGGGGTCCATGGTCAGGTAGGGGTGCTCCCAGTCGCCGATCACGCCCATGCGCTTGAAGCCCTCCCGCTGCACGTCCACATAGTGCTGCGCGAACTCGTGGCAGGCGGAGCGGAACTCGGGCACGCTCATCTTCTTGCGGTTAAGCTTGTTCTTCTTGATAATCGCGGACTCAATGGGCATGCCGTGGTTGTCCCAGCCGGGAATATAGGGCGTGTAATACCCCCGCATGGCGGCGGAACGGACCATAAAATCCTTGATAGACTTGTTCAGAGCATGGCCCATGTGAAGGTTTCCGTTGGAAAACGGAGGGCCGTCATGGAGGGACCAGAGGGGCTTGCCGTCGTTTTTCTTCAGCAGCTCATGGTACAGGTCCATTTTCTCCCAGTTTTCCAGCATGGCGGGTTCCCGGGCCGGCAGGCCCGCCCGCATGGGGAAATCCGTCTTCGGCAGATTGATCGTTTTGTTGTAATCCATTTGCCTGTGTTCCTCCTATGTGAAAGATGTTTTGTATCAATTAATATTCAACGACTACCCTGCGGCAGTCCTTGCAGATGTGGGCGACGGGAAAATCCGAGGCAGGCGAAACGACAAACGAATCCGGAATCAGAGAGACATCGTCTTTACCGGCACGTATGGAAGCTTTCCCCTGTTTTGCGCTCCATAGGGATCTGCCATAGAGCCACCCGGCCTGCATCTCCTTCCCGCAAAAAGGACAATCCATCAAAAGCCCTCCTCTCCCAATCAAACGGGACGCACTTCCGTCCCACCCTCATACCTCAAACACGAACTCAAAAAGATGTTTGACTGCTGTAATCTACGATCATTTTCTCGCATTCCCGGCAGATATAAGCCACCGGCGGTTCATTGATGGAGTATATGGAGACGTTTTCCTGCCCCTTCGCCGGCAAAAGCCTTTCCGGCGGTTTGGTACTCCATAGTATCGGTCTCCGTGAGCGAAGCCACCCGGCCTGCATTTCTTTTCCGCAAAAAGGACAATCCATACAAACACCCTATTTCCATCAAACGGGACGCACCACCGCCCCGCACCCCGTACCTCAAACACGAGCCCAACAGGTGCTGGCGGCGAAGCCGCCAGCTTCGTTCGCCATCAGGGCGAACGAACTGTGGGTCGTGTTTGAAAGCGAAGAAAAAGCCCGTCCGGCGCATGGAAAAAGCCCTGAAGGCTTTTTCCATCGCCTTCAGGGCTTTTTCAGAGCTGGCGCGGAAGGAGGGATTTGAACCCTCGCACGTTGTTTGGACGTCTACTCCCTTAGCAGGGGAGCCCCTTCGGCCACTTGGGTACTTCCGCATCGGTCGAATGAGTTGCGCATATTACAGTCTTAAAAATGGCGGAGAGAGTGGGATTCGAACCCACGGATGCTTGCACATCGCCGGTTTTCAAGACCGGTTCCTTAAACCGCTCGGACATCTCTCCAAATCGGTCTCAGGCGCAGTCATTATATTACCACGACATTCCTGATTTGTCAACGGTTAATTTTATTTTTCATGGAAATGTTTCGGGGAAAGGGAAATTTTAAGCGGAATACGGGCAGTGAAATCGACAGGCCCCGCCGCCGCATTTATATTGGAAGCTGTGTTCACAGGCGCTTGACGCCTGTGAACACAGCTCAGACTGTCAAAAAAGCCCTCCGCAGGAGTTTGCCGCCCGCAGGCGGCAAATAAAATTTAATTGTTTTTCCCGCGGCGTGTACGTGGGAAAAACACTTTGCGCGGAGCGAGCGTCG
>JAAVHF010000067.1 GCA_014799845.1 Oscillibacter sp. | reverse complement strand
AGCGGACGCATCCAACGTAATAATCAGGTGGAGTTAAAAGACAAAAGCCTCAGTCCCAGAGTAGTACGCGGTGTCCACACCCTCCTGAGCAATTGCCTGGAGCAAGCGGTAGCTGAGCGGCTGATCCTGGTGAACCCTGCCAAGGGCTGCAAACTGCCGAAACTGGAGAAGAAGGAGATGCAGATTCTCCCTCAAGAGAAAATCGGGATATATCTGGCGGAAGCGGACCGCCGTGGCCTCCTCGCCATGTTCTATCTGGAGCTGACCACTGGCCTGCGGCGGGGCGAACTGCTGGCGCTCCTCTGGACTGACCTGGATGCAGAAGCCCGGACGATCTCCGTGACAAAGCAGGTCAACCGGATCAACAGCGAACTGGTAGTCAGCCAGCCCAAGACACAGAACTCCGTCCGGACGCTGGCAATCCCGCAGCAGGCGGTAGACCTGCTAATAGAGGAACACCAAAAGCATCCAAACAACCCGTATATGTTCCCCTCGCCCAAAACTGGAACCATGTACGACCCAGACGCTTTCCGCCGTATTCACGATAAAATCCTGAAGGCTATCGGTGCAGAACACGTCCGGTTCCACGATATGAGACATCTTTTCGCCACCCTGTCTCTCAAGAACGGTGTAGACGTGAAAACCCTCTCCGGCGCGCTGGGCCACTACTCCGCCGGCTTCACCCTCAACACCTACACCCACGCCACCGCACAGATGAAGCAGGACGCGGCAGACACCATCGGCGCAGTCATCAGACAGGCAATGTAACAAAAATATTTCGCAAAAGGGCAACACCAGACGGAAATTGACCGTCCGGTGCTGCCCCGTCCTATTCAGATCTATCCCCGTGTGGGTCGCCGCGTGGGTCACACCAAAACCACAAAAATAAACACGCCCGAAAAGTGCTGAAAGCAAAAGAAAACCCGGCAAATCCGTTCGGATTTACCGGGTTCTGGTGGAGACTACTGGACTCGAACCAGTGGCCTCATGCGTGTGAAGCATGCGCTCTAACCAGCTGAGCTAAGCCTCCGTTTGACGGGAGCGATTCCTCCCGTCTGGTGACGCGTACGGGAATCGAACCCGTGTTACCGCCGTGAAAGGGCGGTGTCTTAGCCGCTTGACCAACGCGCCAAGGGCTTGGTCCATAACAGACCAATGGTAGCGGCGACTGGATTCGAACCGGTGACACTTCGGGTATGAACCGAATGCTCTGGCCAACTGAGCTACGCCGCCATACACCCGGCCAATTCCTGCCTGACCGGTCAGGCAGGAATTACTATACCGCAAAATTGATCACTTGTCAATAGTTTCCGGCAGATTTTTTAAAGAATTTTCTCTGGCCCGCCCCCTGCACGGGACAGCCGGGATATCTCCGGGCAAATGGGGCCGGCTGGATCGCAGGCCGGCATGCACGGCTTTCCAGCATGCGGACGGGATTCCGGAGGAGGTCATGTCTTCCCCTGACGCACCGGACCGCCGGTGCGGAGAACAGCGCCGCAGAGATAGCGGGCATCCTCCTCACGGTCAGTGGAAATATACACGATCTTTTTATCGGGCAGCAGCTTTTTCCCAGATGAAGGTCGTCCACCATTTCGATCACCTCTCATACAAACTCCATGGCGATGTTATTTCCACACCACCTTCCACAGGGCAAAGGAATAGACCCCGCCCGGAAGTCCTCCCGGCAGAGGACTGATTTAGGTCTGCGCATCTTCTGGCAGAGCCGGTACGGTCTGTTATGACGCCTCTCCTCTATTTCTCCAGCAGTTCAACAGCTTCGGTCCCCGTGATGACAGCGGGGTCGCTCTCCGCAATCCATCCGTCAAAGGTGATGCGGATCTCATTTCCCACTGCCAGCTCCGGAAGCTCCAGGTCTCGTGTAACCACAACAATCTGATCGTAGGAATCCCGCAGATGTTCCCCCGCCAGAGGCTCCACCAAAATGGAGCCCTCATCGATCTCGGTTACCACGGCGGTAAATTCCGCCTGTTCCCAGTGTCCATAGCCGCCCATGGGCGTGTCACCCGGCTCTGGCGCCGGGTCGCCGGAGGCAGGCGCATCGGCGGGCGCACAACTGTCAGCGGGCGCCATGGGTGCGCCGCTGCTGTTCATGTCGGCGTTGCCGCCGCTGCTCCCGCAGCCTCTGGGCAGCATCAGCAGACTGATGGACGCGAGCAGCACCAGGCAGGCCGCCAGGCTCCCGAATTTTTTCCATACCGCCTGCTTTTTCCGGAACCGGTAATCCTGGGCCTCCTCCACGATGTCCTCCCGCAGGAGGGTGATGGCGTCGAAGAAAATTTCCGCTTTTGGCCTCATACGCTGATCCCCTCCTTCTCCAGTTCCCGCCGCAGGTTTTCCCGCAGACGGAGCAGGCGTTTTGTCAGGGCATTGGGCCGCAGGCCCAGTTCTCCCGCCAAATCTTTCACGCTGTCTCCGTTCCAGTACCGGCGGACAAAGAGCGCTCTGTCCTCTTTTTCCAGCCGTTCCAGCCAATTGCTGATAAGCTGGCCCAGCTCCCCGGCCTCCACAGTCCGCTGGACGTTTTCCGGCGCGGGGACGCAGTCGCCCAGTTCACTGAGCAGCACCTCGGCTCCGCCAAACCGTTTCTGGGCGTGCTCGGCCCGATAGCGGCTGATGGAGAGGTTTCTCAAAATGGCTCCCAGATAGGCGCGCAGGCTGTTGGGCCTCTGGGGCGGCATGGTGTCCCAGCAGCGGCCATAGGCGTCGCTGACACATTCCTCGCTGTCCCACGGATCATGGAGGATGTTATTTGAAATGCGGCGGCAGAAGCCGCCGTATTTCGTGTCGGTTTCCGTAATGGCAGTTTCGTTTCTCTTCCAATAAAGGTCTATTATTTGACAGTCTTCCAATAGGAGCACCTTCTTTCTTCTTTGCCGCGCTTCGCGCGGCAAACGGTAGTTGCTTCGATTCGATAGCCCGGGACCTGCGCGGCCCCGGACCCCGCGCCTACTTTTCGCCCACGCGAAAAGTAGGCAAAAGCGTGCCAGAACCTACGGTTCTGGACTCCCTTGGGTGTCGCCCGCCGGGCGACACCTCATTACGGGGGTTATTGGTTTTTGCGCTTATCCTGTAGTCCGTCCGGTCTGAACCGGACTGCGGGTGTGGTTTCTTCTGCTCTGCGCCTGTTTCAGGACGCTGACGCAGACCCTACCGTTTTACACGCTGAATCTCCCGAGGCGCTGATCGGGAGTTCCCCCGTGTTAAAACGGTAGGGTCTCCCGTTTACATACTCAGGTAGACGTTTCGCCCGATACACGGGAGCCGGTTCGGTTCAATGCAGACGGACTACAGGACTCGCGCAAAACAAATCAACACATTCGGGGATTCTCAAGGGGGCAAGACCCCTTGAGCGAGCTTTTGGTACTTTTCCCTCGCGGGAAAAGTACGCCCCGCCCCGTGGGACGCTACACAGCGGTGGCATATTAGTAGTGACGCAAATAAACCGAAAATCTGCCTCTACTATAGCAGAAACTGTAGCAAATGTCGATTTGATTTTTCCTTCCAGTGTGGTATAATCAATAAAAATACAAAAGGGGTGAAAAAATATGAGAATTGTGGTAAAACTGGGCACCTCGACCCTGACCCACGCCACCGGGAAATTGAACATCCGCCGGGTGGAACTGCTCTGCAAGGTGATGAGCGACCTGAAAAATGCCGGCCATGAGCTGGTCCTGGTCTCCTCCGGAGCCATCGCCATGGGCGTGGGCAAGATGAATCTGACCAAAAAGCCCTCCGACATTCCCACCAAGCAGGCGCTGGCCGCCGTGGGCCAGTGCGAGCTGATGTATATTTACGACAAACTGTTCTCCGAGTACCATCACACCGTGGCACAAATATTATTGACCGGAGCCGACGTGGAGGACCCCAAACGGCGGGAGAACTTCCACAACACCATGTCCCGCCTGCTGGAGCTGGGCGCGCTGCCCATTATCAACGAAAACGATACCGTGGCGACCTCCGAGATCGCCGTGGGAGACAACGACACCCTGGGAGCCATCGTAGCGGTGAACGTCCAGGCGGATCTTTTAGTCCTCATGAGCGACATCGAGGGCCTGTATACCGCCGACCCCAGGAAGGACGCGAACGCGCGGCTGATTGGCGAGGTCCGCGAACTGACCCCGGAGGTCCTGTCCCTGGCGGACGGCGCGGGCAGCGCCCTGGGCACCGGCGGCATGGTCACGAAACTCCGCGCCGCGGGCATGTGCATGGAGGCGGGCTGCGACATGATCATCACCAACGGCCGGCGGCCCGAAGAGCTCTACCGCATCGCGGACGGCGAGGCGGTGGGAACACGCTTTTTTGGAGCAAAGACAGGAGGAACCGCGCAATGACGACCCATGAGATTCTGACAGCCGCCCGCGGGGCGCGTCCCGCTCTTCAGCAGGCGGATACGGATACGAAAAACGCCGCCCTGCTGGCAATGGCCGACCGCCTCTGGGCGGACCGCGCCGCCATTCTGACGGCCAATGTCCAGGATATGGAGGCCGCAAGGGGCCGGATCAGCGACGTGATGCTGGACCGTCTGGCACTGACGGAGGACCGCGTCGCCGGCATGGCCGAGGGCATGCGGCAGGTGGCCGCGCTGCCTGACCCGGTGGGAAAAGTACTGCGCACCGTGGAGCGGCCCAACGGGATCACCATTGAGAAGCGCTCCGTCCCCATGGGCGTGGTGGCCATCATTTATGAAAGCCGTCCCAACGTTACCTCCGATGCCGCCGCCCTGGCGCTGAAAAGCGGAAACATCTGCGTCCTGCGGGGCGGCAAGGACGCTTTCCGATCTGCCAACGCTATCGTGGAAGCCCTCCGGGAGGGCCTGGAGCAGGCCGGACTGCCCCGGGAGACGGTGAGCCTGATTCAGGACACCACCCGCCAGTCCGCCACCGACCTGATGACCGCCGTAGGGCTGGTGGACCTGCTGATCCCCCGGGGCGGCGCGGGGCTGATCCGCTCCTGTGTGGAGAACGCCCTGGTACCCTGCATCCAGACCGGCACCGGCATCTGCCACGTCTATGTGGACAGGGACGCGGACCTGGACATGGCGCTGGACATCATCGAAAACGCCAAGACCAGCCGCCCCAGCGTCTGCAACGCGGAGGAGGTCTGCCTGGTCCACCGGGATATTGCGGAAAAGTTCCTCCCCCTGCTGAAAAAGCGTCTGGCGGCGGACCGGGCGGCCAGGGGCCTGCGGCCCGTAGAGCTGCGCCTGGACAAAGCCGCCGCCGCTGTCATTGACGGGACCCCGGCGGGGGAGGCGGACTTCGACACGGAGTTTCTGGATTATATTCTGGCCGTAGGCGTAGTGGACAGCGCGGACGCTGCCGCCGCCCACATCTCCGCCCACTCCACCGGGCACAGCGACTGCATCGTCACCGCCAACGCCCGGACGGCGGAAGCCTTCATCACCCTTGTGGACAGCGCGGCGGTGTACTGGAACGTCTCCACCCGCTTCACTGACGGCGGGGAGTTCGGCCTTGGCTGTGAGATGGGCATTTCCACCCAGAAGCTCCACGCCCGGGGACCCATGGGGCTGGAGGAGCTGTGTTCCTATAAATACGTCGTTACCGGAAACGGACAGGTGCGGTAAAAGAAAAAATTTGACAAAAAGGGCTGGCGTAAGCCAGCCCTTTTAAAAATTTTTTGCGGAGGCCTCTTTTTTTGCGCAACATTTCACTTCGCGAGGCATATACTGGAGAAATCCGCAAGAGGAGGCATATCTTATGGAAACAAAATTTCCCCACGGCGATGTAGACGATCTGATCTATCAGGAGGAATGGAAGGCCAGCGAACGCTGACCGCCCTCCCGGGGCTCACCGCCCCGCTCGGAGGATGATCCCCCCGCCGACTACCAGCTCACCCTGATAGCACACCAGGGACTGTCCCGGCGTCACGGCGCGCTGGGGATCGTCAAACTCCATCCGCACCATACCGTCCGCCTCCGGGTACAGCGTGCCCGAGGCTTCGGTCTGGCTGTAGCGGGTTTTGGCGGTGACGGCCAGTGGTTCGTCCTGAGGCGGCAGGGACACCCAGTTAAAATCCTTTGCCCATACGGTCCGGCTGTAAAGCCGCGCTTCATCGCCCAGGACCACCTGGTTGCGGGAGGCGTCCTTCCGCAGTACATAGAGAGGCCGGTCCGCGCTGACGCCCAGCCCGCGGCGCTGGCCGGTGGTGTAGCAGGGAAGCCCCCTGTGCCGTCCCAGCACCCGGCCCTCCTCGTCCACGAAATCGCCGGGGACAAGCTCCACCCCGCCGTACCGCCGCAAAAATCCGGCGTAATCTCCGTCGGGGACAAAGCAGATGTCCTGGCTGTCCGGCCTGCCGGCGCTGCTGAACCCCGCCGACGCGGCCATGGCCCGGATGGCCGGCTTGTCGTACTCGCCCACCGGCAGCAGCAGGCGGCTGAGGACCTTCTGGGTGAGGGGGTAGAGGAAATAGGTCTGGTCCTTCCGCCGGTCCTTCCCCCGCAGCAGCCGCCAGCGGTCCAGGTCCCCGTCATAGTCCACCCGGGCGTAGTGCCCGGTGGCGATGTGTCCGATCTCCAGCTCCTCCGCGCGGCGCAGCAGGGCGTCAAACTTGATAAACCGGTTGCACTGAACGCAGGGATTGGGCGTCTGCCCTTCCCGGTAGGCGGAGACGAAGTCGTCCATCACGCACCGGCGGAACTGCCGGCTGAAATTAAAGGTGTAGTGGTCGATCCCCAGCTTCCGGGCGGCGCCGCGCGCGTCCTCTACCGCCTCCAGGGAGCAGCAGGTCCCCTCCTGGGGCTCACCGATGTCCTCGTTGTCATACAGCCGCAGCGTGCAGCCCACGCTCTCCCAGCCCCCGCGGCGCAAAAGCAGGGCGGCGGCGGCGCTGTCCACGCCGCCGCTCATGCCCACCAAAACTTTCCTGTTTTCCATGGCGTTTCCCCGCGGTCAGTCCAGATATTTCTGGGTAAAGGCCTGCCTGGGCAGGGCGTCGGATAATTCCACCAGTATGGGGTTGAATCCGCCGCTCAAGTCCACGAGCATGGGTTCTTTCAGCCGCTGCGCTCCCCTGCGGTTGGGCAGGGATACGGTCACCGTGGTGCCCTTCCCCTCCTGGGAAACCAGGGCCAGGCTGCCCCCGTGCTCCCGGGCGATCCGCTGGCAGATGGGCAGGCCGAGTCCCAGCCCGTGGGGCGGTGGGTCCAGCCGTCCGGGCTGGCGGCAGCGGTCGAACACCGTGTCCAGCAGCCCGGCGGGGATGCCCCGGCCGGTGTCGGACAAGACCAGATAGACGTAGTCCGGTTCCACGCGGACCTCCAGCGTGACCCGCTTTTCCCCGTTTCCGATAAATTTGAAGGCGTTGGACAGCAGGTTCAGCAGCAGGCGCTGGATCCTGTCGCTGTCCATGGCGATGATGTGGCCCACTTTGGCGCTGCGGAACTCCAGCCGGATGCCCAGCAGCTCGGCGGGGAGCTCCGCCCGGTCCATCACCTCCCGGCATACGCCGACGATGTCGTCATTGCTCAGCCCCTGGCCCGCGGGCCTCTCCGGCTCAGAGGCGTCGGAGAGGTTGTTGGTCAGGCGCAGGATGCGGTAATAGCTCTGGCACAGCACCGCCGCGTCCAGATCGACGCCCTCCTGTTCATCCCGGAGGTCCGGCGGGGCCAGCCGGTTGAGGGCATTATGGATATTTCCCAGCGAAAGGCGCAGCTGGCTGGACACCTGCTGGAGCACCTCGCTGAGGGATTCGTCCTGATGGAAAAGTTCTTCTGACATGGGATACCTCCTGTCGGGCGGCCGGTAATAAGGCTATTGTATGCGTCTGATGGAAAAATCACACGGCAAATTTTCCCGAACTGTCTTCCATAAAATGGAGGACACAGCAATCTTCCAAGAATCGCAGGAGTATCATACCAAAATTTTGTCGAAATTACAAGAAATTTTTGAGTCTGTCAAAAATTCCACAAAAAAACCTTTTCTTTTGAAAATCTCCGGTGTATAATACTCCATAGAATACCATATGATTTATTTAACGGAAATTCCAACAAAATTTGAGAGGAGTTTTTTCTTATGAGCATCAAAGTCGGTATCAATGGTTTTGGCCGTATCGGCCGCATGGTCTTCCGCGCCAGCGTGAATCACCCCGAGATCGAGATCGTGGGCATCAATGATCTGTGCCCCGCCGATTATCTGGCCTACATGCTGAAGTATGACACCATGCATGGTCAGTTCGCCGGCACCGTGGAGTCCACCGAGAATTCCATCATTGTCAACGGCAAGAGCATTCCCATCTTTGCTGAGCGCAACCCCGCCGACATCCCCTGGGGCAAGCTGGAGGCTGAGTACGTGGTGGAGTCCACCGGCCTGTTCCTGACCCAGGAGAAGGCCCAGGCTCACCTGGACGCCGGCGCCAAGAAGGTCGTCATGTCCGCTCCCTCCAAGGACAGCACTCCCATGTTCGTGTGCGGCGTCAACCTCGACAAGTACACCCCCGACATGAACTTTGTCTCCAACGCCTCCTGCACCACCAACTGCCTGGCCCCCATCGCCAAGGTCCTCAACGACAAGTGGGGCATCACCGACGGCCTGATGACCACCGTTCACTCCACCACCGCCACCCAGAAGACCGTTGACGGTCCCTCCCTGAAGGATTGGCGCGGCGGCCGCGCCGCTGCCGGCAACATCATCCCCTCCTCCACCGGCGCCGCCAAGGCTGTCGGCAAGGTCATTCCCGAGCTGAACGGCAAGCTGACCGGTATGTCCATGCGCGTTCCCACTCTGGACGTGTCCGTGGTCGACCTGACTGTCAACCTGGCCAAGCCCGCCAAATACGAGGAGATCTGCGCCGCCATGAAGGAAGCTTCCGAGGGCGAGCTGAAGGGCATCCTGGGCTACACCGACGAGGCCGTTGTTTCCGCCGACTTCCTGGGCGACGCCCGCACCTCCATCTTCGACGCCGGCGCCGGCATCGCTCTGACCGATACCTTCGTGAAGGTCGTTTCCTGGTACGACAACGAGATCGGTTACTCCAACAAGGTGCTGGAGCTCATCAAGCACATGTACTCTGTTGACCACAAGTAATTCTCTCAATTGAAGCGGCCCCTCCCTATGGGAGGGGCCGCTCTGCGTGTCAAAAAAGATGCTGCGCATCTTTTTTGAGGGGGGATCTCGCTACGCTCTGCGCCTCGGTTGTCCGCTTACAGCGGACAATTCGACGCTCGCTCCGCGCAAAGTGTTTT
>JAAVHF010000066.1 GCA_014799845.1 Oscillibacter sp. | reverse complement strand
CGCAGGAGTTTGCCGCCCGCAGGCGGCAAATAAAATTTAATTGTTTTTCCCGCGGCGTGTACGTGGGAAAAACACTTTGCGCGGAGCGAGCGTCGAATTGTCCGCTGTAAGCGGACAACTGAGGCGCAGAGCGTAGCGAGATCCCCCCTCAAAAAAGATGCGCAGCATCTTTTTTGACACGCAGCGGAAGGCCGCCCGGCATGGGCGGCCTTCCTGTAACCGGCCATCACCATCGGGCAAATCCCGCGAAAATTCACCAAAAACCGGGCGCAACCGCCAATAGTTGCGCCCGGTTGGTTGATTTTTGTCCCGAAACCCGGTATCCTCAGAGCAAATCACGCCCAAGGAGGAAACCCCATCATGACCTATGGAACCGTCATCAAGCGGGCCCGGGAGGCCCGGCGCCTCACTCAGGAGCAGCTGGCCGAGCAGCTGGACATCAGCCGCCAGGCCGTCAGCAAATGGGAGGCCGACCTCTCCCGTCCCACCCGTGAGAAACTGGACCGCCTCTCCGAAATTCTGGACATCCCGCCAAAGACCTGGGCGGAGATCGACGTGGAAGCCGCGGCGGCGGCCCGGCCACCCGATACCTCCCGGCCCTGGAAGATTGCCACGGCGGCGCTGGCGGCGGTGTGCGCGGTACTGGCCGTCTGTCTGGCCGCTGCCCTCTGGCCCAAAACCAATGTGGATGTGCCCCGCCCGGCGGAGGACCAGTGGGGGCGGGAGCCGTCCGGGGAGGAACCCTCTCCGGATGATATTCAGGTCATTCCTCTCCCGGATGAGGAGCCGCCCGCTCCCACGGACCCCTCTGAGATCTTCCCCGGCGTTCTGCCGCTGACCGTCCGCCGGGACTTCGACTTCGGCGACCAGCCCCTGGGAGAGTACGACCCGGCGCTGGTGCCGTTTCTGGATGATCTGGAGGAGTTGCAGGAAAACACGCTGGCGGGCGCCGTCTTTGGCGATACGGCCAACCACCAGCCGGGAGACAGCGTGGCTTTTCTGGATATCGTTAAAGCCAACACCCACACGGATGACCGGGGGACGGCCTTCTCCGACGCATACCTGCTGTACGCCGTCCCGGATGAGGACGGAGACTTGAAAGAGCAGATCCTGTTCCGCATGGCGGAGGAAAACCACTACGTCAACTCCGACCCGAATGCCGTCACCGTGGAGCCCTTCTTCAATGTCCTGGGCCATGACGGGTTCAGGATCTCCATTGTCGTGGGCGCGTCCGGCTGCCGGGAGTTCTACATCACCCAGCGTCCCGACGGCACGCCCTGCATGATGACCACCTCCAGCCGTTCCGTGCTGGCCGATATAGACGAGGACGGCGTGCTGGAGATCATTGAGCCGTGGAAGAACGCCCCCACCTGGGACATCACCGACACCAGGGACGGCGAGGAGGGCTCATTTACCTACACCCTCTCCACCCAAAGCGAGGAGTTCCCCGGCGCGCTGGCCCTCGGGCTTGACCCGGAGAAGGGCGGGTTTGTGGTGGTCAGCTCCGAGGATTCCATCCTGGCCCGCTACGCCCTGCGGGGCGGGGAGATGGTCCGTCTGCCGCTGACAGACTACTCCGCCCTGAATTACCCGGACGTGGCGGGGACAAAGATCACCTTCATCACGGACTATGACCGGATCGGCATTCTGACGGACGGGCTGGACCCGGACGACATCCTGCCCTACAGCGAGGATGTCCGCATTACTCACCGCCAGCAGGCGTATCTGGCCCTCCAGGAGCTGTACAACCTGACGGGCCTGAAGGTGGACGAGTGTTACTGCGCCGCCAACGAGTTTGGCGTACTGTTCTCCCTCCTGCCGGACGGCTTTAACCAGCGGAGTTTTCTTCATTATGATTTCAATACCCGTTACGGCAATGCGGACAGTATTCCCAGCATCTATATCAGTTGGAAGGAACTGGGAAACGACTGGTCTCCCCTGTCCATCGCGGACGCGGTCCGCCCGGAGTCCTGGGTAAAGGGCGAGGCGGAGACCATGCTGTGGTACTATGGCCGGATGAAAATTTTCAGCGCCGGCGAGCCCGCTTACGCCAACCTGGGCGACCTGTGGCTGGAGAACGGGGACTTGTATACGTACTTCATCGAAGAGACGGAGTACGGCCCCGTCCTGACCGGCGTCACCGGGCCCTATCCCGGCGGCGAAATCGACCATTAAGAAGCAGGCGGCCCGGCCCGTGGAGGGCCGCGCCGCCTGCCGTATTCCGCCTAAATCAGCAGCATACAATCCATCCCCAGCACCCGGATGCTCAGCCGGTCCCCGACCTTCACAAACTGCTGGCCGGAGATCACGTCGATTGCCAGATAGGTTCGCCAGGGGATGGAGATTTCCACCGTCTCCGGCCCCGCGTTGAGGATAGCCACCGTGGCCTCCACGCCCTCCTCCCGGGCGAAGGCCAGCACATGCCCCTTGGCGTAGAGCCAGCGCAGATGGCCGGACTGCATGGAGACGCGCTCATTGCGCAGCTTGCCCAGCAGGGCGAAATGCCGCTGGAGCGCCCGGTCCTCCCGGCCCCAGGGGAAGGTCCCCCGGTTGAAGGGGTCCTCGAAGCCCTCCATTCCGGCCTCGTCGCCGTAGTACACCGTGGGCGAGCCGGGGAAGGCGTACAGCAGCACCGCCCCCGCCCGCAGCAATTGCAGGCCCCGCTCCCGCTCTCCGGCGGACATGCGGTATCCGGCACGTGCGGCGCGGTCCGCCGGGGGCTCGCCGGGGCTGGTGCCCAGCAGGGTGAGGATGCGGGGCGTGTCGTGGGTCCCCAGCATGTTCATGCCGCTGTAGAAGGCGGCGGGGGGATAGTTCTCCCGGATGGTCTCCATGGCCTCCATGAAGTCCTCCGCGCCGCCGCCCTGCAAATAGGCCAGCGCCGCCACCCGGAAGGGGTAGTTCATCAGGCCGTGGGTTTCCCGGCCCAGCAGGTACCGCCGCCGCTGGTCGTAGGCGATCTTGTTGCTGCCGTCCTCCCAGACCTCCCCCAGGAGGAAGCTGTCCGCCTTTTCCTCCATCATGACGGTGCGGATCTTCGCGATAAATTCGTCCGGCAGCTCGTCGGCCACGTCCAGCCGCCACGCGTCCGCCCCGGCGCGGAGCCAGCGGCGGATGATGGAATTTTCCCCCTCAATGATATAGTTGATATAATCCGGATGGGTCTCGTTGACGGCGGGCAGGGTCTTCACGCCCCACCACGCGTCGTACCGGTCCGGCCAATAGAGGAAGGTGTACCAGGGGTAGTATGGGCTCTCCCGGCTCTGGGCCGCGCCCAGGGCGGGGTATTCCCCGTTGGCGTTGAAGTACCGGCTGTTGCTGCCGGTGTGGTTGAACACGCCGTCCAGCATCACCCGCATCCCCATACTGTGGGCCCTTTCGCACAGCCTGCGGAAGTCCTCCTCCGTGCCCAGCATGGGGTCGATCTTCTCGTAGTCTCCGGTGTTGTACCGGTGGTTGCTTTCGGATTCAAAGACGGGGCAGAAGTAGAGCGTCCTCACCCCCAGGGTCCTGAGATACTCCAGCTTTTCCTCCACTCCCGCCAGATTTCCGCCGAAGAAATCCCGGTTGCGTACCTCTCCCCGCTGGTCGGGGAGGTATTCCATGCCCTCCTCCCAGCGCTGGTGGACCACCCGGTCCCCGGTCATTCCGGCGGGGTCGGGGATCTCCGTGCGGCAGAAGCGGTCCGGGAAGATCTGATAGGTCACGCCCCTTCCGAACCAGTCCGGCGTGGAGAGGGTGTCGTCATAGACCGTCTGCTGCCAGCGTTCCAGTTCGTCCGCCTGACAGAAGCCGTTTTTCCCCAGCCAGAGCTCCTCTCCGTTCTCCCGCCGCAGGCGGAAGCCATACCAGATCAGCTCCGGCTGGTC
Organism: Oscillibacter sp.; assembly: GCA_014799845.1. Classification (GTDB taxonomy): domain Bacteria; phylum Bacillota; class Clostridia; order Oscillospirales; family Oscillospiraceae; genus Pelethomonas. The sequence continues at coordinate 15,297 of JAAVHF010000066.1, read as the reverse complement.
CGGCGCGTCGCAGGAGCCGGAAAACAGGACCCTGTCCTCCTCCTCCCCAGCCCGGGACAGGGAGACTTCCCAGTAGGCGTCCGCGAACTCCTCAAAAAGCAGCATCCGGCAGGCGGAGAAGCCCTCCGTCCTGGGCAGGCGGAGGGTAAAGGTGATTTTCGTGCCGCAGGGGACCGCGCCGTAAGGCGCTTTGCAGCGGCTGTCCCGGGGATCAAAGATGTTTGTCATACAGGTTGGTTCCTTCGTTATAGTTTGCCGCGCATGCTGCGGAGGCAGGGGTGCTCTGGATATTTCATGTTTGCGTACAGGAATGGAATCCTTCCTTTCCGCCTCACGGCAGCAGCACGCCCTCCGGCGCGGCGGCGATCCCGATGTCGCCGGGGTCGAAGTAGTCGTTGAGGATTTCCACGGCGGTGGCGGCCAGGGCGGAACCGCTTCGGCCCTGCTCCATGACCACCGCCACGGCGATTTCCGGCTCATCGAAGGGGGCGAAGCAGACGAACACGCCGTTGGCGTTCTGTTCGCCCACCTGGGCGCTGCCGGTCTTCGCCCCGGCGGTGACGATGCAGTCCGCAAAGTCGGCGGCGATGGTACCCTTGGTCACCAGATCGCCCATGCCCTTTTTCACCGCCGCCAGGGTTGCCTCGCTCATTTCCACCTTCGAGAGGACCTCGGGCTGGTGTTCCAGGACCACCGAACTGCCGTCATAGGCGGTGATGTCCCTGAGCAGGTGGACGTCCAGCCGCTCCCCGCCCCGGACCAGGGTGGCGATATAGTTGGCCAGCTGGAGGGGGGTGTAGACCTGGCTGGCCTGGCCGAACCCGGCCCAGGGGGCCTGATCCTCCCCGGGCTTGTTTTCATGCCGCGCGCCGGTGCGCTCACCCAACTCAATACCGGTGTTCTCCCCCAATCCGAAATTGGCGGCGAACTCATTGAGCCGGTCCATGCCCAGCTGATAGCCCATCTCGGCGAAAAAGTAGTTGCAGGACACGGTGATAGCGTCGCTGACGTTGATCCGCCCGTGGGTCCGCCGGGAGCTATTATAGAGCCAGCAGTTGGCGTAGCTGTTGGGGTCTCCGGGGTAGCGCCAGGAGCCGAGGGCGCTGATCCTGGCGGTGGGCGTAATGATGCCGCTCTCCAGGGCCGCCACGGCGGTCATGGGCTTGAAGGTGGAGCCGGGGGCGTAGACGCTGTTAAGCGCCCGGTTGGTAAAGGGGGACGCCGGATTCTGGCTCAGCTCCGCCAGGTCTTCGGCATAAGTCCGCTGGCTGTAGGTGGGGTAGGTAGCAAGGGCCAGCACCGCGCCGTCCGCCACGCTGATCACCGCCGCCGCGCCGCCCACCCGTTCCATGCGGGCAATTTCCTCCTCGTCCTTGGCCTCGCTCTTGACCTGCTCCACGCCTCTCGCCAGGGCGGCCTCCACCTGGGCCTGGAAGTCGATGTCGATGGTCAGGGCCAGGGTGCCGCCGGGCTGGGGCTCGATGGAATAGAGCTCGCTGGTGATCTTGCCGTCCTGGTTGGTGGTGATCAGCCGGGTGCCGTCCTTTCCCCGGAGGTAGGACTCAAAGGCGTACTCCACGCCGCTTTTGCCCACCTGTTCGTCCCAGGTGTAGTAGTGGTAGGGGGCGGTGTCCTCCCCGGCCTCTTTGGCCGCGTTGTAGGCGGCGTTGAGTCCTTCCCGCTCCTCGGCGCTGTCGATATTGCCGGTCCGCCCCAGGATATGGGCGGCGTAATCGGTGTGATACTGCCGGACGGCTCTGCTGCCCACCACGGTGCCGGAGAAATCCCCGTCATTCAGAATGGAGATCAGCTCCACGGACACGTCCTCCGTCAGGAAGTAGGGGACGGTAGCGGCGTTTCTGGCCAGCAGGCGCAGCTCCACCTCGTAGAGCACTCCCAGCACCATCCGGGCCTCCCGGCTGGTAAAGCCGGCGGGGATGCCGAAATCCTCACGCATCAGCTCCACCAGCTGCTCCGCCGAAAGGGCGGAGGCGGTAGCCAGGCCCTGGTCCTTTTGCAGCTCTTCGCTCATCAGAGGCAGCTTGGTGGCCTCGGTGATCTTGGTGGCGGACCATTGCCGGTCCGTCAGGAAGCTCTGGAACCAGGTGCGCTGGATGCCGGTGACCTCGGTGAAGGTGTAGGTAAAGGGAGCGGTCTGCGAGACCGGCAGGGTGTCGCTCCACTTGATGCCCTGGGCCTGGAAAAGGCGCAAAAGGCGGAGGAGGGCGTTGGCCACGCTCTCCGAGTGGACGGTATTGCCCTCATCGGGGGTCAGGGACGGGTCGTCCTTCACCTTTTGCGGATCGAAGGTCACGGTATAGATCTCCCGGTTGGAGACCAGCACCTTGCCGTTCCGGTCGGTGATGGGGCCGCGGGAGCTCTCCATGGTTTCCGTAGTGGTCACCTGGGTGGTGGACTGGATGACATAGTCCGCTCCGTTAACGATCTGGGCGTCGTAGAGGATACAGAGGAAGATGATTAAACAGACCAGGTAGGCTCCGAGGAGAAGATTTGATCGTCTGAAAAAGCTCTTTTTGTGTTCCACGGGAATCCTTTCTTCGCGCCCCTGGGCGCGAACGGGAATTGTTTCGATTTGCAGCCCCGGGGCCTACGCGGCCCCGGACCCCGCGCCTACTTTTTGTGTGAACAAAAAGTAGGCAAAAAATCACTTAAACCTACGGTTTAAGAATCCCTTAGGGCGTCGCCGCAGGCGACACCTTACTACGGGGGAATTTGTTTTTGCGCTTGTCCTGTAGTCCGTCCGGGCTGAACCGGACTGCTGGTGCGGTTTCTTCTGCTCTGCGTCTGTTTCAGGACGTTGACGCAGACCCTACCGTTATACACGTCGGATCTCCCGGGGTGCAAAACGGGAGTTCCCCTCGTGTTAAAACGGTAGGGGCTCCCGTTTACATCTTCGGATAGCCGCTTCGCCCAATACACGGGCCTCAGCTCGGTTTAGCCCGGGCGGACTACAGGACAAGCGCAAAACAAAACGACCCATTCGGGGATTCTCAAGGGGCAATGGCCCCTTGAGGGCACTTTTGGTACTTTTCCTGCAAGGGAAAAGTACGCCCCGCCCGGCAGGGCGAATCTAAAACAAGATTAGCAGCTGGTGCCGCCGCAGGCGGCCCACGGATGCGGTCATTGCACAATCATTGGCGGCCTAATAGTCCGCCCCGCACCGCCGGTATATCGTCCGATAAAGGGGCGCCGCCGCCAGCAGGGCGGGGAGCGTCAGCATCCCCTCTCCCACCACCATCCGCGCCATCAGCCCCATATACTGCCCTCCGGAGAGAAGCTGCACAAACAAACGCAGCGCCCCCGTCAGCAGCAGTCCCAGGGCCGAAACAATCAGCGCGCATAACAGTCCCCGGGAGGTCAGCCGCTCCGCCACCCACGCGGCGGCAATGGCGGCGGCCGGGAAGATCAGCGCAAAGAACCCCGGAAACGGCTCCGGCACAAGTAAATCACAGTACAGCCCGAACACAAGCGCGAACACCGCCCCCGGCCGGGAACCCTCGAACATGGCCACCAGCGCCGGCAGCACGGGGTACAGGAAGGGCGACAGCCCCAGCACCCGGATATGGTTGAGGACCAACGACTGCAGCGCGCACAGCAGCAGTGTGGCGATGGCGTAGACGGCCCATTTGAATACCGTATAGCTTTTTGGCAGCATCAGATCCCGCCTTCCTCAATCCACGATATCGAAGCTGGTGACCACATAGACCTGGACCAGCCCGGTGGTCTCCGCCTCCGGCTTCAGCACCGCGTACTGGGCCAGGCCGTTGTCACTGGTCCTGACCTCCTCCACGTAGCCGATCACCAGCTGGGAGGGGTAGAAGCCCCCCAGGCCGGAGGTCACGATCAGGTCTCCGGCCACCACGTCCGGCTCCGTGCCCAGGTAGGTGAGGCTCAGCCGCCCCTCGCCCATCAGGGCGAAGTCCCCCTGGGCCATGGCGCTGCCGCCGTTGCGGAATACCAGCGCGCCGATGGAGGACTCGCTGTCCAGAATGGTGCGGACCGTGGCCCAGTTCAGCCCCGTCTCCGTCACCACGCCCAGCAGGTCGCCGGTCTCCGTCACCACGCAGTCGCCCACGGTGATGTCCTGGGCGGTGCCCTTGTTGATGGTCAATTCACTGTACCAGTTGGAGGAATCCTGCACCAGCACCCGGGCGGACTCCAGATGGAGGTCCCGCCGCTGCTCCCGCAGCTGGGCCACCTCCCGCAGCCGGGCGTTTTCCTCACGGTCCGCCTGGGCCTGCCGGACGGTCCCCTCCATTTCGGCGATCTGCTTTTTCAGCTGCTCGTTCTCCTCTCGCAGCTCATCCACGCCCACAAAGTACCCCGTCCACCGCCGGAAGGTCTCGGAAACCGAGGCGGAGACGGAACGGAAGGGGGACGCGATGATCCCCGCCAGATTGGGCAGGGGGGCGGCAGTGGCGGAGAGGTAGCTCATCACGCTCAGCAGCACCGCCGCTGCCGCCGCCACCGCCAGCACCATGATAACAAAACGATTGGATGGACGCTTCAATAGAGTTCCTCCTCGAACAGTTTCACGCCGAAGTCGGCCAGCATCCCGCCCAGCAGGAACAGCGGCAGACCCATCACATTAAAGTAATCTCCCTCGATTTTCGGCACGAACAGGGCGGCTTTGCCCTGAACGCCGTAGCCCCCGGCCTTGTCGAAGGGCTCGCCGGAGCGGATATAGCCCCAGATTTCGTCCTGGGTCAGCGAACGGAAGGTAACGGCGGTGGTTTCCGTTTTTGTTTCCATCCGTTCCCCACGGGAGACGGTCACGCCGGTGCAGACCTGGTGCTTCCGCCCTGAGAGGGCGGAGAGCATGGTGAAAGCGTCCACCTGGTCCCGGGGCTTGCCCAGGCGGAGGCCGTCCAGGAAGACCATCGTATCCGCGGTAATAATAATTGCGTCGGGGTCGCCCGCTAAGGCGCGGGCGGCCTCGGCCTTTTTTTTGCAGATGGAGGATACGATTTCCTCCGGAGGGAGGTTTGGGTCGAAGCTTTCGTCCGCCTCCGGGACGAGGAGATCGAAGTCCTTTACGCCAATCTGGGCTAACAGCTGTTTTCTTCTGGGGGACTGGGAGGCTAAAATGATTCTCGACATGGTAGTTTCTTTCTGCCGCGCTCTGCGCGGCACGGTAGATTTTTCGTAACGAAACCTCCGGGCTTCCGCGCCCGGACGGCGGCCTGCTTTTTGTGTGAACAGAAAGCAGGCAAAAAGTCACTTGAACCTACGGTTCAAGACTCCCTTATGTTTACGGGGGTTAGTCGCCATTGGGTGGTGATTTGATACATTGGGCGCCCCTGAGCCGGCGGTTGTTCTTCTAGGGGCTTGGTGGTCGTAGAACTCCGCCTGCCGGCCTGTTAAAGGGGGACTGCCCCGTGGGGCGGCCATAGGCCGCCTTAGGGCTGGGGCCGCCTTTGGCGGCCTAACGCCTGCAAGGGGGACCTTCTGTCGCAGCTTGTTCTGCTCTGCCTACCTGCCGGTAGACCCAAATCCTCCCGTTCCACGCGCCGTCTCCGGCAGCTGGGCCGCGACCTCGATCTCCGGACAGAGGACCGGAACGATCATCAGCTGGGCAATCCGGTCTCCCGGCTCCACGACATAATCCTCCTCGCGGGAATTGTAGAGGCCCACCCGCAGTTCTCCTCTGTAATCGCTGTCGATCACGCCGATCCCGTTGCACATCCACACGCCATGGCGCACTCCCATGCTGCTGCGGGCCGCCATGATGCCCACATATCCCTCCGGCACCGCCACCGCAATTCCCGTCATAATTACCGCCTGCCCCTGGGCGGGGATTACCACCGCCTCATCCGTGCACGCGTGCAGATCCACTGCCGCCGCCCCTGCGGTAGCGTAGTAGGGAAGGGGGATACTGCTTCCGATTTTGTCAGATAAAACCTGTATCTGTAATTTCATAGAGAAATCCTTTGCAAAAACTGATTTATTCCACACCCCGGTAGAAAAGCCCTCTGGTATAATCCCGGGGAACATCCTCATTCCTGCCAAGATATCTTTCCAGAATCCGCACACATTCCTCCGGACGTTCCGTGGTGAACCGCAGATTGGCGTAAGCCAGCCCGCACCGCCGGAACTCAGGCTTATCCGCCAGAAACAGCGCCTTGCTGTTCTCGATCTCGCTGCGGCACCCGAAGGCCGGCAGGATAGGGAAGGTCTCTCCCCGCCTGTCCGTCAGGGCGTGTCCTGTCCGGCAGGGGCCGTTCAGATTCCTTGCCTTGCAGCCCAGGGCATTGAATACCAGACAATTTTCCGTCAGCATCAGCGGCAGTCTTCCATATACGGTCATCTCGCAGGGCAGCGGTTTCCTCAGATCCCGCACCTGCTCGTGCCGCAGCTCGAAGGACAGCGTCGCGCTGACCAGTCCCCAGTCCCTGCACTGGGCCAGGGACCGGCTGTTGAATATATTCAGGCCAAACCCGCCCCGCGGGCGCATTCCGGTTTTCTCTCCCAGAGAAATCTGTCCCAGATTCTGGACGCACACGGAGGCGCATCCCCGCTCTTTCGCTTTTTCCAGCAGGGAAAGCAGCCCCGGCAGCTCGCTGTCCTTGCAGATTCTGGGCAGCAGGGCGCAGAATTCTGTATTGCCGTCCCGGTAGGCCTCCAGAGGGAACGCCTCGATCCGCTCTACCGGGAGATATACGACGGCGGGCGCAAGGCGCGTCATCGCCTCCGTCAGCTGTTCCGGCCTACTGAGCGTCACCGTCAGCGCCGGGTCCGTCCTGGCGCAGTCGTTCGCCGGAAGCTCCGGCGCGGCCGTTTCCCGCCGTTCCGGCGGCGCGGTCCGCAGATTTTTCAGCGCGTCCAGCGCGTCCCGCCGCAGCGCGTTCACCGCGCTGGCCGGAAGGGACAGTCCGGGGTCCAGTTTGATATCCACCGCCCCGGCCCGGAACACGGTGCCGCCGGTCTTGGACAGCCGCGCGCCTGTGTCCTCCGCCTCCAGCGCCCTGCTGCGGGCCGTCTCCGGAACGGGGCCCCGCGCCTCGGCTATATGTCCCTCGCTGTCGGAGACCGTGAGATGCGCGGGAGTATCCCGCAGGATTTCCGCGCTCAGCCGCACGGGCACCGTCCGCAGGTCCTCCCGCTCGTAAGCGGCCTTGGCTTCCCGGAACAACTGGGCCGGGTCCGGCGCGTTTTCGGGCCTGGAGCCGAACATATCCGGCCCCAATCCGCCCCGCCAGTAGCCATCCGTGAACCCCTCCCGGGAAAACGCCAGCTCCAGCTGCCGCCGTTCCTCAACCGTGGGCTTCCTGTTTTCCTTCAAAAGGGCGGCGTAGATTCTGGTGATCACCGCCACGTACTCAGGCCGTTTCATCCGGCCCTCCAGCTTCAGAATGGACACGCCCATATCCCGCAGTTCGGCCAGATGGTCCGCCAGGCTGGCGTCCTTCAGGCTGAGAGGCCGGCCCATCTTCCCGCCGTCAAAGCGGTAGGGCAGGCGGCAGGGCTGGGCGCAGGCCCCCCGGTTGCCGCTGCGCTGCCCGATCATGGCGCTCATGGCGCACTGTCCGGACCAGCACATGCACAGGGCCCCGTGGGCGAACACTTCAATGGCAATGGGACTGTTGGCGCAGATATACCGGATGTCCTCCCGGCCCAATTCCCGGCCCAGCACCACGCATTTCATCCCCAGCCGCGCGGCCTCCTCCACTCCCGCCAGGGAGTGGACCGTCATCTGGGTGGACCCGTGGAGGGGCAGGTCGGGAACAACGCGCCTCGCCAGCGCCGCCAGTCCCCAGTCCTGAACGATCACGCCGTCCACGCCGCACCGGCTGGCCAGCCGCAGCAGCTCCTCCGCCTGGGGCAGTTCCCGGTCGGAGAGGAGGGTGTTGACGGTGAGATACACCTTCACGCCCCGGAGATGGCAGTAGGCCGCGGCCTCCGGCAATTGCTCCCGGGTAAAATTTTCCGCGCCTCTGCGGGCGTTGAACCGGCCGCAGCCAAGATAGACCGCGTCCGCGCCGTTCTGGACGGCGGCGGTCATGGCCTCCCAGCGGCCGGCAGGAGAAAGCAGTTCCATTATTTCTTCTGCTGGAGCTTCATCAGCTGCCGCTTGCACTCGCCCAGCTCCGCCTTGGCCTTGCCGGCGTCGTCCAGATAGTCCTTGAGCTGGCGGCGGAGGTTTTCCGAGACGGCCTGCTGCTTGAGAAGCTCGTCTGCCAGATTGGCGGCGGCCAGCACCGCCGCGTCCATGCGGCTGACCCGGCCCGAGGCCATGTTACCGGTCATTTTTTCATCTACCAACATAGCCACCTTCTGCATATAGGAGGGGCTTTCTTCACTCATCAGGGTATAATCCGTACCGCTGATCGTCACTGTGATCTTATTCGGCATCTTTCGCTGCGCTCCCTTCTCCCCGAAGTACAATCATACAGAATAATAGTATAGCAGATTTTTATGGAAAAGCAATCAGGATTTTACAGCCTTCCATCCAATTTTAACAGTACCGCGGCTGCGTAGGGCCGCGGAAAATTCTCCCTCGACAGAAAGCATACATGTATGGTATACTGAACTTCATCAAACAACGAGGAGAAACTGCCATGGAATACAACAAGTGGGTTGCCGACCTGGAAGTCGGCGACGAAATTGAGGGCTTCTATATTTTAAAAACCGCCCAGATCAAGACCTCCAACAGCGGCAAGCCCTTCCTGGCCGCTGTGGTAGCGGACCGCAGCGGCGCGGTTGACGCCAAGTGCTGGGACTACGCGGGGCCTCTGGGTGTGCAGGACGAGGGGACTGTCATCAAAATCCGGGGAAGCGTTACCGAGTACCGGGGGGCCTTGCAGGTAATTCTCAGCCGCCTGCGCCCGGCGCAGGATGGCGACCAGTACAACCTGGGCGAACTGGTGCCCGTGGCCCCCATTGACGTGGACGCCGGGTGGAAGGAACTGCTGGATATGGCGGACGGCCTTGGGGACGGGGACTACCGGGCGGTATGCCGGAAGGTGCTGGAGCGGTACGGCGAGCGGTTCCGCTCCATTCCCGGCGGGAAGAGCATGCACCACAGCTTTGTCAGCGGCCTTTTGATGCACACGCTGTATATGGCCCGCATCGCGGACCAGCTGGCGGGGGTGTATCCGGAGGTGATCGACAGGGACCTGCTGGTAGCGGGGACCATTCTGCACGACGTGGCCAAATGCGACGAGTTTGTCACATCCCCTCTGGGGCTGGTGACGGAGTACAGCACCAGGGGGCAGCTGCTGGGCCATCTGGTGATGGGGGCCCAGGCGGCGGCGGAGGCGGCGAAGGAGCTGGGGGTGCCGGAGGAGAAGTCCGTGCTGCTCCAGCACATGTTGCTCAGCCACCACGGGGACCCGGAGTTCGGCGCCGCGGTGCGGCCCATGTGCGCGGAGGCGGAGCTGCTGAGCATGATCGACCTCATCGACAGCCGCATGGAGATTTACAAGGAGACCATGGAGGAAACCGAGCCCGGCACGTTCAGCAAGCGGGTGTTCGCCCTGGACAAGAAGATTTACCGGCACAAGTGAGGAGGCGGGAAAAATGCGGCTTGTTTCATGGAATGTCAACGGCCTGCGGGCCTGTATGAAAAAGGGCTTTGTGGAATCCTGCCTGGCCCTGGGGGCGGACGTATACTGCTTGCAGGAAACGAAAATCCAGGAGGGCCAGGTGGAGCTGGAGCTTCCGGGGTATCACATGTACTGGAACTACGCCGATAAGAAGGGCTATTCCGGCACCGCCATTCTCAGCCGGGTGGAGCCATTGTCGGTGACTTACGACTTCGGGGACGATATCCACCGCCACGAGGGGCGGATCATCACGGCGGAGTACGAGGACTTCTATCTGGTCTGCTGCTACACGCCCAACGCCAAGCGGGGACTGGAGCGGATCGACTACCGGATGATCTGGGAGGATGATCTCCGGCAGTACCTGTGCGGGCTGGACAAGGTGAAGCCGGTGGTTTACTGCGGGGATCTGAACGTGGCCCATGAGGAGATCGATCTGAAAAACCCCGGCCCCAACCGGGGCAACGCCGGTTTCTCCGACCAGGAGCGGGGGAAGATGACGGAACTGCTGGGCGCGGGTTTTATCGACAGCTTCCGGGAGCTGTATCCGGACAGGACCGGGGCCTACAGCTGGTGGAGCTACCAGTTCAACGCCCGGGCCAACAACGCGGGGTGGCGGATCGACTATTTCATTCTCTCCCAGCGGCTGAGGGACCGGCTGGCGGGGGCGGATATTTTCCCGGAGATCATGGGCAGCGACCACTGCCCGGTGAGCGTCACACTGGATTGAAAAACAGCGGAGGAAAAATCCTCCGCTGTTTTTTGCGCGGAAAATTATTGACAAACAATAATTTGCGTGATATGCTAAGGACAAAGAATTATTGTAAAACAATAATCGGAGGCGAAATGCTATGTCAATCGGAACAGTTGCCCGTTTTGGGGAATGGCTCAGGGAACTGTCACTTTCCGGAGGAGGCGGGAATGCCGCAGCCTGGGGGATTGTGCTGGGGCTGACGGCGCTGCCCGCGCTGGGGCTGCTGTGGAAGGGCCGGTGCAGATATGACTGGCTGCTGCTGTTGGCGGCGGCAGAGATGCTGGCGGGGCTGTACTATCTGGTGAATCCCACCCTGCTGATGACGGAGTATGACGCCAGACCGTTTATCGCGCTGGCCGCCGCCGGGTGTGTGGGAGCGGCGATGCTGGCCTGGGCGGTGCTGCGGGGACTGAAAAATATCCTGGCGGCGGAGAATCCGGGACAGACCATGGAGCGGCTGCTGCGGTGGTCGTCCTGGGCGTTGGCGTGGCTGGCCGCGCTGTCCCAGGGCGTCAGCGTGTGGCAGGAGATCAGGCGGGTGGCGGAGAAAAACACCGCCCTGGATACCGGGGCATTGATGCCCACGTATCTGATCGTGGGCGTGCTGGCGGTGATGGACCTGATCCCCACCCTGCTGTGCTGCCAGGTGCTGCGGTGGGGCGGCAGACTGGCCTTGCGGATGGACGCGGACCCCTTCGGCGGGGAGACGGTCGCCCTGGCGGAAGAGCTGGGCGGAAAATGCGCCAGGGTGGCGGCGTTGTCGGTGGGCGTCTGCGTGGCGGGAAATCTGCTGCAATTCTTTTTGCTGCCGGTGCTGCGCTCCGCGCGGTTCAATGTCTCCTTCCCCTTTGCCTCCGTGCTGCTGGCGGCGGTGCTGGGGCTGCTGTGCCGGTACTTCCGGCGGGCGAAGGAAGTCAGCGACGACAACGAGACCATCATATAGGTGAACGGCATGGCGATTACGGTGCATTTGGATGAAATCCTGAAGGCCCGGGGCATGACCGGGAAGGAGCTTTGCGCCAAAGTAGGGATCACGGAGGCGAATCTGTCGATCCTGCGCTCCGGCAAGGCAAACGGCGTGCGGTTCCATACCATCAATAAAATCTGCTATTACCTGGACTGCGACGTGGGGGATATCCTGCGCTTTGACGGGAGATTGGAGGACGAGAATGAAAAAGGTTAGATGGCTGCTGTGTGCGCTGGCGGCGCTGCTGCTGGCTGGGTGCTCCCTGGCACAGCCGGAGGAAAACGGGTCGGGCGGCGACCGGTTTGCAGGATTCTACCTGGTCCACACCCCGGAATACTCGGACAAATTGTACGACAATCCCTATCTGGAGGAATACGGCGCAGATTCAATAAAAACGGACCAGTTTGGAACCATAAGTTTCCCCCGGGAGGTTCTGTTTGCCGTAGAGGAGGAACCGGGGAAATACGTTTTTCCGGGAATGGAGGGTGGTTACAGCCTGTTCATTACTACGGAAGCCAGGGAGTATGGGCCCACTACCTCCATACATTCCAACATGGCGCCCGGCAAGGAGACTAACTCCACCCATGTTTCCGACAATGAGACCTCCTACTCCGTCAACGGCACGGTCTACTACGGCCCGCCTCTGGGGGCGGAGGATTGGGACAAGTATGCGGACAACGGCACCTGGACGTGCTACCGGGTCTATCAGGCGGAGGACGGCAGGGTCTACATGGACGGCAGCGGCAACAGCAGCAGCGGCGGCGGGGGCTTTGGATACGGTGAAAACCAGACGCAGACCACCACCGACTGGAACGGCGAGACGGTTACGGAGAGCATCGACGTCAATGTATGGGTGGAAACGGTGGCGCGTATGGAGCGGCTGGTGGTAACGCAGTTTGACGAAAACAACGCCGTTGTCCGCTCTGACGATCTGGCTCTGCGGGAGGACCTGCCAAGGGTAAGGTGCGAGGCGGAGACGGCCTGGGTGCTGGTGGAGGAGATCAGTAAAGACGGCGCAGTCCGCACAGCCTACAACGTCCCGGGGGAGGAGGAAGTCCTGGTTTCCCACATGGTGATCCTGCTGGATGACGAGGGCCTGGGAAAAACCGCATATCTGACGATACAATAAGTCCATCGCTCTGTCTGTCCCTTGCATCCCTCCTTTGCCTGTGATACACTACAGGTAAAGGAGGGCTTTTTTATGACAAAAAAGACCATCGGCATCATTGGCGGCATGGGGCCTCTGTCCACTGCCGATCTGTTTGAGAAAATCATTCTGCACACGAGGGCTTCCTGCGACCAGGATCATCTGCGGGTGCTCATTGACAGCAACACGAATATTCCCGACCGGACGGAGGCGATCCTCTGCGGCGGCGCGGACCCCGTGCCGGAGCTGACGGCCAGCGCCCGGGGGCTGGAGCGGCAGGGCGCGGAGCTGCTGCTGATCCCCTGCAACACCGCCCACCATTTTTATGACGCGGTGCAGGCGTCCGTCTCCGTGCCGGTGCTGCATATGATCCGTCTGACGGCCCAGGCGTTAAGAGAGCGCGGCGTGGAGACGGCGGGACTGCTGGCCACGGACGGGACCGTTCAGGCGGGCGTCTACCAGCGGTGTTTTGAGGGCGCGGGCGTCCGGCTGCTGATCCCGGACGAAGCGGGACAGAGGGCCGTCATGGACCTGGCCTATCAGGGCGTAAAGGCAGGCAGGTGGGATTACGATACCGCTTCCGCCAGAGCGGCCATGGAAACGCTTCTCCGGCAGGGCGCGGAAACGCTGATCCTGGGCTGTACGGAGCTGCCTCTGGCAATGAAGCTGTACGGGATCGACCTGCCCGTTACGGACCCCACTCTGGAACTGGCCCTGGCGGCCATTGCGCAGGCGGGGGCCGAGACCGTATGAGGCCCCCGTGACGGGAAAGACGGGGAAATGGCGGGCAACTGCAAAAACCGTCGTTATGTCAACACAGGCGGCAGATTTCAAAGGGGCAAAACTTCGGTTCCAGGGTTTTCCACCGCCTGTTGAAAACCGGCCGGACCCGCTGCAAACAGGGAAAATATCGTTGTGGAAAACTCTGTGGAAAATGTTTAAAACTTTCCGTACTTAAAATTACCGCTTGATTTATGTAAACTGCGATGCAGACTGCATACGGACAAACTGCCGGAAAACCGGCTCTTTCCTATGTGCAATTGAGAGAAATTATAAAATTTTGAAATGAAAAAAATCCGCGCCGCTGTGCGGATTCTGTAGAATTTGCTGGAAAACTGTCAAAAAGCGGAGCCAATCTGCAAGTCCGGCTGCAAAAATACGCTTTGTAATCGAACAAACGGTTAAAAGCGGCGGTTGATACACTTTTGTATATCAACCGCCGCTTTTGTTGTCGCCAATCTGTTATTTTTTGCCGCCCTTCAGGGCCTTCATGCGCTTCTCGTGGTCCAGGATACGCTTGCGGATGCGCAGGCTCTTGGGGGTGACCTCCAGCAGCTCGTCGTCCGCCAGGAACTCCAGGCACTGCTCCAGGCTCAGGATACGGTGGGGCACCAGGCGCAGGGCCTCGTCGCTGCCGCTGGCCCGCATGTTGGTCAGCTGCTTCTTCTTGCAGACGTTGACGGTGATGTCCTCCTGCTTGGGGCTGACGCCCACCACCATGCCGGCGTAGACGGGCACGCCCGCGCCGATGAACAGCGCGCCCCGCTCCTGGGCGTTGAAGAGGCCGTAGGTAATGGACTCGCCGGTCTCGAAGGCGATGAGGCTGCCGGTGTTCCGGCGGCTGAGGTCGCCCTTGTAGGGGGCGTAGCTGTCAAAGACGGAGGCCATGATGCCCTCGCCCCGGGTGTCGGTGAGGAACTCGTTGCGGTAGCCGAAGAGGCCTCTCGCGGGCACCAGGAATTCCAGCTTCATCCGGTCGCCCACGGGGGTCATCTCCACCAGGTCGCCCTTCCGGGAGCCCATTTTCTCGATGACCGAGCCCACGCTGTCCTGGGGCACGTCGGCCACCAGCCGCTCGATGGGCTCGCAGCGCACGCCGTCGATCTCCTGGTACAGCACGCGGGGCGGGGAGACCTGGAACTCGTAGCCCTCCCGGCGCATGGTTTCGATCAGGATGGACAGGTGCATCTCGCCCCGGCCCGCCACGTTGAAGGCGTCCATAGCGCCCTCGATCTCCGTGACCCGCAGGGACACGTCCTTGAGGGTCTCCCGGAACAGGCGGTCCCGGATCTGGCGGGAGGTGACGTACTTGCCCTCCCGGCCGCAGAAGGGGGAGTCGTTGATGGAGAAGGTCATCTCCATGGTGGGGGCGGAGATCTTCACAAAGGGCAGAGGCTCAGGATTGGCCACGGTGCAGATGGTGTCGCCGATCGTGATATCGCCGATGCCGCTCATGGCAATGATGTTGCCGGCGGAGGACTCCGTAACAGCCTTCCTGCTCAGCCCGTCAAACTCGTAAATGCTGACGGCCTTGGCCTTCTTGGGCGCGGCCTCCGCGTTGTGGTAGTTGCAGACGGCGATTTCCTGATTCTGCCTGATCGTTCCCCGCTCGATGCGGCCGATGGCGATACGGCCCACGAATTCATTGTAGTCAATAGAGCTGACCAGCATCTGGAAGGGGGCCTCCACGTCCGCCTCGGGGGCGGGGATATAATTGAGGATGGTCTCGAACAGGGGCTTGAGGTCGGTGCCCTGGTCCTCGGGGTGGTAGGAGCAGATGCCCTGCCGGGCGGAGCAGAAGAGCATGGGGCTGTCCAGCTGCTCGTCGGTGGCGTCCAGATCGATGAGCAGGTCGCCGCACTCGTTGATGACCTCGTAGATCCGCTGGTCGGGGCGGTCGATCTTGTTGACCACCACGATCACGCGGTGGCCCAGCTCCAGCGCCTTGCTCAATACGAAGCGGGTCTGGGGCATGGGGCCCTCGGCGGCGTCCACCAGGAGGATAACGCCGTTGACCATTTTCAGGATGCGCTCCACCTCGCCGCCGAAGTCGGCGTGGCCGGGGGTGTCGACAATGTTGATCTTG
>JAAVHF010000065.1 GCA_014799845.1 Oscillibacter sp. | reverse complement strand
AAGCAATGTATTTTACAGGATCAAGCATACCGCTCACAGGAAAAGCCCTTATATGACTCCATGGGCTTGTTCGATTCATCCTGTTCTGGATCGGGATCATTCTGCTCTCCATCTTCTCCCCCCTCGCTTGCTGCCGGAAGCAAAGACAGCATCACATCCCGCCGTGTCTGCACCGAAGTGGGTTTTGCGCTACCAGCAGATACCGTGTGATTGTACTCCGGTGATACGGAGGGATGTCCACTGAAGAACTCGGTCAAGGTGCGGTTGATCTCGTCCCGCTCTACGCCGCTTTCGACTGCCAGACAGCAGTAATAGGCACAACTGATGAAGTGTGTTCTGCCCCTGATGGTGCGGAGGACCTTGTTGTTGACATCCATCAGGCTCCTGGCGAACACCATATAGGCATCCAGTCCAGCGTTGATCGTATCCAGCACTTCACTGTCAACCTCAACCTTGCTGGCCCATTCCCGGAAGGGCTTTGTGGAGAAGTCAGGGGATTCCTCTGTGATAAGCTGGTAAAGCTGCATGGCGATCATCTCGTCAGTGAACCGCTTCCTGCCAGCCTCCGAAACTACGAACTGAATCGCCTTGTGCTTGGCAAGCTGCTGAAAGATCGTCAGGCTGGGGACATTGGCACGGGTCAGTTCGATTGCCGACAGGGGCTTGCCGTTGTTTAGCCTGCGAAAGAACTCCCCGACCTCCTGCTCCGTCATGTCTGCGTAGTAGTAGATGGTGAGGTTGTAGTCCTTAATCCGATCCCTCGCCCACTCAGGCAGTTGTGAGAAACGCAGTCCGCTGACATCTTCCACATTCCCGTTATCATCCACAACAACAGGGGTGTCGATGGACAACGCAAACTCGTCGTGTAGAAATTCACTGATGGCATTGGACCGCTGCTTACCGTCCAGACTGTCATAAACGCCGTTCTCGTCACGAGTAAAGTACATGGCGGGGATCGCATAGCCGTAGATCATGCTGTGGATCAGGAGGGACTTTTTCTCTTCGTCCCACACAAGGTTGCGCTGCACGGCGTTGTCGTAGTTGACCTTACCCTTCTCCATCTGATTGACCAGAGCTTTCGCCGTCCAGTTGATATTGAATCGCTGCATATTACCGTCGCTCCTTTCTATACTTCATCTTATCCAGCCTCACTTACCACAGCCGCCTTGTGGAAGGTATTCACATAGGCGTTGTCAATACTGAAACACCAATCGCCATTGTAGGACTTCTTCGGCTTCCGGGTAATAACCTTCCCGTCTCTGTCAATAGGCTTCAACTGAATCGTTGCGTTGGTAGCCTTGATGATCTCATAGGTGACGTGAACATGATCCCATCTGAGCGAATCACCATCACGGATGTACTGCTCCGCTGTGAACCGTTCGCCGACAGTGAAGGGGTGCGTCTCCTGATGTGTCTCGGCCTTGACGATCTCGGTGATCTCGGCATAGGCAGCTTTCAAGACCATGCCCTTTGCGCCCCCGGTCAGGATGCGGTAGGTGATGTTTTGCGGCCCAGCACTGATAACCTCGGCATATCTGTCATCCTTCACTTTGACGTGATAGCCAACCTTTATATTATCCTTGCTGAACCGAACGCCGCTGCACTGGTCAACACAGGCTTCTAGAAACGCTTGCTTGTCAATGGCTTTCTCAATCAGCTCATACTCATGCTCCATCCAGCCAGTGACCACTTCGGCAGTAACAGGAGTTCCATCATACCTCTTTTTCTTCTCTCCACGCTCAATGGCAGATAGAGTTTCCTCATAATGGATAATATTCTTCTTCCTGGCCATGATCTCACTCTTGCACTCCCTGATACGGCGGTCAAGGTAAGCAACATCCCGGTACTTGGCCCCATCCGCTGTCTCTCTGGCCGTCCGTGCCCTATCCTGGAAGTAACTACTCTTGCGGTATTCCTCGAAGCCCTTCTCGTACTGGGCGAACATCTTTTCACGCCGACGGGCAAACGCCTGACTCCCGGCATGACCCGCAATGATGGGCTGGGTGAAGAACGCAATATCACCGTGCATCCGGTTAAGGGGCTGCTGCAAAGCGGCTCCCCGCTGGGCGGCGTTCTCGGCGTACTGCTCATAACGCTCAGCTCTTTGCTCGGCGCGCTCTGCCTGACGCTCCACCTGTTCAGAGAAAGAACGGCGCTCACCCTCACGCTGCTCCACCGTGAAGCCCAGCTTGGCAGCGACCTGCTTTGCCCACCAAAGATTCGGCTCCTTGGCCCTGCTTACCCAGCAACCCTTAGAACGGCTCCAGAGGAACGCGCTTTTCAAATCGGACTTCTGCTCCGTAGTTAGAGCGGCATACTCAGACTTCTCGAAGTGAAGCTCGATCTTCGTTGTTTCCAGATTGAAAATATACTGTTTCATTTCAGATGGCCTCCCGCTGGATGCCGTACACATCGTCAACATAGTAAGCCCCGGTGAAAATGTTGAAGATGGCCGTACACCGGACACCGTTGACCTCAGCCAGATAGCGGTTGTCTCCAATGCACTTGATGATTTCAGCATCACCCAGCACATGGCGATTATGCTCATGGTCTTTCAGACTATGGATATACGCCTTGACTTTCATACCCTACCTCCATAAAATAGTAATAGGCCGGAGCCGATGAACACCGACCCCGGCCCTATGCTCATAAATCACAGCACCAATTCTCTTCATCATAGGCCGTACCGTAGTTTCTGTTGAACTCCTGGACAGCCTCGCTGGGAATATAGGTTTCCCCACCCGGGCAGAAGCGCCCTTCGGCAATGATAGTCCGCAGAGCATCTTCCATTTTCGATCCATCATCACCAAAGATAGCCTGTTCTTCGGCATCGGTAATCTGAATAGCGGCTCCCAGCCGAATCCAAAGTTCTTTCATAGCTACCCTCCCATATCAGCCAATAGCAACACTGGCCCGACAGCAGAAGTCCTCCATGCAGCTTACCGCAGCAGCCCTTGGTATCTTCAGAAGCCGTGCGGCCTCACGCAGTACAAAGCCATCCATCAGGAGGTTAATGATCCTGGCCTCCTTTGGTGTAGCCACGCTCACTACCTGTTCCAAGAGAGCCTTGCCCTCAATCTGCCGCTCCGTATCCTGCTTAGGGTCTGTAAGTGTACTGTCGGTATCGTCCATGCTCACAGCAATACCAGAGCGTTTCGCACGGGTACGGTACTCGCTGTCCCGAAGAATGGAGTCCTTCATAGCTCGAACCGCCATAGCTTCAAATGTCACGTTAGGCGGTGGGTTGCGGAAATACTGCTGCACAGCGGAGAGATAGCCGAAGATCACGAAATCGTCCATCGAAAGATGTTTACGGTGGAGAAAGTCGATCACCAGATCATGTCTCTGTTCCGCATACTCCCGCTCCTCTTGGGTCATAGGACGCAAAGCCCTCATTGTCTTCAACTCCTTTGTAGTATTTTAGTTTAATTGAGTAAAGTGCTTAACCCTGCTTCGGCTCATGGGAGCGGCCCTTTGTCACGCCCACCAGCCACAGGCTATCCACAGTAATCAGATGGTGTTCCCAAGTGAGTGCCAGATGCCGGGAGATCAATTTCTCAGACAGCACGATTCCAAGGCCACCAACATCTACACCGCCCTCGTCGGGCAGGGCATCCTCCCAGTCCTCCGGGGTGGCCTGCGTAGCCTGTAAGAGCTGGCAGAGCTTGGGAAGGGGGAGACGGCATCCGATGAACGTCACATCCCAAAATGAGTTTTCTATTACATTTGTCTTGCACTGGACATGAAGCCCCAGGATCTCGTTGATCTCTGCCGATACAATGTCGCAGACTTCGGACCACCTTAGCTCGACAGCGATCCGCTCAGATATATCCCTCATAACTGGCTGACCTCCTACACATATAAAGGAGTAGTGGGGCGGCTGACCGCCCCACTACTCTTACTCTAGTGAACCATAGCTTCAAATTCCTGTTCAGACAGGATGGTTGTCTCCAGTGCCAGCGCCTTTGACAGCTTATTGCCGGGCCTCGCTCCCAGGATCAGATAGTCAGTTCGTGTGCTTACTACAGATACAGGCTTGGCCCCTAGTTCCCGCAACCGGGCCTGGATGCTGTCACGGGTGTAGTTGTCCAGCTTGCCAGTGACAGCTACGGTTTTACCAACAAACGGGTTATCAGGCTTCATCTTCTCACCTCTCAATCAACCTCCAACGGCAGACAGACGATCCGGCCATCCATCCCCCAGAACATCTCGGGCGTGTGGAATCGTTCTTCGTATTGCTCGATCTGCTCTGGGGTCAGACTGGTAAAGTGGTTACTGTCGCCAGGAGGACCGCATAGAAAGAACGTCCCGGATACAATATCGTATATCTGACCGTCATTGCCCCGCAGCCCCCGGTTGGCTGGCAGATTCATCAATTTCCCTTCGTCATTGCAGACCAGGACAACAGGATCATCGAATGGATACACAGGCTGGATCAAGCCGCCCACGATCTCCTGCATGGATTCCAGAGAGCCGTCGATCTCTCTTACCTCCGGTCTACGCTCCGGTTCAACTACCAATACACGCATAGCAACACCTTCCTCTCCTTGTTGATAGACTCTTGTGCCAGCCTCGCCATCAGCGCATCGAGGATCTTTTCATCTTTCCGAAGTTGAGACAGATACTCCTTGGGGGAATCGCTATCCTGTATCAAATCCTCATTCATCTCCTGGCAGAACTCGACTGCATTGTGAATCGTATAGGGTTCATCACATCTATGATTGTCCCCATACTGTTCATCGTGCCGCACCATCGTGCCGCCATGGTCGGCCATCAGACAGAAATCGTGGCCTTCCATATAGCCGAGGATGATGTCAGCTTCCACAGTGTCCAGCGTTACCCCCTGCCGTTTAGCAACCGTGATTAGGCTTGTGGCATCGCTGATCCTTTCCCACAGGCCAGTCAGATTGCCAACCTCAAACTCGCCCCAAAGCCAGCGGATAGCCTGACGTTTATTGGGAAAGTCCTCAGTCCATGCGTCATAGGTGGAGTTATCTACCGCTACCCATGTGCGGCCCTCTTTGGTCAGGAACAAGCCGCATGGAGTGCAGCGGTCTATTACGTTAGTCAGCTTCTTGGAACTGACCTGATGAATCTTTGGCCTACTCATGACCAGCTCCTTTCGGGACAGCGGCGAACTCCATGCTATACATATCCAGGGCTTTACCCAAGATAATGTGATCGCCCTTGTAGTAGGTCGGCTCATAGAAACCAGCGGCACGGGCCTCCGCTTCGTTTACAAAGACAGCACTAATCCGAACCGTGCAGAACCGAGGCGTATAAACAGAATCGCCAATCTTCATCTTTGATCTCCCTTCTCTCTATTCAACTGCCGTTCCAGCAGGGTACAGTAGCCATATATCCGGTCAATGGTCAGATCCACCCACTTACCATCAATCATCTGGTTTCCACCCAACGGCTCCAGTCGGACCTTCCCATCTTCAATGGTTTCACAGACCCGAATACAGGTACTACTACTGCCGAAGCCGTAACAGATTGTATCGTCCTCCAGTTCGATCCGGGTGAGATCATTGATAGCATCCACATCCCGCATCCGCTCCAGGATGTAGCAGCCCTCCACCTTCCAGCCGCCGGGGTTCCCTTCTTCCTCCATATACCAATCGAGCCGAACACCCTGATCGCTGGTCACATCCAGACAGTAGGCAAAGATAGAGCGGCTAATCAAGCCAGTCCAAAAGCCGTTGTTGTCACTGCTGACATTGTAGGTACGACTCAACAGCGGGTAGGGCTTATTGAAGCTATCTTCTGTGAAGATGATATGTGCAGTCAGGTTTTCCCTCGGTGAAGTACGTTTCAACTCCTGGAAGATCTCTTTCAGTTCGCTATAAAGCATAATGTTCTCTCCTTCAAAAGCAAACAGCCCGGCATCCCTGCTGCAAAGCAGGAACACCGGGCCATCATAGCGTAGTCTATCTTAGCTGGCCTCCGCCAACTCCGGCACCATTTGGGCGGCGTTCACGATCTCCATGAACTGTTGCCCGAAGGCTCTTGCCTGGGCAGCTTCTTCCGGGCTGAGAGTTCCGACCGTCTGGAAATTAAACAGGGCGTAAGGCTTACCCTGCTTGCTGGTAGCCTTCTCCAAGGTGATCTTTGTAACCACGCTGGAAATAGGCGTTAGTGTACTCAACAGGCGGGTGGAGTATTTCAAGAACCGGGGCTTACTTGTGACTGGCACCCGAACTAGGAGAGGAATGATACTATTGGGCCGCAGCAGGAACAGCAGCACGGATTCTTTACATGCCTTGGCGTTGCTCTCTCCGTCCTTGGAGCCAAAGTCATTGTAGGGACAATGCGCACAGGCTTTCCCATCGTGGGAAATGATGCTGTCCTGGCTCATACACACGGGCGGCGTACCCTCAACCGGATCAGGAGTATCCCAGTAGGCCCTCGGCGTGGTGTAATCAAGCACAATGCCCGTCAGCTCCATTGCGGCCTCGTTTCCAGCCAACCCCGGCACTTCAAACACTGTAGAACCACCGGAGGGAGACTTGACCAGATCGAACAGGTCGAGGGTCAGCGGCTGGCTCTTCAAGTTGGCCCGAATCAAATCAAGGGCGTTGTTAGTCAGGGCCAGATAAGAGGAATTCACCGGGGCCAGCGAGGTATTATCGGCGGCAGTCTCCACCACCTCAATAGGTTGTTGCAACTCCTGTACCTTACCGCTCATACGACCTTTGAGTTTCGAGTTATCCATAGTGAACCTCCATTCAGCTTGCCGCCTTGATTGCAAAGCGGCGATACGATGATTTGTTAGCGTACTTCTTATACAGAGCCGGATGCTCAACCTTCAAGGTTTTGCTATCCAACCGCTCCTGGGACACACTTTTCCAAGTGACGATACGATCACCAACAGTCCCAACCTCATTCTCGCCCATCATCTCCTTCAGAAGATTCTCGGCCCGCTGCTTCTGCTCGGTGACGATCTCCAACTGCTCACAGGCTTCATCGTATTGGGCCAGCAGAGTAACAGCAGTATCGGGCAGGGTGATTTGAGACTTGGGCTTACT
Organism: Oscillibacter sp.; assembly: GCA_014799845.1. GTDB lineage: Bacteria > Bacillota > Clostridia > Oscillospirales > Oscillospiraceae > Pelethomonas. The sequence goes on along the minus strand of JAAVHF010000065.1, from coordinate 955 downwards.
GTCATGGAACCGTTCAGCTAGGAACTTAGCCGAGGCATTGGAACCATCCAGCGGCGGGGGAGTACAGTCCTGCACATGGTTCCAGAAAGCCGATTCCAGCTCAATGAGCATAGAAATCAATTCCTCGTCACGCTCCACGAACTTCCACTTGAACGAGTTGCCGCCGATCAGAACGGCAATATAGGTTCCGACGTAGCCAGTGACCGCCATATAGTGCTGCACCTGGAGCATATATTCGTCGGGGATCGTATCTTCCCACTCGCCGGCTTTGTAGGCTGATGCGGTCTTGGCCTCAAAGATACAGGTTCCCACGTCCGGGACCTCACAGATGCCGTCCAGATTGGCAAGCATGAACGGGTATTCCTCACTCTGGAGAAGCTGGTTGACGGTCCTCACCTCGATCCCGGTACGCTTGGTGAACTCGGCCCGAACGAAGGGTTCAAGCTGCGTACCCCAGTAGGCGGCTTCTCCAGCTTCCTGATCCGGGAGCTGCCCCGTCTTATTCATCCACAGCTCCACAGGGGACTTGTAGCGGCTGATGCCGCAGACCACGGATGCGTCCGATCCTCCAATACCCTGTTTCCGGTACTCCAACCAGTCAGCATAGGGCATATTCTCAGTGGATACTAATATCTTTGCCGACATAGAACTTCCTCACTTTCACTGAAATAAGATAAGGAGCGCACAGCCGTATAGCTGTACGCCCCTCATTCGATGCAGCACATCACGCTGCTGCCAGCACCATCTTGTACGCCTTGTCGATCATGGGGTTGCCCTCGACGGTGCGCAGGAACAGATTCTCTTCATAATTTTTCGTCCTACGAATGGGGTCAGCATGGGTGGCGAAGTCGCTGATGGCATTGACGAAGCGGTAGCCGTTCTTACCGACGTTGGACAGGTCAGGAGCCTCCCAATACCGGGCCTTCATGTTGTCCAGCATCCGCAGGTTGTTCTT
>JAAVHF010000064.1 GCA_014799845.1 Oscillibacter sp. | reverse complement strand
GAGAAAATTTTTCGCCCTGCGAGGCAAAAAATCGCGGGAATACTGGATGTATTTCAAGATTTTTTAACGAAGCAGGACGAAAAATTTTCCGTCAAGACGGGCGCGGGGATTTATTCAGAGCTTCCCTAATACAACATAACGGCTTGCTCGTTTGTGGTGAATGAAATAGTCGAAAAGGCGGTGATATCCTTTAATTGTATAATGCTACTTAATCAAAGGCGCAAACAGCGCCTTTGAAAATCAGAAATGCAAATGCACTTCTGATTTTGGACAACGTCACCGCCAAGTTGCCGCTGACGTGGCGGCAAAAATTTCCGTCACGTCGATTGCATCTCGCGTCTGTAAGGTTCAGCTTACAGGGTGCTTGTCCATTTCAGCGAAACAGGTAGAGAAACCATGAACGACAAAATTCTGCATTTAATTCAGCGTGAGGTCGTAACAAACGGCGCTGACTGTGGTACAATGGGGATACCACAAACGAGCCAGCCATTTGAAGGGATTTCAACATGAACGAACAGCGGTTGGAGCCGGAGAAAATCACGGCATTATACGAGCGTCTTAGCTGTGACGATAAGCAAATTGGGGATAGTAACTCAATCGTGAATCAAGAGTTACAGAGTTACTATGTAACCCGTGGGCGGATGACGCGGAAGAACCGGAGCAGTACACCCCAAAAGAGATATACGACTATCCGGACAGGCATGTTTGGAAACAAGATGAGGCCAAACGTGCAGCATCTGTCATTATGCACAACTGTCTCCATGGCATCAAGACAAAAGGAGGCACGCGTCATGGACAACCCCGCTGCCCACAATGACACCATCAAGAAAAGATGCCCGTTTTCCAACTCGCTATGCATCCCTGCGCAGCGCAACATGTGGATCACATCCGAAACTGTCACGGCAGACCATGTCCAACTGGCCGCTGTGGTCTGCGGAGCATCTGCTGGCCCCGGTCTATGACCTGCTCCACCAGGAACTGCTGAAGCGGGACGTCCTCCACGCAGACGAGACCACACTGCAGGTGCTCCATGAGCCGGGTAAAACCGCTCAGAGCAACAGCTATATGTGGCTGTACCGCACCAGCGGGGATACCGACCGGCCCATTGTGCTGTATGACTACCGGCCGGGACGGGGCGCCTGCTGCCCGAAAGCATTCCCGAAAGACTTCAGAGGGTATCTGCACACGGACGGTTATGACGTGTACCGCCGCCTTCCGGATGAGATTACTGTGGTTGGCTGCTAGGCTCATGCTAGGAGAAAATTCGACGAGGCTATGAAGGACTGCCCGCAGAAGCGCGGTGTCCGCATCACCCGAATAAGAAGTCCTTGAAAAAGCGGTTGAAGAAGGGTATGATAGACCTAACACCTGACAGGAGGACCACAATGAAGCACATTTTGCTGCTGGAGGACGACATTGCGCTGGGACAGGGGATCCGGCTTGCCCTGGAAAACGGCGGCGTTCATGTAGACCTGTGCGCCACGTTATCCCAAGCCCAAAACCTTCTGACCGGCGCGGACTTCGATCTGCTTATTCTGGATGTCAACCTGCCGGACGGAAGCGGGCTTGATTTGCTGCGGAATGTGCGGCGCGGCCATTCCGGTATCCCCGTCATCCTGCTCACAGCCAACGATTTGGAAACCGACATCGTCGTGGGCCTTGAATCCGGGGCGGACGACTATATCACCAAACCCTTCTCCCTTGCGGTATTGCGGGCCAGGGTCAACGCCCAGCTGCGGCGCGGCACTCCGGTGCCGGCGGCCACAGCAGCGTTGGAGGGTTTCTCCTTTGATTTTGAGTGGATGGAGTTCCGCAAAAACGGACAGCTCATCGAACTGAGCAAAACGGAGCAGCGGCTGCTGCGGATGCTGGTGGAAAACCGGGGCCGCACCCTGTCCCGGGAAACGCTGCTGGAGCGGGTGTGGCCCAACGGGGCGGAGTATGTGGAGGAAAACGCGCTGTCAGTCACCGTCAAGCGCCTGCGGGACAAGCTGGAGGACACGCCCTCCAAGCCCCGCTTTTTGAAAACGGTCTACGGCATCGGCTACACATGGGCGGTGAACTGACATGACAGAGATTGTCTGCGGCGCTGCCGCTGTCATCACCGTTTTTGCGCTGGCGGCCGCAGTCTGGAACCGCCGCAATGCAAAACGCATTTTGAAAAACCTGGACCATATGCTGGACGCGGCTATGGCAGGAACCTTCGCGGAGCAGGATTTCGATGAGAGCCTGCTCTCCGCCGTCGAGGCCAGATTTGCCCACTATCTGGTCTCCAACGCTGTCTCGGCCCAAAAAATCCAGGAGGAAAAGGATAAAATCAAAACCCTGATCGCCGATATTTCCCACCAGACGAAGACGCCTGTGGCCAATATCCTGCTGTACGCACAGCTCCTGTCGGAACAGCATCTTTCTCCGGAAGGACGGGACTGCGCGGCGGCTCTGGAGGGACAGGTGGAAAAGCTGCGCGCCCTGGTCGAGGCGCTGGTGAAGACCTCCCGGCTGGAAGCGGGCGTCCTGGCCCTGCACCCCAGGGCAGGACCGCTGGCCCCCATGCTGGAGGACGCGGCGGCGCAGTTTGCCCCCAAGGCGGCGGAGAAAGGGATCGCCCTGACGCTGGCGCCCACGGACGCTTCAGCTGCTTTTGATCCGAAGTGGACGGCGGAGGCCGTGTGCAATCTGCTGGACAACGCGGTAAAATACACGCCCGCCGGGGGCACTGTCTCCGTTGAGGCAATCCCCTACCAGATGTTCTGCCGCATCAACGTCACAGACACCGGTCCCGGCATCCCGGAGGCGGAGCGGGCAAAGGTGTTCCAACGCTTCTACCGCTCCCCCGCCGCCTACGAGACGGAGGGCGTGGGGATCGGACTGTATCTGGCACGCCAGATCGCGGAGGGGCAGGGCGGTTACATCAAGGTGTCCTCCCACCCAGGGCGGGGGAGCCGTTTCTCCATCTATCTGCCCCGGTCCTGAGCGGACGCCCAAGCCCGAGACTATGCCGCGCGGGATGCCGCGGTTCGCGGGTTCGGTAACGACAGCTCGCTTTTCATCGGAAGATCATACGAAATCTTTCCAAACCGTAAGATTTCAGAAAGAGTGTGGAAAGATTTCTGTGCTAAAGTCTGTATTGCCGAAAGGCGGTACAGACTTTAGAGCCTATCCGCAAATAGTCCGCACACAGCTTACTTGCATCTTTTCCGCCAAATTTCGTTGCTTTTCCTTGCCGGGCGACAGCCCGCCTGCGGAAAAGCGCCTCACCTGGCGAAAAATCTGACGGCGCAATCTGCGCACGCCCTATTTACGGATAGGCTCTAATCTTATGGAGGTTCATTTTATGGCTATTCTGGAGACCCGCGGCCTGCGGAAGATATACGGCTCCGGCGACACGGAGGTCCGCGCCCTGGACGGTGTGGACCTGACGGTGGAGAAGGGTGAATTTGCCGCCGTTGTGGGCACATCCGGTTCGGGAAAATCCACCCTGCTGCATATGCTGGGCGGACTGGACCGGCCCACCGGCGGTTCCGTCATCGTGGACGGCAGGGATCTTTCCACCCTGAAGGACGAGGAACTGACCATTTTCCGGCGGCGGAAGATCGGCTTCGTGTTCCAGAACTACAACCTGGTGCCGGTGCTGAACGTATACGAGAACATCGTCCTGCCCATCCAGCTGGACGGCGGGCAGCCGGACAAAGCCCACACAGACCAGATTATTGACACTCTGGGGCTGGAATCCAAGCTGCAGAACCTGCCCAACAACCTCTCCGGCGGACAGCAGCAGCGGGTGGCCATCGCTCGGGCGCTGGCGGCAAAGCCCGCCATCATCCTGGCGGACGAGCCCACCGGAAACCTTGACAGCCGGACCAGCCAGGACGTTATGAGCCTGCTGAAGGTCACCAGCCAGCGGTTTGCCCAGACCATTGTGATGATTACCCACAACGAGGAGATTGCCCAGATGGCCGACCGCATCATCCGCATCGAGGATGGCCGCATCGTAACGAGGGGGTGAGGGCCATGATCAAGGTATCCAACGGAAGCTGCATCCGGCGGCTGGGCTTTCGCGCCATGAGGGCGGCCCGTGCCCGGAACACCATCGCGGTGCTGGCCATCGCCCTGACCACGGTGCTGTTCACGTCCCTCTTCACCATCGCCGCGTCCATCAACTACTCCCTTCAGCAGGAAAACTTCCGCCGGGCCGGAGGCGACGCCCACGGTTCCATCAAGTACATCACCTGGGAGCAGGCGGAGCAGCTCCGCCGGGACCCCCTGATCCAGGATGCCTGGTGCCGCCTCTTTGTGGGAATGCCCCACGAAGAGCCCTTTCACAGGTCCCATGTGGAAGTCAGCTATATCGAGTCCAACGGCGCGTCCCACTACTTCTGCACCCCCGTGGAGGGAGCCCTTCCCCGGGAGGGTACCGACGAGGCCGCCACGGATACCCACGTCCTGGCCCTGCTGGGGGTCGAGCCTGAAATAGGCGCGCAATTTACGATACCTATCGTCCTGGACGAGGGCACCACGCATCCCCAAACAGTCCAGCGGACCTTCACCCTCTCCGGCTGGTGGGAGTACGACAGCGCCACACCGGGCAGCAACGTGCTGCTGCCCCGGTCCGCCGCCGAGGAGCTCTGCGCCCTGTCCAACGGGGAGCAGGACTCCCTGACGGGCGTCTGGAACCTGGACGTGATGTTCAGGAGCGCCATAGGCATCCGGGAAAACCTGAATACGGTGCTGGAAAACTGCGGTTATCCATCCGCCGGGACGAGGACGGAGAACTTCCTGGTCATCGGCGTGAACTGGGGCTACACCGGGGACCGGATTTACCGGGGCTTTGACCCCGTGACGTTCACCGCTATTGCGGTGATCCTTCTGCTGATCATCTTCACCGGGTATCTCATCATCTACAATGTGTTCCAGATCTCCGTCACCAACGATATCCGGTTCTACGGCCTGCTCAAGACCATCGGCACCACGGGGCGGCAGATCAAGCGGATCATTCGCCGGCAGGCGCTGCTGCTCAGTCTGGCGGGCATCCCCATCGGCCTGCTCCTGGGCTTTGTCACCGGCAACATACTGGCTCCGGTCATCATGGCCCATCTCAACTATAAGAACATGTTCGTGTCCTTTAATCCCTGGATTTTCATTGGCGCGGCGGCGTTCTCCCTGCTGACGGTGTTCCTCTCCTGCGCCCGGCCCGGGCGGATCGCCGCCAAGGTCTCCCCGGTGGAGGCGGTGCGCTACACCGAGGGCGGACAGCCGAAAAAAGCCCGCAAACGGGCGGTCAAAGCCAGAACCGGCGGCGCGTCCCTGCCGAAGATGGCCTGGGCCAACCTGGGACGGAGCCGGAGCAAAACCGTGGTCACCATTCTCTCCCTGACCCTGGCGGTGGTGCTGATGAATCTGGTGTATACCTTCACCAGCGGATTCGACCTGGAGAAATACCTCTCCGGCCAGGTGTCCACCGACTTTATCCTGGCCCACGCCGACTACTTCCAGTCCGGCGCAAACTTCCGCTCGGCGGACCAGGCGCTGCCGGAGGAGGTCATCGCTCAGGTCAGCGTCCAAGGCGGCATCACCGAGGGCGGCAGGATCTATGGCCAGGAGAACACCATCCAGGCGATCCTGCCGGAGGCGCACTACCGCCAGGGCATCAGCGTCGTTTATTCCGAGGAAAGGCTGGACAGCGTTGTCGCCTCCCAGGAGCATGTGGATGAGGACACTATCGTGGGCAGCGCCATGCTCTACGGCCTGGAGGACTTCATTCTCGGCGAGATCAACGTGCTGGAAGGGGACGCCGCCCCCCTGTCCGACCCCGGCCGGAACGCCATCGCCGCCGTCTATGCCGCCGACGACTACGGAGCGGTCAGCGAAGATTCCAACTGTTTCAAAGTGGGGGATACCGTGACGCTCCGCTATGTGACGGAGTGGGTGAATGTCGACGCGGACACCGGGGAGGAAATTTCCCTGGAGGAGGCCGCCGCCCGCTATAACCGCGGGGAGATGAATTACGTCCCCCGGGCCAAGGTCTATGAGGAAAAGACGTACACCGTCTGCGCCATGATCGAGATCCCCAGAGCTCTCACGTACCGCTATACCATCCTGGGCGGCAGCCAGCTGGCCATGGGCGCGGAGCAGTTCAAGCGGGACACCGGCATGAGCTCCGTCATGCTCTACGCCTTCAACACCACCGAAGGGTCCGATGCCGCTATGAATGATTTCCTGGAGGAGTACACAGAGTCCGTCCAGTCCACTTGCGGTTATGAGAGCAAGCAGAAAATGATCGCCGAGTTCGACAGCTTCCTGAGCATGTTCCTAACCATGGGCGGCGCACTGAGCTTCATTATTGGCCTTGTGGGCGTGCTGAACTTCATCAACGCCGTAATGACGGGCATCCTCGCCCGGAAGCGGGAGTTCGCCGTACTCCAGTCCGTGGGCATGACGGGGAAGCAGCTGAAGCGGATGCTGGTATTTGAAGGGCTCTACTACACCATGCTGTCCGCGGCCCTCTCCCTGGCCCTCAGCGGGTTGCTGGGGCCGCTGATGGGCTCGGTCTGCTCCATTTTCTGGTTCTTTACCTACCGGTTCACCGTCCTGCCGGTGCTGGTGGTGACGCCGCTGTTTTTGATTCTCGGGCTTCTGGTCCCGCTGCTGACCTATCGGTCCGCCGCCCGGTACACCATCGTGGAGCGGCTGCGGGAGGCAGAAAGCTGACGCGCTCAATTTCAGTATTGCGGCAGACAACGCCCTGTTTGAGGCTTTCCAGCTTGCTTGATTATAGCCCGGTTGCCCGTTTGTTGAATTCAGCTTTTTGAATTCATGGAGCTTTCCCCTCGTTTCCCTTGCTTTTTTCCCTGAAACGAGATAGAGTAAGCGGAATCGTCAGGCAAGGCCTGGGAAATCTTTTCAGGGGGAAATGAATTATGAAAAAACGATTGCTTGCGGCGGCACTGGCCGTGTGTCTGGCGCTGGCCCTGCTGCCCGCGTACGCATTGGCCGCTGGCCGGCCGGCCAGCACGGATTACTGGATCGATATGACCACGGAGGAAGCCCGGCAGACGCTGCGCGCGGCGGCTGATGGGAGCGAAAGCCGGTACATCGTATTCGTCTACTATGGAACGGCGTCCCTGACGGCGGCTCAGCAATTTTCCGACTATGCAAATAAAAACAAGTGCCGCATCTATAACTACGCCTATACAGGCGGTACAGGCGGCGAGAGCCTCGCGGATGAACTGGCCCCTCTGTTTGGCGGCGCCGCGCCCACAGCGCTGCCGGCTGCCGTTACCTTCAACCCGTCCACTAAGACGTGCCTCGCAAAAGAAAACGTAAAGACGCTGCTGGCATCGCCTGCCGCTCCCGATATCAACGGCCTGCTGGATCTGATGCGGGAGAACGGCGTGAGCAGCGGCTCTACCCTTGGCCCAACTCCCGGCGGCCCCGATATCCCGCCTGTTGACCCGGACGATCCGGATGACCCGCCTGCCGGGCCGGGCAGCGGCTCCTCCATTCCCAACGTCCACGAATATGCCTGGGAGGTACTCCGCCTGGTAAACCAGCACCGCATGGATATGGGACTTCAGCCGCTGTCTGTATTTGACGAGCTGCAGCAGGCGGCAAATATCCGGGCCGGAGAGCTTTACGATGATTGCAGCCACACCAGGCCGGACGGCCGGGATTACTCCACCGTATATACCGATCTGAATATTCCGGCTACCAGCTGGGCGGAAAATATCGCGTCGGGCCAAAAGAATGCCGCGGACGTTATGCGCAGCTGGCTCAACAGTCCCGGACACCGGGCCAATATCGAAAAGGCCTCCGGACGGGCCCATCTGGGCGTCGGCTACTACTATAACGCCGAACGTCCCCACCTTCACCCATCCAATTGGTCGCAGAATTTTGTCTCCTGCTATGATTGCGGCTTCAGCAGTCTGCGCCTGTCCGAAGCCTCCGTTGCGGGACGCCAGGGCGCGGACCTGGAGGACCTGCTCACCGCGGCCAACATTGAGGTCACCGCAATCTGTTACCGCCACGGGCTGTGCAGCCTGCCCCTGATCGCCGCTATGTGCAGCGGCTATGACGCCAATGATACCGGGGACCAGACGCTTACGGTTACTTATGGCGGCCAGACGGCCTCCCTGACGGTCACCGGCGCTCATACCCACACATGGGATAATGTGGAAACAACGGCCCCATCGTGTACGGTCCCAGGCAGCATAACTTACGCCTGCACGGCGTGCGGTATGATGAAAACCGACGCCACCCCCGCCACTGGGCACCGCTTCGGCGCGGCGGAAGAAGACGGCATGTATGCCTGTATGAATGATGGCTGTGAAACGGCGGTCCCCGCTGAACTGGCGGCGGCCTACCCTGAGCTGAAGGACGGCTTCCCCGGTTTTGACATGGCGGCGGCCTCTGTAATCGAGGCATATCTGAAGGAATGCGCGGAGAATACCCTACAGGACTGCGGGAACTCCTATGGCTGCGATATTCTGAACGGAAGATGGATCGAAAACGACACAGCATATGAATTTTCCGTCGGAATCCGGCAGATTCTTACCAGGGCGCTTGACTACATCCTGATCACGGAACCCCTGACCATTCCCCTGAACCCTCCGGCGATTGGGGATGCGGAATCTGACGCGTATCCGGCTGTGACGCCTGATGAGGAACAGCCCATAACCCCGCCTGTAAACTCGCTTCTGCCCCCGCCTGCGGCGTCCGTTCCCCTCGCTGAAGCCTCTTCCACCTCCACCCCTGAAACCGCAGGCGGCGATTCCTCCAACGTCCCCAGCGCCGCGCTCAATCCCGCGCCAATGCCCTTCGCCGACGTTTCCAGCGGGCACTGGTTCTATGACAGCGTGGACTATGTCTGGAAGCATTATCTGATGAGCGGCGTGTCCGATACGCGGTTCGCGCCTGACGAAACCACCAGCCGGGCCATGATCTGGACCATACTCGCCAGAATGCACGGTGTAAGCACAGATACACCCCCAGTCGCCGCCTGGTATGCGCCGGGTATGCAGTGGGCCATGCAGCAGGGCCTGTCAGACGGAACAAATCCGACGGACGGCATCACCCGCGAGCAGCTGGCCGCCATGCTGTGGAGAGACGCCGGCAGCCCCAGCGCCGGGACTGATCTGAGCGGTTTTGACGACAGCGGCAGTGTCAGCGGTTACGCGCTGGACGCTATGCGTTGGGCTGTTGCAAGCGGCATCATGCGGGGAGCCGGCAGCATGCTGCAACCCAAGAATACCGCTACCCGTGCCGAGGCCGCCGTCATGATCGCCCGGTATGCCGGACGGCCCGAATGAGGTTCATCATTTGAGATTTCGGAGTAAAGTTCTCGTTTTTGAACGGACAGAGGCCGCTTTCCCATGGGAAAGCGGCCTCTGCGTCATGTTGCTTATTCGGAGAACATCGGTGTAGAGAGATACCGGTCACCGGTATCAGGCAGCAGGGCCACAATGGTCTTCCCCTTATTTTCAGGCCGCTTCGCAAGCTCTATAGCGGCCCACACAGCCGCGCCGGAGGATATCCCTACCAGCACGCCCTCACTGCGGCCTACCCGCCGTCCGGCGGCAAAAGCGGCTTCGTTTTCCACAAGAATGACTTCATCGTAAATCCCGGTATTCAGCACCTCGGGCACAAATCCCGCGCCGATTCCCTGGATTTTATGGGCTCCGGCGGTTCCCTTGCTGAGCATTGGGGAGGAAGCGGGCTCCACCGCCGCCACTCTGACCGCCGGGTTCTTACTCTTGAGGTACTCCCCCACCCCGGTAATCGTGCCGCCTGTACCTACGCCGGCTACGAAGATATCTACCTGGCCATCGGTATCCTCCCAGATCTCCGGACCGGTAGCCGCCCTGTGAGCGGCCGGATTGGCGGGATTTACAAATTGCCCGGGAATAAAGCTGTCGGGGATCTCCTTCGCCAGTTCCCCAGCCTTGGCAATAGCGCCGCTCATGCCCTTGGCTCCCTCGGTAAGGACCAGCTCCGCACCGTAGGCCCGCATCAGCTGACGCCGCTCTACGCTCATGGTCTCCGGCATGACGATGATAACCCGGTAACCCCTGGCGGCCGCGACAGCCGCCAGGCCGATCCCCGTATTGCCGGAGGTGGGTTCGATGATGACCGATCCGGGTTTCAGAAGCCCCCTGGCCTCCGCGTCATCAATCATGGCCTTGGCTATCCGGTCCTTCACGCTTCCGGCGGGATTGAAATACTCCAGCTTCGCCAGAATCCGGGCTTCCAGCCCCTCTTCTTTCTCAATATGGACTAACTCCAGCAGAGGCGTTTTGCCGATCAGCTGGTCGGCGGATGTATAGATATTACTCATGACAAGCCCTCCTGTATGACGTTTTTAATAAACCAATTTATCAAGTAGGTATATATATTATATATCTGCTTTCCATGATTTGTCAAGAGCGGAATATTGTCATACTGACCAAAGGCAGAGTTGAATTCCTACTAATCTTGTGTTATAATAGGAAAACAAAAAGGAGGCGGGTGGAATGATGGTTTCGACCAAAGGGCGTTACGCCCTGCGGGTCCTGGTGGATATGGCAGAGCATCAATCAGAGGGATACGTACCGCTGAAGGAAATTGCGCAGCGGCAGGATATCTCAGAAAAATATCTTGAGAGCATCGTCAAGACGCTGGTAAAGGGCGGCGTGCTGACAGGCCTGCGGGGCAAGGGCGGCGGATACCGGCTGGGTAAAAGTCCCGACCAATGCGCCGTGGGAACGATCCTGCGGATGACAGAAGGCTCCCTGTCTCCCGTGGCCTGTCTGGAACCGGGGGCCGCCCCCTGCGCCAGGTCGTCCGCATGCCGCACCTATGCCATGTGGAAAGGATTGGACAAGGTCATCGGCGAATATCTGGACGGCTTTACCATCGCGGACCTGATGCGGGCGGAACAGCCGGGGGATTACTATGTTATTTAGGGAACGCGGCGTTCCTCTGGCAAGCGGTAAATCCAAGAGCCTGTTCGGTATCTCAACCCGTGTTGAGATACCGGACAGGCTCTGATTCGTTACGATGTGCCTGGCCAACCGAAAGGCAAATCTTCTGCCTTCCCGCTATTGACTCAAATTCCCATTTCCGCCTTTACGGCCCGGAAGCACTCCACGGCGAAGTCCAGATCCTCCTTGGTGTGTCCCGCCGACACCTGGGTGCGGATGCGGGCCTTCCCTTGGGGGACCACCGGGTAGCTGAAGCCCACCACGTAGACGCCCTTCTCCAGCATCCGCGCGGCAAACTCCCCGGCCACCTTGGCGTCGTAGAGCATGACCGCCACAATGGGGTGGCTGCCCGGCAGCACGTCAAAGCCCAGTTCGCTGAGCTTGCTGCGGAAGTAAGCGGTATTCTCATGGACCCTGTCCCGCAGCTCCGTGGAAGCGGTCAGCAGCTCCAGCGTCTTGAGGCTGGCGGCACAGATGGCAGGAGCCACGGTGTTGGAGAACAGGTACGGCCTGCTGCGCTGGCGCAGCAGATCCACGATTTCCTGCCGCGCGGCGGTGAAGCCGCCGGAGGCCCCGCCCAGAGCCTTGCCAAAGGTCCCGGTGATAATGTCCACCCTGCCCTGCACACCGCAGTGCTCGGGAGTGCCCCGTCCGGTTTTGCCCATAAATCCGGCGGCGTGGCTGTCGTCCACCATCACCAGAGCGTCGAACTCCTCCGCCAGATCGCAGATGCCCTGCAAATTGGCAATATAGCCGTCCATGGAGAACACGCCGTCGGTGGCGATCAGCTTGATCTTGCACCCGGCGTCCCGGGCGGCCTCCAGTTGGGCGCGCAGATCCTCCATATTGTTGTTCTTATAGCGGAACCGCTTTGCCTTGCACAGCCGGACGCCGTCAATGATAGAAGCGTGGTTCAGCTCATCGGAGATCACCGCGTCCTCCGGCCCCAGCAGGGTCTCAAACAGGCCCCCGTTGGCGTCAAAGCAGGAGGAGTACAGGATCGCGTCGTCCATGCCCAGAAACTCCGCCAGCTTCCCCTCCAGCTCCTTGTGGATGGACTGGGTGCCGCAGATAAACCGCACGGAACTGAGGCCGAAGCCCCACTGGTCATAGCTGGCCTTTGCCGCCTCAATGAGGGCGGGGTGGTTGGAGAGGCCCAGGTAGTTGTTGGCGCACATGTTGACGACCTGTTTGGCCTCCGTGGTGTCAATGCGGGATTTCTGAGGCGTGGTGATGATCCGCTCACCCTTCCAGGTACCCGCTTCCCGGATGGATTCCAATTCGCTGCGATATTTTTCCAATGCCTGCTTCATAGTTGTTCCTCCCACTGATTGATGTCATAGAGCGGACTGCTCCGCCAATATTTCCTCCATTGCGGCGCTTTCAAAGGCTTCCAGAGCCGCATGTCCCGTCAGCGCCTTCAAGATCCGCCAGCCCTCCCGGTTTTCGGACACGTTCTCCGGCACAGGCCGGAAGCCGAAGTCCATATAGACCTTGCAGGCCAGCCATGTCGTCGTCTGCGTCGGAATCTTTCCGTGGGTATAGCCAAGTCCGCGCAGCACTTGCAGCGTATAGGAGATCAGCGGCTTGGACAGCCCCCGTCCCTGATACTCCCTGCGGACGGCCACCCAGTGCAGCCAGCCGCTGCCGGAGGGGTCGCGGCCGATCACATCGTAAAACGCCGTCGCCGTGGCGACCTTCTCCCCGGCGGCGTTCTCAATAAACACCATCCGGTTATGAAGCTCTCCCTCATGGGCGGCATAGTACTTGTTCCACGCCGCTGTCCCCTGCTCATAGGTGTCAAATTCCTTCGCGGATTTCTCAATATCGATCCAGTGCTCCCTGTCCCCCGGACGGTAAAACACAAAGCGGTATCCGTCCGGAAGGGAAAACTGAGGAATATCGTTCAAGTCCCGCTCAAAAAGCAAATGATAGTATTTGATCCGACGGTCAAGATTATCAAACCGCATCTTTTATCCACTCCCCGGCCGGATCATTTCGTCCAGTCCAGGATCACTTTCCCGGATTTTCCGCTGTTCATGGCGGCAAATCCCTCTTCAAACCGGGTGTAATGGAACCGGTGGGTAATCACGGGCGTCAGATCCAGGCCGCCCTGGACCATATAGCTCATCTGATGCCAGTTGTCCATCTTCCGCCCGTAAATTCCCTGCATAGTCAGGCCCTTGCAGATCACATTGTTCATATCCATGGGCACAGGCTTATTGGAAATGCCCAGCAGGCTGATCTTGCCGCCGTTGCGCATGGCGGAGATCATCTGCTGAAGCGCCGCGCCGCTGCCGCTCATCTCCAGGCCGATGTCGAAGCCCTCTACCAGCTTCTGCTTGTGCATGACCTCCGTCAGGTCCTCACTGAGGGTATTGACCGCCGCATCGGCGCCCATCTTCCGGGCCAGGTCCAGCCGGTAGTCGTTGATGTCCGTAATGACCACCCGCCGGGCTCCCGCGTATTTGCAGATCCCCACGGCAATCACGCCAATGGGTCCCGCGCCGGTAATCAGCACGTCCTCGCCCACCATGTTCCACATCAGAGCGGTATGGGTCGCGTTGCCTACGGCGTCAAAGAAGGAAACGACCTCCTCCGGCAGATTGGGGTCGATCAGAATGACATTGCTCGCCGGGATGCACACATACTCGGCAAAGGCTCCGTCCCGGTCCACGCCCACGCCCTTGGTGTCCTTGCACCACTGGATGTTGCCGGTGTGGCAGTTGCGGCAGTGGCCGCAGGTGATATGTCCCTCGCCGCTGACCCGCTGGCCCACCCGCAGTCCGGTGACGCCCGCGCCCAGCTTGGCGATTTCCCCCACGTACTCGTGACCGATGACCATGGGAGGCCGGATATGCTCCACCGCCCAGGGGTCCCAGTTGTAGATATGTACGTCCGTGCCGCAGATGGCGGTCTTGTGAATCTTGATAAGCACCTGTCCGGGTCCCGGCTCGGGAACCGGCACCTGCCGCAGTTCCAGCCCCACCCCTGCGACCGGTTTTACCAATGCGTCCATGAGCTGTGCCATAATTGTCCTCCCATTAAATACATATCCGTATGGATAGGTTCTCTCTGCACGGACAGTATACGGCAGCCCCCGCCAAATGTCAATAAAAATTTCAGAATTTTCCGGGAATTTTCCGGGATACCTTCGCAGAAAAAGAAGATTCCCACCGCCGGCTTTTTCAGCCGGCGGTGGGAAATCTGTTTCTCAGACAGCCGCTCCGCTGCTCTTTACCGCCTCCCGGTACCAGGCGGCGCTGTCCTTGGGAATCCGTTCCCCGGTGGGATAGTCCACATATACCAGGCCGAACCGCTGTCCGTAGCCCTCCGCCCACTCAAAGTTGTCGGTGAGCGCCCAGTGGAAGTACCCCCGCACATCCGCCCCGGCAGCGATGCCGGCGGAGAGGGCACGGAGATACCGGGTCAGGAAGTCGATCCGGTTGGGATCGTGGACCTTGCCGTCCAGAGCGGCCCAGTCCCGGCAGGACAGGCCATTTTCCGTGATGTAGATGGGCAGGCCGTACCGCTCATGCACGAACCGGGGGCCCCACTCCATCGCCTGAGGGGTAACGGGCCAGTCCATAGCCGTACGGGGATACCCCGCAGGGAAATCCACCGCCTCCGGACCATTCCCGCCCATCCGCGCCGCCCTGCCATGGTAGACGTTCATACCGATAAAATCCAGCTTGTCCGCCATACCATCCAGAATCATGCCGAACAGGAACGAGTCCACTCCCTCCGGCCTGGCGAAGGTCAGCTGTCTGGCGGCCTCCACGTCCTCCTCCCGGTCAGAAGCGGGATACCAGATATCTCCCGTGGAAGCCAGGCCGACCTGATTGCTTCCGTCAGCACTGTGAAGCGCATCCGATGCCAGAACATGCGCCAGACGCGCGTTTCTCCAGCACTGGTCGTAGACCTCTCCCGGCAAGGTCAGTCCCGGCGCGTGCTCGCCGGTGCCATACCCCATGCCGATAAAGCACTGCGGCTCGTTGATGGTGAGCCAATGCCGCACCCGCCCCTTGAAGTGTTCGCCCACTCTCCCGGCGTAGGCCGCAAAGGCGTGGGCAGTCTCCTCATTCTGCCAGCCGCCCCTGTTTTGCAGCGCCTGGGGCAGATCCCAGTGGTACAGCGTCACCCAGGGCTCGATTCCCGCCTCCAGCAGAGCGTCCACAATGCCGTCGTAATAGTCGAAGCCATTTTGGTTCCAATTCGTATCCCCATTGGGCGCGATCCGCGGCCAGGCCATAGAAAACCGGTAAGCCCCCAGCCCCATATCTTTGAGGAGCTGTACGTCCTCCCGCCAGCGGTGGTAGCTGTCCGCCGCCAGGTCGCCGCTGTCGCCGTATCTTACCTTGCCGGGGGTATGGGAAAACACGTCCCAGACGCTCTCCCCGCGCCCCCCTTCCTTCACGCCGCCCTCGATCTGATAGGACGCGGAGGCCGCGCCCCATAAAAATCCTTTCGGAAACTGCGCCATACCGTTTACTTCCCTTCCATCAACATGTTCGCCCCCGCGTCCAACTCCTCCAGAGCCCGCAGGGCCTCCGTCTCCGTACCGCCGCGGACGGAGAGATACATCTTCAGTTTCGGCTCCGTTCCGGAGGGCCGGACGATGACCTTGCCCTCCCCTTCCAGCCGGAATTCCAGCACGTCGGAGGGAATCAGGCCGGTATCGTCATGCAGATAGTCCACCATGCCGGCGACCCTCCGTCCGGCAATCTCCGCCGGAGGCGCGGTGCGGAGGGAGCGCATGAGATCCTCCATGGCCCTCATGCCGTCCTGGCCCTCGAACGCCCTGCTGATCAGGCCGTTGCGGTAAAACCCAAATTTCTCATACAGCGCGTTCATGGCGTCCAGCAGGGTCATCCCCTGCCCCGCGTACCACGCCGCGCATTCGCAGGCCAGCATCACCGCGTTTACCGCGTCCTTATCCCGCACATGGGCTCCGGAGAGATAGCCGTAGCTCTCCTCAAAACCGAAGATATACCGCTCCCTGTGTCCCTCGCTCTCCAGCAGGCCGATCTGCTCGCCGATGTACTTGAATCCCGTCAGCATCCGCCGCAGCTCCACGCCATACGCGGCGGCAACCGGAGCCGCCATATCGGTGGACACGATGGTGGTCACCGCTACCGGGTCCTCCGGCATAGTCCCCCGGGCGGTCCGGGTCCGGCACAGATAGTCCAGCAGCAGGACTCCCATCTCATTGCCGGTGATCAGGCGGTACCCCCCCTTGCCGTCAGGCACCGCCGCGCCCATACGGTCGCAGTCCGGGTCCGTACCCAGCAGCAGGTCGGGGCGGACCTCATCGCACAGCCGCAGCCCCTCCTCCATCGCCTCCCGGATCTCCGGGTTGGGATAGGGACAGGTGGGGAAATGGCCGTCCGGCGCCTCCTGGGAGGGCACTACCGTCAGCTCGGTCACGCCCATTTTCGCCAGCAGCTTCTTCACGCACTCCAGCCCGGAACCGTTCAGCGGCGTATACACCAGCCTGAGCCTGCTCACATCGTTGCCGGGCCGAAGCGCCAGCACCGCGTCCACGAAGGCGTCCAGGCACTCGTCTCCGATGATCTGAATTTTCCCCCCGGCCACCGCCGCGTCATAGTCCGCCAGCTTCACGCCGTCAAAGCAGTCGGTCCTGTCCATTACGGCCAGCACCTTTTCCGCCGCCTCCGGGGTGATCTGACAGCCATCCGCGCCGTAGACCTTGTAGCCGTTGTACTGGGCGGGATTGTGGCTGGCGGTGACGCAGATCCCGGCCCCGCAGCCCAGATACCGCACCGCCCAGCTCAGCGCGGGCGTAGGCTCCAGCCGGGGATAGACATGGGCGGTGATCCCATTGGCCGCCAATACCCGCGCCGCCTCCCGGGAGAACAGCTCTCCCTTGATCCGGCTGTCATGGGCGATGGCCACCGACCTGGGCAGACCGGCGGCATTGAGATAATCCGCCAGCGCCTGGGTCGCCCGCCGGACGGTGTAAATATTCATCCGGTTGGTCCCCGCGCCGATGACGCCCCGCAGCCCGCCGGTCCCAAAGGCCAGATGGCGGTAGAACCGGTCAGACACCGCTTTCCTGTCGTTTTGTATCTCCCGCAGCTCCTTGACCAGATCCGGGTCCTCCCCGGCCCGCTCCAGCCAGCGGTTCAGCGCCTCTTGATACTCCATAGCTTTTCCTCCTTACGCATTATAGTCATTTACAGAATGCTTTTCAAAAACGCCGCCGTCGCCTGGGCGGCCTCCATATGGCACAGCGGGCCCGGATGCTGCCGGGAACCCACGGCTTCCGGCAGCATAACAGGAAGCGGGAGATAATACGCCTCCTCATCCCCCGTCTCCTCCCGGTAGCGGGCCACGGCCCTCTCCAGCTGGGGCCGGAGGCTGTCCTCCGCCATGCCGTAGGCCCACACCAGCTTCGCCCCCGGGTTATACCGGCGAAGCTTCCGCAGGAACGCGCCGGCGGCGTCCTCAAAGGCCCGCAGTCCCTCCGGACCGTGCCCCTGACGGAATGGCCCGCCGGGCCCCACCCAGGCGGCATTGTTCATCGCGCCGGCATCGTTGGTCCCAAGATTGACGATCACCGCGTGGGGCCGCCAGGAAGCGAAATCGTTCTCCTCCTGCGCCCCCAAAGCCCGGTCCGCCTCTCCCAGCGCGGGCCCGCAGACCCGCTCGTACCAGTCCGGCAGGGCATGCCTGGGATCGTTGTCCCACCCGGAGCGGACGCCCCAGCCGCTCTGGCTGATGATTCGCGCCTGGGCGTTCAGCGCGGCCGCCGTCCGGCTGGCCCAGGCGCCGCTGGCGCTGAACACCGCCGGAATCCAGGCGTCCTCCTGTACCGCCCCCACGACGCCCTCGCCGCTGGTGAGGCTGTCGCCCACGAATTCAAGGCGGTACGCCGCATCCGGCAGCGGCAGGAATTCTCCGCCCTCCCAGCGCAGCTCCCGCACCCAAAGCCGGTGCCGGGGATCGTCCGCCATGGGCTGGCACTCCTTTACAATGTGCACATGCCGCGCCCTGCCGTCCGGCACGCCCCGGAGAACGCAGACCTCGTTGATCCCCCGGTTCAGCGGCATCCGGATCAGCGGCGCGCCGTCCACCTCCACGGCGATCCAGGGCTCTGTCCCGCCGAAGTCCGCCTCCAGCAGCAGGTGCAGCTCAGACCCGGTAAACCGCAGTTCCAGCCCGCTGCCGGCCCAGAACAGCGGCAATACGCCGGCTCTCCCTGCCAGGCCGCCGCAGAACCGTCCCAAAGGACGTAAATTGGGTATCTCAAAAATTCCGGCTGTACGCACGGAGCATCCCTCCTCAAAAATACTACAGCAAGCATACCACGCGTCAGAGAAAAAAACAAGCCAATTTTTAACCGCATTTAAGTTATTTACTTTTCCACGCTCAGCCGGCATCCTATTGACGAACAGAAAAAAGAAGCTTATAATATAGGTAACATTTGAGTAATAAAAACAGGAGGATGTCCTATGGCAAAACCTGTGCGTATGGCGGACATCGCGGAAAAATTAGACATCAGCGTCGTATCCGTATCCAAGGCCCTGGCCGGGAAACCGGGCGTCAGCGAGGAGATGCGGGCAAAAATCGTGGCCCTGGCCAAGCAGCTGGGCTACGAGGGAACCAAGGTCCACAGCGAACTGGCGGGCACCGGCAACATCGGCGTACTGGTATCGGACCGCTTTTTTGCCGAAAATGCTTTTTATACCAACCTTTACCGTTCCCTGGTACTCAAGAGCGGAAACGAGGGGTTTACCTGCATGTCGGAGATCGTGACGCCGGAGGCCGAGCAGGGCGGCGTCCTCCCAGCTCTGGTGGCCGGGAGGAAGGTGGACGGTATTATCTTTATGGGCAATCTGGCCCCCGCCTATCTCAGCAACGTGGAGGCGTCCGGACTGCCCTACCTGATGCTGGATTTTCAGCTCCCCGGGCATGCCTGCGACTGCGTCATCAGCGACAACATGGACGGCGGCTTTGCGCTGACGGAGCACCTGCTGCGCCTGGGCCGGCGGCAGATCGGCTTTGTGGGCAGCATCCGCGCCACCTCCAGCATCATGGACCGCTACCTGGGCTACCAGAAGGCCCTGCGTCTGGCGGGCGTCACGCCCCGTGAGGACTGGCTTCTGGAGGATCGGGACGGGGATGGGCGTTTTATCCCGATTCAGCTCCCCGGGACACTGCCGGAGGCTTTTTTGTGCAGCTGCGACGAGGTGGCCTACAATCTGGTGACGGCCCTGCGGCAGATTGGAAAGCGGGTGCCGGAGGATGTGGCGGTGTGCGGCTATGACGACTTCCGCTTCGCCACGCTGTGTCAGCCTCCGCTGACCACTTACCGGGTCAATGTGGAACAGATGGCCTCCGCAGTGGTGGCGTGGCTGGCTAGGAAGATCCGGCAGGATGATCCCGTTGAACCGATGATGTGGACGGTGCCCGGACGCCTGGTGGTTCGGGAGAGCACCGGAACGGCGGCAGAGTAAATAGAGTAAAAAGCAGATAACGGAAGGCTGGTTTTTTAGCTTCAGCCTCCCGTTTTCTTTTTATCCGCCGGACTTCTCCGGCGTAATTTACAAAAAATTAACCAGTGTTTTAGCCAGAACGCCTAAATTTGATTTGCGGTATTGACAAATTTTAATCTTATGTGTATGCTAATAACTAAGGTAAATGTTAGCTAATTAAAGTTAACAATTTAGCTTCACAAAACAAGGAGGAATCACCATGAAAAAACCAGTATCCCTTTTACTCGCGCTTGTCATGACCCTGGCCCTGCTCACCGCCTGCGGCGGCGGCAGCAACCCCGGTTCCGGCGGCGGCACGGACTCCAGCCTGCCCAGCTACGCCAGCCTGAAGGTCGGTGAGGACTACACCGACATCACCGCCGAGCTCCGCGTCATCACCCACCGCACCGACATCATTGACACCACCTTCGCAGGATACGTGGCAGAGTTCAACAAGCTCTACCCCAACGTCAAGATCAACTATGAAGGCATCACCAACTATGCCGACGACATGACCACCCGCATCTCCTCCAACAACTGGGGCGACATCTGCATGATCCCCACCACCATCCAGCTGCCTGACCTGGGCCTGTACTTCCATCCCCTGTGCCAGCTCAGCGAGATCGAGGCGGACTACAACTTCGCCACCAACCGCGCCTATGACGGCGTGGTCTACGGCATCCCCTCCACCGGCAACGCCCAGGGCATCGTCTACAACAAGAAGGTTGCCGAGGCCGCCGGCTATACCAGCGACAACCTGCCCAAGACTCCTGACGAGTTCCTGAAGTTCCTCCAGGACATCAAGGACAAGACCGACGCCATCCCCCTGTATACCAACTTCGCTGCCGGCTGGACCATGGGCGCATGGGACGCCTACATTGGCGGCGGCGCTACCGCTGACCCCGACTGGATGAATATTACCATGCCCCAGACCAAGGACGCCTTTGCCGACCGCGGCGACGGCACCGGTCCCTACGCCGTTTACAAGATCCTCTATGACGCCGTCAGCATGGGCCTCACCGAGGACTCCCCCACCGCCACCGACTGGGAGGGCTGCAAGCCCATGATCAACAACGGTGAGATCGGCGTCCTGGTCCTGGGCTCCTGGGCCATCGTCCAGATGCAGGAAGCCGGCCCCAATGCCGCCGACATCGGCTATATGCCCTTCCCCATCACGGTGAACGGCACCCAGTACGCCTCCGCCGGCTCCGACTACTGCTTCGGCGTGAACAATTCCATTTCCGACGACAGCAAGATCGCCTCCATGCTGTACATCAAGTGGCTCTCCGAGTCCAGCAACTTCGCCTATGACCAGGGCGGCGTGCCCGTGCTGAAGAGCCAGGCTTATCCCGACACCCTGGCCGCCTTCGACGGCATCACCCTGCTGGAGGACACCCCCGCTCCCACCGAGCTGGCCACCCTCCAGTCCGACGTGAACCGTGAGAGCGAGATCTCCCTCAACGCCGACAATACCCATGTCCAGCGCATCGTCGAGGCCGTCATCACCGGCAGCGAGAGCTTCGAGGACATCATTGCCGACTGGAACGCCCGGTGGAATGCCGCCGTGGACCGCTACGCGCCCGCCGCGTAACCGGTTACGCCCTTGTGAGAGGGCCGGGTACCCCGGCCCTCTCACAGAATGACCTTTGTGTGACAGAAAAGAAAGGGAGGCAATTCAATGAAGGAACCACAAGTCACTTTGGACCGCCCAAAGCTGACCTTCCTGCAAAAATGCAAGACCATGCGGGGCCAGCAGATCATCTGCACCATCACGTTTCTGATCGTGCCGCTGCTGCTCCTGTTCACCTTTACCTATCTGCCCTTCTTCAAGATGGTGCAGTTCAGCTTCTATGACCGGGACTACCTGCGCGTCCGCGGCTTCGTGGGCCTGCGCAACTACATGGACGTGTTCAGCCGCTCCGACTGCTTCCAAGCGCTGAAGCTGAGCCTGTATTATATGGTAGGCTCCGTATTCCAGATCAGTCTGGCGCTGCTCTTCGCCACCATCCTCAGCTTCAAGGTCCGGGGCAGCAAGTTCTTCCGCGGCGCGCTGTACTTCCCCTGCCTCATCTGCGGCATCGCCGTGGGCTTTATCTTCAAGTTCTTCCTGAACCCCGGCTTCGTGCTGGACACCCTTCTGGGCTGGGTGGGCATCACCGAGACCCCCAACTGGCTGGAGAACACCGCCATCAACAACATGGTCCTGGTGGCCTGCTCCCTGTGGAAGTACATGGGCCAGAACATCGTGCTGTTCATCGGCGCCATCGCCTCCGTTGACCCGGTGCTCTACGAGGCCGCCGAGATCGACGGCGCCAACTCCTGGCAGCGCTTCAAGTGCATCATCATTCCGTCCATCCGCACCATCGTGGTACTGAACCTGATCCTGTCCGTCTCCGGCGCGCTGTCCGCCTTCGAAATGCCCTATGTGGTCACCGGCGGCACCTTCGGCACCTCCACCTACTTCGTGGTCATGAACAAGCTGGCCCATACCGATATGAAGGTTGGCCTGGCCAGCGCCATGGCAGTGGTCCTGCTGGGCATCATCGTCATTGTGACGCTGGTCCAGAAATTTGCTGAAAAGAAGATGGACGAGGCGGAAAACCGTCCCAAGCACGCCATCGCCGATGGGAAGGGAGGCAAAAAGTAATGGAAAAGAGCGTAGGCATGATGAAATTCCAGCGGGGCCTCATCAGCGTGGTCAAGTATGTATTCCTGATCTTCGCCGCCTTCGTGGCCCTGGTCCCCATTGTCTCCTGCGTCATCACCGCTTTCAAGAGCGTGGAGGAGTACCAGTCCACCAACGTCATGGTCCTGCCCAAGAGCTGGACCTACTTCGAGAACTTCAAGACCGCCTGGCAGCAGGCCAATATGGGAAGCGCTTTCCTCAACAGCTTCTTCATCGTCATCTGCGTCCTGGTGGGCAGCGTGTTCATCAGCGCCATGCTGGCTTACGTCCTCAACCGGTTCAAGTTCCCCGGCAATGAGCTCATCCGGAACCTGTTCATGATCGCCACCCTGATCCCCGGCATTGCCAGTCAGGTCACCGTGTACCAGATCATGACCGCCCTGAACCTGGTGAACACCATGCACGGCTACATCATCCTGATGCTGGGCACCGACGTTATCACCATTTACATTTTCCTCCAGTTCTTCGAGAACCTGTCGATCAACCTGGACGAGTCCGCCATTATGGACGGCTGCACCTACTTCGGCGCGTTCTTCCGCATCCTGTTTCCCCTGCTCAAGCCCGCCATCGTTACCAGCGCCATCCTCAAGGGCGTGAGCACCTACAACGAGTACTACATGGCCGGTCTGTACCTCCAGGACAAGACCCGTTATCAGGTGGTTTCCACCTCCCTGTACGTGTTCACCGGTCCCATGGGCAGCCAGTATAACTACATCTGCGCCGGCGTACTCATCACCATCATCCCCGCCCTGATCATCTTCCTGCTGTGCCAGGACCAGATCTACTCCGGCATGGCCGCAGGCGCGGTGAAGGGATAAGGCATACATACTTTTCTTGAAAGAAAAGTATCAAAAGAACTTTTTGGCGCGAAACTGCGTTTCGCTTATGTCATACGCAGTTTCGCGCTCCTTTAGTATCTATCTATGGAAAGTGAGACATTTCTATGTGCAGCACGAAACTCATTTGCCCCAGCCTGCCCAACATCCCCTGGCAGGACCGTCCCGCGGGCTGCGCCGCCCCCCTGTGGCGGTATCAGGAGAACCCCATCATTGGCCGCAATCCCCTGTCCGGCGTGGCCCGGATTTTCAACAGCGCCGTCATGCCCTATGAGGGCGCGTTCATCGGCGTATTCCGGGGCGAGCAGACCAACGGCATCCCCTATATCTACCTGGGCCGCAGCCGGGATGGCGTCCATTGGACCTTCGGCCGGGAAAAAATCCATTTTGTGGATCAAAACGGCGGCCCCGCCATGCCCGTCTACGCCTACGATCCCCGGCTGGTAAAGGTGGAGGACGCCTATTACGTCATCTGGTGTCAGGATTTCTACGGCGCGTCCATCGGCGTGGCGGAGACAAGGGACTTCCGGACCTTCACCCGCATTGAGAATCCCTTCGTCCCCTTCAACCGCAACGCGGTCCTCTTCCCCCGGAAGATAAACGGCATGTATACCATGCTCTCCCGCCCCTCCGATTCCGGCCACACGCCCTTTGGCGACATTTTCCTCAGCCAGAGTCCGGACATGGAATTCTGGGGCCGCCACCGCCACGTCATGGGCAAGAGCGGCAACTGGTGGGAGAATCTGAAAATCGGCGGCGGGGCCGCGCCCATTGAGACGGACAAGGGCTGGCTCCTCTTCTACCACGGCGTTACCGGGACCTGCAACGGCTATGTCTACTCCATCGGCGGCGCGATCCTGGACATCAACGAGCCCAGCAGGGTGCTCCACCGCTGCAATACGTTCCTTCTGACCCCGGAGGAGTGGTACGAGGAGCGGGGCTTCGTGCCCAACGTCTGCTTCCCCTGCGCCACCCTTCAGGACGCGGACACCGGCCGCATCGCCGTGTACTACGGCTGCGCCGACAGCTGTGTGGGCTTGGCCTTCACCACAGCGGACGACGTGGTGGACTACATTCTCTCCCACGACGAGACCAGCGAGGCCGACCGCGAGATTGGCAAGCGGTAAAGGAGGGCTTTCTATGCAGCGCATCGCGCAAGCCGCCCGCGCCATGCTTACCCAGCGGCTCCTGCCCTTCTGGCAGGCCCTGCGGGACGAGGCGCACGGCGGGTACTACGGCTACATGGACTTCGATCTGCGCATTGACAGGCAGGCGGAAAAGGGCTGCATCCTGAACAGCCGCATCCTCTGGTTTTTCTCCGAAGCCGCCATGGTTACCGGAGATGAAACCCTCATTCCCTACGCCCGGCACGCCTACCGTTTTCTGACGGACAAATGCCTGGACCGGGAGCAGGGCGGCGTCTACTGGTCCGTGTCCTACGACGGCAAGCCCCTGGACGCCACCAAGCACACCTACAATCAGGCCTTCGCCATCTATGCCCTCTCCGCCTACTACCGCCTTACCGGCGAAGGGGAAGCCCTGGCCCTGGCAAAGGAACTGTTTGATATCATCGAGACCCGCTGTACTGACGGCGGCGGCTATCTGGAGGCTTTCACCCGGGATTTCCGCCCGGCCTCCAACGAAAAGCTGTCGGAAAACGGCGTCATGGCGGAGCGGACCATGAACACGCTTCTGCACGTATTCGAGGGCTATTCCGGCCTGTATCAGGCCGAAAAAAGCCCGGAAGTATCTGCTGCCCTGGAGCGCATTCTGGACATCTACGCCCGGAAGGTCTATAATCCCCGGCTGCGGCGGCAGGAGGTCTTTTTTGATAAGGACTACCGTTCGCTCATTGATCTGACCAGCTACGGCCACGACATCGAATCAAGCTGGCTCATCGACTGGGGCTGCTTCCTGCTGGAAACCCCGGCGTTAACGGAAAAGATCGCCGCTATCGACAGCGCCCTGGCGGACAGCGTCCTCCGCGCCGCCTTCAACGGCTCCCTGGCCAACGAGTGCGAAAGGGGCGTGGTGGATACCCACCGCGTCTGGTGGGTCCAGGCGGAGGCTCTGCTGGGCTTTGTCAATGAATTTATCAAG
The DNA here is from genome assembly GCA_014799845.1 of Oscillibacter sp. Lineage (GTDB taxonomy): Bacteria > Bacillota > Clostridia > Oscillospirales > Oscillospiraceae > Pelethomonas. The sequence goes on along the minus strand of JAAVHF010000064.1, from coordinate 7,947 downwards.
CACCCGGACCGCACGGACTGCCGGGATGCCGCCGCCAGCCTCTGGCGGTACATCACGGAAAAGCTGGAGGACCGCCGCCCCGGCGGCGAGTGGTTCTGGCGGCTGGACGAAGCGGGCGAGCCTGACCGGGAAAAGCCCATCGTCGAGCCCTGGAAATGCCCGTACCACAACGGGCGGATGTGTATGGAACTGATAAGGAGGGACCCTGATGTTTTCATTTGATACCGCCCTCGCCCGGGAGACCGCCCGGTACGAAACCATCATCAACCGGAAAAACCGGCCCAGTGATTTCTATAACGGCATCTACACCCGCTGGGAATATCCGGTACTGACCCGCGAGCACGCCCCGGTGATCTGGCGGTACGACCTGAACCCCGAGAGCAACCCCTATTTCATGGAGCGCCTGGGGGTCAACGCGGTATTCAATGCCGGGGCCATCAAGCTGAACGGCAAGTATTATCTGATAGCCCGGGTGGAGGGCAATGACCGCAAGAGCTTTTTCGCCGTGGCGGAGAGCGAGAGCCCCGTGGACGGGTTCCGCTTCTGGGACTATCCCCTCCAGCTGCCGGATACCTGCCCCGAGGAAACCAACGTCTATGACATGCGCCTGACCCGGCATGAGGACGGCTGGATCTACGGCGTGTTCTGCTCCGAAAGCAAGGACCCCGCCAACCCCGACCTCTCCGCCGCCGTGGCGGCGGCGGGCATCGTCCGCACCAGGGATCTGAAAACCTGGGAGCGTCTGCCCAATCTGGTGACTCTGGAAAGTCCCCAGCAGCGGAACGTCTGCCTGCTGCCGGAATTTGTGGAGGGCAAATACGCTTTCTTCACCCGCCCCATGGACGGCTTTATTGACACCGGCAGCGGCGGCGGCATCGGCTTCGGCCTCTGCGGGGACATCACCCACCCGGTGATCGATCATGAGCGCATCACCAGCGCCCGGAAATACCACACCATCACCGAATCGAAAAACGGCGCGGGCGCGGTGCCCATCAAGACGAAGGCCGGCTGGCTGCACATCGCCCATGGCGTGCGAAACACCGCCGCCGGACTGCGGTATGTGGTGTATGTGTTTCTCACCGCTCTGGACGACCCCGCCCGGGTGATCGCCGAGCCCTCCGGGTTCCTCATCGCCCCCCGCTGGGATGAGCGGACCGGCGACGTCAGCAACGTGGTATTCACCAACGGCGCTATTGTGGACGATGACGGCTCTCTCTATATCTACTACGCCTCCGCCGACACCCGCCTGCACGTGGCCTCCACCACCGTGGACCGTCTGGTGGACTTCGCCCTCCGCACCCCCGCCGACCCCCAGCGCTCGGCGGACTGCGTAGCGCAGCGGTGCGGGCTGATCGAGAAGAACCTGGCCTATCTGGGGCGAAAGTGACATGGGCTTGAAGCTTGCCGCTATATTCGGCGACAACATGGTCCTCCAGCGGGAAGTCCCCGTCCCCCTCTGGGGCGCCGCCCCCGCGGGGGCGGCGGTAACAGCGGAGCTGGACGGTCAGTCTGTCCGAACCCGCGCCGGTAAAACCGGCCGCTGGCGGCTGGATCTCCCCGCCTGTCCCGCCGGAGGCCCCTACACGCTGACCGTCCGGTGCGGAGCGGATGTGATCCGCCTGAAACAGGTCTATCGCGGAGAGGTCTGGCTGGCCGGAGGCCAGAGCAACATGGAGCTGGCCCTGAAGGATTCCGAAAACGGCGAGGCCGCTGTACAGGCCAGTTTCCATCCCCGCATCCACCTCTACATGACCCCTAAGGCGGCCACCCCGGAGGAGGCGGAGGCGCTGGAGCAGTCCACCCCGCCCGCCTGGAAGCTCTCCGGCCCGGAAACCGCCGGAGACTTCTCCGCCGTGGCCTGGTATGCCGGTAAAACGCTGGCCGGGCATCTGACGGACGTTCATATCGGCGTCATCTCCTGCTGCTGGGGCGGGACCTACGCCCACTGCTGGCTTCCCCGGGAGGAGCTGGCCTCTTTCCCGGAGGGCCGGGCGCGGATCGCCGGATACGACGCCCGCATGGGCAGCAAGTCTGACGAAGCCTTTGCCCGGGAGCTGGCCGCCTACCAAAAGGAGGTAGACGCCTGGAACGCACGCGTCGCCGCCCGCCGTGCCCAGGAGCCGGAGGTGACCTGGGAAGTCCTCAACGAGGCGTGCGGCCTCTACCCCTGGCCCCCGCCTGCCGGACGAACCGGTTTCCAGCGACCGGGAAATCTGTATGACGCCATGCTCTCCCGGCTTGCCCCCTATGCCATTCGCGGCTTCTGGTACTATCAGGGAGAGCAGGACGAGGAGTGGCCCGGGGACTATTACGCACTTCTCACCCATCTGATCCGCCGCTGGCGGCAGGACTGGGGCGGCGGAGAAAAGCCCTTCCTCCTCCTCCAGCTCCCCATGTATATCAGCAAAGCCGAGTCCCTCTCCGGCGACTCCATGCGCTGGCCCATCCTCCGCAAGGCCCAGGCGGACGCCGCCCGGACGCTGCCGGGCGTTGGGCTTGCCGTTCTGACGGACTGCGGCGAATTTGACAACATCCATCCCATTGACAAGCGCACCCCCGGGACCCGCCTGGGCCTCCTGGCCCTGGAGGCCGTGTACCGTCTGCCGGTCACCGGACGGCCCCCGGTATGTATCTCCGCCCAGCGAAACGGAGACGCCGTTTTGCTCCATTTCGACCATACGGGCGGCGGGCTGGTCCTGCGCGGCGGCGGCTTCCGGCTGGCAGGCCCCGACGGCACTTTCCAGCACGCGGTAGCTCAGGTGACCGCCCCGGATACCGTTCGGGCAGCCGCTCCCGGCGTCTCAACGCCAAAAGCGGTTCGTTACGCCTGGTACAGCTTTGGTCCCGCGGGACTTTGTGGCGGCACCGGACTGGCCGCCGCGCCCTTTGAGATTATGATCTAATAACAGCACACTGGAGGCTATTCCATGCCCGCATATCAACTTTTACCCGCCTGTAAGGACTATATCTGGGGCGGACAGCGCCTGAAAACCGATTTCGGCATTCTCAGCGATCTGTCGCCCCTGGCGGAGGCCTGGGTTCTCTCCTGCCACCCCGATGGACCCTCCGTATTGAAAGACGGCCCCTATGCCGGTCAGACCCTCCCCGCCTATATTGAAAAGGCGGGGCCGGAGGTTTTGGGTACCAACTGCCGTCAGTTTGAGAACTTCCCCATGCTCATCAAGCTCATTGACGCCAGACAGAATCTCTCCGTCCAGGTTCACCCCTCCGATGCTTACGCCCTGTCCCACGAGGGCCAGTACGGCAAAACGGAGATGTGGGTGGTCCTGGACGCCGCCCCCGGTTCCTGCCTCTACTACGGCTTCCGGCAGGAAATCACCGCCGGGGAACTGGCCCGCCGGACGGCGGACGGAACCCTGACCGAGGTCCTCCGCGCCGTCCCGGTCAAGCGTGGAGACGTCTTTTTTATCCCTTCCGGCACACTCCACGCCATTGGCGCGGGTCTGGTCATTGCGGAGGTTCAGCAAAATTCCAATGTGACCTACCGCGTTTTTGACTACGGCCGCGTGGGACCGGATGGACTTCCCCGGCAGCTTCACATTGAAAAGGCTCTGGACGTGACGGACCTCCATCCAACAGAGGCTCCGGATTTCGCCCCTCACCTGGGTCATTGCCGTTACTTCACCACCGACGGTCATGACGGCGCTTTCGCCGCCGCCTGCGGCACAGATTCCTTCCACGCGCTTCTGTTCACCGAGGGCAGCGGAATGCTCCTCTGCGGCGGCGAAAGCCGCGTTATTCGCAAAGGGGAATGCTATTTCCTCCCCGCCGGCAGCGGCGGCTATCAGGTCGAAGGGAACTGCCGCACATTGGACTGTTATGTGTCATAACCCAGGTAGAAAACCCAGTTCTTTTATGCTATAATACCACACAGGCCACACGGCCAGGGAGGCAAGCCATGGCAAAACGACCGATTCCCCGGGAAATGCCCGAAAATATGACGCCCCAGCAGCGCCGGGACAACTGGTGGCGCTACCACTGGATTTATGTGCTCTGCGGCGTACTGGCCGTGATCATCCTTTGCGGCGTCGCCTGGGAGCGTCTGACCAAGGCGCAGAATGACTGCTCGGTTGCCCTGGTGACCCGCTATGCTGCCACTCCGGATGAAATTGCCTCCCTGCGGGCCGCGCTGGAAAAAATCGCCCCGGACTGCAACGGCGACGGCGAGGTCCATGTAGCCGTCAACGCCATTCAGATCGACTACACCTCCACCGCCATGGACGACGCCGCCATTCAGGTCATGACAACCAATCTGGACAAGCTGAACGCGGACTTTTACACCCGCCAGAGCGGTATTTTCCTCCTGGATGATCCGGAGAGCTTCCAGACCAACCACGACGCCCTGTCCTACCTGGACGGTTCCACGCCTCCGGAGGGCTCCACGGACTGGGAGAACATGACCGTGCCTTTTGCCAACTGGTCAGGAGCGGCGGAGGTCGAGTGGACCAACTGTCTCCCCGACACGCTGTTCTTTGCCCGCCGGATGATTCTGACGGAGGCGGACGAAGCGGCTTTCTCCGGGGCCCAGGCCCTTTGGGCCGTCCTCTTCAGCTGAGATATCAATCAGGTTCTAAGAGCCAGGAAAGGAGCAGCACGCTATGGGATTTTTTCCGAATTATGACCGCGAGGGCCCCGGCCTTCCGCCGGATGCACCCCGCAAAACCAGCCTTCCCCGCTTCTGGGAGGTATTGAGCCGGGACTTCTGGGATGTGTTCCGGGCGGGATTCCTGGCCCTGGTTGGATGCCTCCCCTTCTTTGTGGGGGTGGCCTTCGCCCTTTACTCCCACGTGCTGATCTTTGCTCCCCTGTTCGGCCTCGTGGGCGGCGCGCTGGCGGGACCGGAGTTATGCGCGCTGGCGGACACCATCCTGCGGGGCCTGCGGGATGAACCGGGGTTCTGGTGGCACACCTACCGCCGTGTCTGGAAACGCAGCGCAAAGGCATCTCTCCTGCCGGGAGCCGTCGGCGGCGGACTGCTGGCCGCACAGTTTTTCCTGCTGTTCCATGCGGGGGCTCTGCATCTGAACGCGGCCACCGGTGCGGCTCTGGCGGCGGGCATCATTCTGGTGCTGGGATTGTCGCTGTATCTTTGGCCCCAGCTAGCGCTTATGGAACTGACCTTCGGTCAGATGCTGAAAAACGCCGCTCTGCTGTTCATCGGCCAGCTGCCCCGCAGTCTGGCGGCGCTGGCCATCATGGGCGGCTACTGGGGGCTGATCCTGCGGTTTTTCACCCTGGCGGTGACACTGCTTCCGCTGACCAATTTCTGGGTCCCGGCACTCCCGGCGGTGTTTCTCATCTATCCCGGCCTGGAGCAGAACTTCCACATTGAGGAGACCCTCCGGGAGCGTGAAGCCTCGGCGCGCAGGGCGCGGCAGGCACAAACTAAAAACTGACAAAAAAGGACTTGGGCAACTCTCCCCAAGTCCTTTTTGTTGGTTACAGAAACCAATGAAACCGTCCCCAGCCTGCGTCAGGAACGAATATTCTATTCAACTTCAAGATAAGGCCGCGCCAGCCCAATCGTAATCCTGGTCCCCTTCCCCTGTTCAGAATCCACAGAAATGGTATGTCCCAGTTTTCTGCAAATCTCCCTGCATAAGTAAAGTCCAATTCCGGTAGACCGCTTATCCATCCTGCCATTGCAGCCAGTAAATCCCCGCTCGAAGATCCTGGGCAGATCCTCTGCCGCGATGCCCACGCCGTCATCCTGAATCAGCAGCTTCTCCCCCTCGCTCCACACCGTCACACGACCGCCGGGGGCGTACTTCACAGCGTTGGACAGCACCTGCTCGATCACCAATTGCAGCCACTTCTCATCGCTGAGCGCCTTCAATCCGGTTTCCCGCAGCTCCAGCGCAACCTTCCCCCGTATAAACAGCGGCGCGTACTTCCGCACCGCCTGCCGCAGGACGTTGTCCACGTTGACCTGCCGGATGACATAATCCGAAGCCCCGCCGTCCAACCGCAGATAGCTGAGTACCAATTCCACGTACTGCTCCACCCGGAATAATTCCGCTTTCAGGGCCAGCCCCTGTTCTGTCTCATCCTCCCGAAGGATCAGCCGCATGGCGGCAATCGGCGTTTTGATCTGATGCACCCACATAGTGTAGTAGTCCATCGTTTCCCGATTCTTCGCATCCAGCGTGGAAACCGCGTTCCTGCGGTCTTCGTTCAGTTCCGTCAGAAGTTCCCGATAGGCCGCTTCCTCCAGGTTACGTGCCTCCGGCAGCAGCGGCAGCAGCAGCGCCGCCTGGCCCGTCATTCCTTCCAGATCCAGCACACGCCTGCGCCATCGCAAAAAATCCGCCACACCGCAGATCAGCAGCAGGATAACACATAACAATCCGCCATACCCCGCCGCCTCTGCCGGCAGGTCGTAGAGGGCCAGCACCCAGGCGAACACCCCTATACATACGCCCAGCAATACCAGCACCCAGCACTTCCCTTTGACATATCCCCAAAGCAGCCGCATCCGCACTCACCCCTCAATCAGGTAACCCAGTCCCTTTTTGGTCCGGATAAACTCCGTCAGACCGATCCCCTCCAGTTTCCGCCGCAGCCGGGCCATATTCACCGTCAGGGTATTCTCATCCACAAAGCTGTCCGTCTCCCATAATTTCCGCATCAACGTATCTCTGGAGACCGTTTTCCCTCTCTGCTCCAGCAGTACCTGTAAAATCCGGTACTCATTCCGGCTCAGTTCCAGCGTCTGTCCCTCATAGCGTAAGGTGTTATCCCCAGTATCCAGTACTGCTCCCCGGCATCCCAGCAGCGGCGCGGAAGCCCCGAAGTCGTAGGTCCTTCGCAGCAGCGCCTGGACCTTTGCTGCCAAGACCTCCAAGTCAAAAGGCTTTGCTACAAAGTCGTCTCCGCCCATGTTCATCGCCATAACAATGTTCATATTATCAGAAGCGGAGGAGAGGAATACGATGGGCACTTGACTGAGCTTCCGGATTTCAACGCACCAGTGATATCCGTTCCGGTATGGCAGGCCGATGTCCAGGAGGACCAGGTGAGGGGCAAAAGAGGCAAATTCCTCCATGACACGAGTCATATCCTCCGCCTTGCGTGCCTCCCAGCCCCAGGAGGCAATGTACTCGACTACCGCCCCCGCGATAACGGCGTCATCTTCGATGACAAAAATCTTATACATACCATGCCCTTTCTGCCGTGAAATCAAAGCAGCGTCAGCTGCCACTCACCATCAATCTTCTCATAATAAAATTCGTTCAAATCCTCTGATTCGAATACGCGCAGCATATTCTCAAAATCATTTGCCAATCTGTAATTGCCTAACTCGGACCTTTTGATCCAAAACACTTTCCCCTCATCCGAGGAGGTCAATTCCCCCGAAAAGCAGTCCGTCTTGAAAAAGAAAACAACATACCGCACGCCATCATCCCGCAGAAACTGTTTCAAGCCGCACAGCCGCGGTCTTCTGATTGCCAAGCCTGTCTCTTCCCTGACTTCACGAATCACGGATTCCACGAAGGACTCGCCCGGCTCCACATGGCCACCAGGAAACGTGACCCCTGGCCATTCTGGGTCTAATCGGTCCTGCACCAGATTCCCGTCTTGCCATTTTGCACCCCTCCAATGTATGATAGAACAAAAAAAGGGACAGCCTTTCGACTGTCCCTTCATGTTGGCGTTACCTATCTTCCCGGGCCGTCTCCAGCCAAGTATTGTCGGCAGAAGCGAGCTTAACTTCCGTGTTCGGGATGGGAACGGGTGGACCCTCGCCCTAATCAACACCAACTATTCAGGATCACACCCTGAAAACTGAACAAAGGGAAGAAAGGGGATTGGGAGCGGAGCGAGGCTATTGCCTGCATAATGTAGGTCAAGCCCTCGGGCGATTAGTACAGGTCAGCTGCACACATTACTGCGCTTCCACCTCCTGCCTATCAACCAGGTAGTCTT